>NZ_JBWCCT010000007.1:0-522438 GCF_056279605.1 Paraburkholderia sp. TE9906
CATTTCCTGCCTGGTGTTAGTCAAAAACACAGTCTTATGCCTACCCGTTATTTTAAGTGGGAGACTGTGTCCGGTGTTTCAGGGGGCTACTCCAGATTTCCAGGAACAGTTCAGCCTCTACAAGGGTTCAATCCCTGTCCGGCAGGATGTTCCCATGGATAAGTTCGACGCCTGCGCCAGGAAATCACGCGCGGATGAACAGGCCACAATCAAGTCCAACTCGTTCTTTCCGTCGTTGGCGTTTGGCGATGTTCAGTCGTCGGCCACCGAAGGCGCAATTACCGATGTCGTGACTGAATTCATGAACTCGAATGAAGACCCGCAAGAGGGAGTGCGTAAGTTAGCCGCGGCAGCAAAAGTTAAATAGGTGTGAGCCTCTCGACCTGACGAGAATCGAATCTATGCAAGGTCTTCTGTGGGACCTCGATAGACTTTAAAGAAGTCTCCTCCATGTCTCTGTGGATATGGATTTAGCCCGCCATTCGTGCGGGCTTTTTTTTTCGTAGAAGTCTCGCTTTCAATGGTGCCGCTACCGAGCCGTTGTCGGTACGATGCGACGCAACGGCGGCTGACAACGGCTGGCATCGACAATCTGGAGGCCGGTCTGATCCGATGCTCGGGCCCGTCCGATTCGAACTCGGCGGGAGTCGAAGCATATCGCCGCTACATATTGCGCCATGGGGCGACGATGCGCGATGGCCTGGACTGATGCGAGCGTTGCGCGGTGAGTGGCCATGTCTTCCGTTCGGTACCGCCCATACTCCCAGTGGTCTGCCGCAAGATTTCAAGCTAATAGCGTCCTCCGACGACTGGAACCACGGCTATCTGAAGTCGCACGACAGCGCCAGTTCCAGACCACCGCCGAGCGCATTTCCTGAAAAGCACCGAGATCGTCGGGACATCAAGTTCCGCAATACGCCGGAACACGCGATTTCCGGCCCGAATGAACCGGCTTCCCATCGCTTCAGCGTCGATATCGCCCCACTCCCCGATATCCGCACCACTACAAAAATAAGGTGTACTTGCCGAGCGGATCAGCACGACGCTAACGTCTTAGCTTCTTCAATTTGCGCGACGGCACGATCGATTCTCGCCAGCATCTCCAACGTCAGCGCATTGTGCCGCGTGGGGCGGTTGAGTGTAATCGTTGCGATGCCAGCGTCGATGTCGAAGATAATCGTGGAATCAGACATTTGAACGGGAAGTCCTCTACGGAGAGTCGGGGTCGGCGTCCGTCACCGGATCTACGATTCCTGTTCACCTTCCTGATGAGCGAGCCGCAACGTCGTGGGATCGTGATCGAGTAGCGTGCACAATACCTCGACTATCAGACCGTGATCGTCACGCTGTGGCAACCCGGACACGGTAATCGAACCGATGATGCCCGCACCCTGAACAGCCAGCGGAAAACCACCACCATGCGTCGCATAGTCGGCGTTCGACAGACCAAATTTGTCGCTCAACGTTGCTCCGGATTCCGCCAGTCGCAGGCCGACCGCGTATGAACTGCAACGGAAATGCGCGACAGTATTGTTTTTTCGCCGCACCCAGTCTCCGTTGTCAGGCGTTGTCCCGGTAAGGGCACTGTAGAAGATGGGCTGGCCGAAAGTACGCACGTCGATCGCAATCGGTAGCCCTCGTGTCCTGGCAATTTCATGTAGATGCGCCCCAATCTGCCAGCCGAAATCGGCGTCGAAACGGGGTGCTACCAGCAGCTTTTCCTGCTGCGAAATCAACTGAAGGTCTTCGGCAATAGTCATGACGATATAAGCGGAGCGAGTCCGCAATCCAGTAAAGTTATTGGAAAAGCACCAGCCGGGTATCGCTTAGCCAACCAGCGGAACGAACTTCAGGATGTGCTCGGCCACGCAGACGAGTTCTCCCGTTTGATTGACCACGTCCAGTTTCGAAACCGAACGCCGCCGCTTCAGATCGACGGCCTGCACGCGATACGTGTACGTCAAAATGTCCCCGATAAGGGCGGCCTTGAGAAAACGGACCCGGTCATACCCGAGCGACACGGGCGTTTCACCCGCATCTCGCAGCCCCGATAGTCGCTCCACGACCTCGGTCGAGCAGTGCGACATCCATGCAACGAGCAGTGCACCGTGAGCGATACGTGTTTTGTACGGCGATCGCGACATGATCTCCATGCTCATGTGAGCCGGTGAGAAGTCGCCGCTTATTCGTGCAAAAGCGTCGATGACTTGAGCCGTCACCGCTTTCGTCAAAATGACCTCGTCACCAACTTTCAGATAGAAATCAGAGTCCAAGCGATTGCCCCAAAGCACCGTCCAGTTGTCGCTTCGACGATCGGATCAGAAACATCGCGCCCCAGGCTACGAGATACGCCGAGCCGCATACGATGAAGAGAATGTTGTATCCCGAGTTGATTCGGCCAAGCGCGACGAAACGATCGAGGAGTGCCCCGACGAACAATGGAAACACCGTGCCTCCTACCGCTCCGGCCATGCCGCCGATGCCAACTACCGACCCAACCAGCGCTCGAGGAAACATGTCGGATGCCGTGGTAAAGAGATTAGCTGACCATCCCTGATGTGCTGCGGCCGCAAGACTGAGCAGTCCAACCATTGCCCACATGTTATCGATCCATGGTGAGAAAGCGATCGGCACGACCAGAAATGCCAGGCCCAGCATGACGCTCTGTCGCGCACGCTGCACCGTCCACCCCCGCGTGATCAATTGCGAAGAAAGCCAGCCGCCAAAGATACTTCCGATCGAGGTCGAGAAGTAGACGACGACAAGCGGCAATCCGAGGTTTTTCAAGTCGAGGTGATAGCGGGTGGAAAAATACGACGGGAGCCAGAACAACATGAACCACCAGATGGGATCTGTTAGCACCTTCCCTACAATGAAGGCCCAGGTCTTTCGCGATCTCAGCAGAGACAACCAGTCCACGACTTTGCCCGCACCTTCGTTCGCGCTACGGTCGTCCTCGATGTACTTCAATTCCGACGGCGTAACCCTGCGGTGTTTTTGCGGCGCGTAATACATGACATACCAGAGACCCAGCCAGATGAAGCCCGTAAGCCCCGTTATAAGAAAGGCAGCCTGCCAGCCATAGGCAGCCGCAAGCCGCGGCACGATGGCAGGCGCGGCCACGGCGCCGATGCTGGTCCCGGACGTCAGAATTCCCACTGCCAGCGCTTGCTCTTTTCGAGGGAACCACTCGGCGACCGACTTCACCGCCGACGGAAAATTTCCCGACTCGGTCAGGCCCAGCAACGACCGCACGAACACAAACCCCAACGTGCTGCGCACCAGAGCATGCCCGCAGGCAGCCAGACTCCAGACCAATACACAGACTCCATAGCCGACCTTGACACCAAATCGGTCGATCAGTTTGCCCGACAGGATAAGTCCGAACGCATAGCAGGCCGTAAAGACCGCCACCATGTAGCCGTATTCGGCTTCGGTCCAATGAAACCGGGCGGCAAGGTCAGGCTTGAGTAGTCCGAGAACCTGCCGATCCAGGTAGTTAATTGTTGTTGCGAAAAATAGCAGCGCGCAAATACGCCATCTATAGCTGGAATTACCCACCGCTGTTCCTTTAAATGAACTCCCCAGGGTCCCGTGTATCCCGAAACCAATTCCATCTGCCGCAATCGCTTAGCGTAAGGAAAGAAACTCAATGCTCGATGTGAAGCTTGCGCCAATCGAACACAACGAAAGGTTCATCGATGCTTCGCGCCAGTAGCTCGCGATAGACTTTCTCAGGTGCTTCGGGCGATTCGACTCGCACCATCCCTGCCAAGGGAATGCGATCCTCCATTAGCCATTTCATCGCTTTGCGAAAGCCCGCCATGATGCTCTGCGCACTGTTGTTGTAGCCCCCGAGCAGTTCTTCCCACTTGAAACTGCGGGAGACCAACGGGAACGCCCACTCCCAGCCGCTGCGCAACTCCACGAAACCGTTGAACACCGCATTGAGCAACTCGTGAGCGGACAGATCCGTCTGACGCCGCCAGGGCACGCCGACCAGTACCACTTCGCCGTTCTGACGGACCATCCGGCAACCGTCCAGCACCGCCTGCTCGTGGCCGGAGCAGTCGACCACCAGGGCAACCTGACCTGCAAGGTCGACACGGTCGAAAGGAAATGCCGGCAGCACCGATCGCAAGCCCGAATGCTCTGCCTGCGCGCGTCGCTTCGCATCCGGTTCGACGACCGTGACTTCGTCGCCGCTGATCCTGAAAATATGCGCGGCCAGATAGCCGACCGGACCCGCACCGCAAATCACAACGGGGTCGCCTGGCCGCGCTTTCGTCGTCATCAACGTTGTCATCGATACTCCGACGAGGCGCGCCAGCAGCGCAGTTTCCGCATTCATTCCGGACGGTATCGCAACAGTGTGGGCTACGTCGACCTGCTGGTAGGTGCGATGGCTGCCCATGCAGAACAGCAGATCACCCACCGCCGCGCCATTTACTTCTGCGCCACGCTCCTGAACTTCGAACACCGCCGAGTAGCCCGGCTTGACAGGAAAGTCCTCTCCGCTCGCCCACGCCAGTTCCGTCCCGGGACTCACGAGAGTGGCAACCGTGCGTCCACGGACCTCGTTCGGGAGTAACGCCTCCGACGGTTCGCAGGGTTGCAGAACGAATTGCTCCTTCGCGGGGAAGCAGATTTCCATCTCTTGCATTTGATGTCTCCCAGCGGACGACAGCACCGCCGTACCGGCGTGACACTGAATTTCGAAGACGACAGCCGACACCTATCGAGCTGAACACCGCTGCCTACCCTCGCCTGTCTTATGCGGATTGCGGCGCCCAAAGAGTCGGGCCGCCTGCCTCTTCATATCCGAGCGGACCGCTTCTGCTCACCACTTCCAGGAATTGCCCCCACGGCGTGCGCAAATAAACCCACGTTAGTCCCTTCATCGGACCGGAGTCGACATAGGTCGGCCCATCCAGCACGTCCACGCCGATCTCTCGCAGGCGAGCGGCCGCGGCAGTAGCATCTTCGACCTGAAAGGCCATGTGGAAGCCACCCACCTCGCTGTTGCGTTTGAGAGCCGATTGCGCAGGTTCTCCCGAGTATTCGAATAGCTCGAGATTCGCGCCGCTGCCGCAGCGCAGCACCTTGATGTTCTCGATGCGGCAATGTTCGGGCACGCCGAGACGCCGCACCATATACGCGTTGTCCGCAACGACCGGTCCCGTTTCCAACACCGTGACCGCCCCAAAGGCCTTTTCGAAAAATTGCACGGCTTCGTCGAGATTGGGAACCGTGAAGCCAACGTGTTCCATGCCGAGAAATTTCATCGTCTGTTTTCCGCCAGATAGTTCGTATCGGAATGAGAGAAGTACTCAGGATTAGAATGCGGGCTTGACCGTATCCACATTGTCTTTCGTCACACGCACCGTCGGCAGGACAATCTTCGGCGGGACTTTTTCACCCTTCAGGATTTTCAGCGCGACTGCGATGCCCTCAGTGCCAGCTGGCGGATAGAGCCACGTGGCGGCTTCATCGCCGGCCCGAATTGCGTCCAACTCTTCTTTCTGTCCGTCAAGCCCGGTCACCTTGATTTCTTTGGACCGCCCGCTTTCCTTGATCGCCTGAATAGCGCCCAGCGCCATCTCTCCATTTGCGGCAAAAACGATATCGAGCGTGCCTGGCGGATGTGCCTGAAGGATGTTCTGCATTACCGAATACGCTTTAGGACGACGGTAATCGCCAGGTTGCGACGCAACGATCTTGATGTCCGGATATTTCTTGATGACCGACACCGCCCCGCCCACCCGATTCAGCGACGTCTCGTCTCCCGGAATCCCTTCGAGAACGACCACATTACCCTTCGGCTTACCGTTCTTCTGCGTCAAGGTGTCGACGATGAACTGGCCAGCGTCGACACCCAATGCACGGTTATCTCCAGACACCATCGTGATCGCACCGGCATTTTCAATTGGCTTGCCCACGAACATGTACGGGACGCCGCGCTCTTTCAGACTTGCCAGCTCCTGACGCAGCCCCTCCGCCTTGCCCGCCTGAACCAGCAACAATTTGATGCCCTTCGATTGCATGTCCTCGATGCCGGCAATCTGGGTCGCCACATTACCCTGTCCGTCGGTGGCCAGCAGACGGATGCCGGCCGCGCTGGAACCGGCTTCGATCTGCTTGCGCTGCGTCGCGAGCCACGGATGGTCGAGGCTCTCCTGAGACAGTCCGATGGTTTCCGAAGCGCCCCATGCGGCGTTCATTGCACTGAAACACAGTGCCACCGTAGTCAAGGTCAGTGTAATTTTCGATGTTTTCATGTTGTCTCCTTTGTGTCGTATAGCCTAGCGGCCCTTGGAACGACTAAGCTGAGCGTGAATCAGGACGGCTATCACGATGATGGCGCCCTTCACAATCAATTGCGTATAAGCAGGAATGTTCAAAAGATTAAGCAGATTGTTGAGCACGCCGATCAGGAGTACCCCGATGATCGTGCCGCCGATTCCACCAGCACCACCGGCCAGACTCGTGCCACCCACCACAACCGCCGCAATGGCATCCAGTTCGAGACCCTTTCCAAGATTCGCTTCGCCGATGTTCAATTGCGCGGCCATGACGATGCCACCGAGACCAGCGAAAAGACCGGACAGCACGTACGCGATGACCCGCACGCGATCCACCGCAACGCCCGACAGACGGGCTGCTTCGATGTTGCCGCCCACTGCGTAGACGTGACGTCCATAGCGCGTCTTCTTCAGAATCAACATCGAAACCAGCGCCATCAGAATAAAAAGAATGGCCTGCACCGGGACACCACCGACACGACCGCGACCGATCCATCCGAGAGACACGGGCACACCGATGACAGGTTGACCATCGGAATAGGCGAGCCCAACACCGACTAACGCAGTCATCATGCCGAGCGTGACGATGAACGGCTGGATGCGTCCTTTCGTGGTGATAAAACCGTTCAACCACCCACATGCCACTGCCACCCCTAAACCGCCGGCAAGCGACGCGACAGGACCGTAGGGTTTCAGCCCCGCAACCGCCAGGGTCGTCAAGGCGAGGATGGAACCGACCGACAGATCGATACCTGCAGTCAAAATCACGAACGTCATGCCGAGCGCGGTCAGCCCGACTACCGACACCTGTCTCACGACGTTGAGCAGATTGTCAGGCGTGAGAAAGAACGGTGACGAGAAGGCCGCTGTCATGCAGAGCAGCAGAAAGATGGCCAGAATCCCGTAACGCTGAACGAGCTCGATTCTCCGATAGGCGTTATTCGAAAAGCGCTCGCTGGAACTGATATTCGACATCGACTCGGCAATAGCCATGATTACCTCGCAATCATTTGTAGGACGGACTCTTCGGTTGCGCCGAGCGCAATGGCCTCACCTGTCACGACACCGTCGCGCACGCCGACGATGCGGTCGGCCATGCCGATAAGTTCCGGTAATTCCGAAGAGATCAGAAGCACTGCTTTGCCTGAGCGCGCAACTTCATCGATGAGCTTGTAGAACTCTGCTTTCGCGCCCACGTCGACACCGCGAGTCGGCTCGTCCAGAATCAGCAACGAAAACGAATGCGCCATCCACTTGCCGAAAACCACCTTCTGCTGGTTTCCGCCGGACAGTGTCACGACAGGCACCTCGACGCTGGAAGCGGACACCGCGAGTTGCTTGTAGACTTTCGCGACGCGCGCCCGCTCCTTGCGGCCGTCGACGAAGCCGAACCGGCAGATGCTTTTCAGCGTGGGCAAGATAGCGTTCTCGCGAATACTCAGTCCCAGCACCAGGCCTTGGGTCTTGCGGTCTTCAGGAACTAGCGCGATGCCCGCTTCAATCGCCTGCGAAGGCGATTCGGGCCGATGACTGCGGCCTCGGAGCGAAATGCGGCCACCGGTGACATTCTCGAGACCGAAAATCGCTCTCGCCACTTCGGTTCGACCCGCGCCCACGAGTCCGGCGAGGCCGACGACCTCGCCGGCACGAACGGAGAAGCTGACGTCGCGCACGCGTTGTTCGAGGCGCAAACCCTCGACTTCGAGCACGATCTCGCCGGTCGCCGCCGGCCGCTTGTCGGGAAAGCGCGTATCGAGTTCGCGGCCGACCATGAGCTGGATCAGCGCGTCCCGGCTCAATTCGCCGACGGGCCGTGTGCATACCGAGCGGCCGTCCTTCATCACCGTGCAGGTATCGCAAAGATCGAAGATTTCATCCATGCGGTGCGACACATAGATGATCGTCACGCCCTCGGTGGAGAGCTTTCTGACCACGTTATAAAGCAACGTCATTTCGTGGTCGGACAGCGTTGCCGAGGGTTCATCCATGATCAGCACCCGCGCCGATATGGCCAACGACTTGGCGATTTCAACGAGTTGCTGCTCGGCGACCGAAAGAGTGCCAACCCGCCGACGCACATCGATCGGCGCACCGATGCGCTCCAGTAGCGCCTGCGCTTGCTTGCGCATGAACTGGCTGTCGAGCAGTCCGTTTGCGATCCGCTCGCGTCCGAGGAAGATGTTCTCCGTCACGTTCAATCCCGGTATCAGATTGAACTCCTGGTAAATGGTCGAGACCCCGGCGATAGCCGCTTCGCTCGGCGACTGTGGCGCGTAGGGCTGTCCGTCGAGCAGCAACTCCCCGCCGTCCGGTGCAATCGCGCCACTCAGAATCTTGATGAGGGTCGACTTGCCTGCTCCGTTCTCTCCAACCAATGCGTGAACGGAGCCCTTGCTGCAGGTGAAGGCGATCTGATCGAGCGCACGCACGCCCGGGTAAGTCTTGCTGATTCCTCGTACTTCAAGGGCATTCATCGCGCACCTCTTGAGTTGACGACGCGGGCAAAGCGCTCGTTCAGGCGACCTGCAACTGGATCTTGAGTACGCTTTTGTCTTCGGCGAGACGCGCAAAGGCGTGCTCGACATCCTCGAGCCGATAGATCGTCGTCAGAAACGGCGCGACAGCGATACGTTTGTAGCCGAGCAGTGTCGCGGCCTCGTGCATGTCGTCACCCATTCCCGCTACGCTCGCCTGGACGCCCTGCTCGCGCAGAACGAAATCGAGCGCTGAAATGCGGAACGTGTGACCCGGTTTGGCGATGCCGAAGGCAATCACGCGACCACCCGGACGGATAAGCGCGAGTGCCCGTTCGTAGAGTTCGGTGAGACCGACGCTCTCGATCGCGACATCGACACCTCTTCCGTCGGTGGCGGTCCGCACGGTGGCCTCCAGCTCCGCCGCATCGGTCACGACGAAGTCCGCGCCCAGTTCCTTGGCCAGTTGGGCGCGCCGCGCGTTCGGTTCCATCACCACCACCGGCGCCGCTCCCGAACGCAGCGCGAGTTGTAGGTGCAACTGCCCAATCGGACCTGCACCGATGATCAGGACACTCTCGCCGAGACGCAGATGACTCTTGCGAAACGCGCGCACGATGCATGACAACGGCTCGACCATCGTGCCTTCTTCGATCGGCATCGACGGCGGCAGCGGAACGACGGCATAGGCCGGCACCCGCACGTACTCGGCCATGCCGCCATTTGCGTGGATCCCGAGTTGAACCATCTGTGTGCAGTTGAGGATTTCGTTCTTGCGGCAATAGAAACAGCTACGGCAACCCAGATTGATATCCGCTGTCACCGGCTGGCCGACGCGCAGTCCTTTCACATCGGAACCGATCTCCGAAATTGTCCCGGAGAACTCATGACCCGGAATCAACGGCAGGCGATCGGCGGAGTAATTGCCGTGATAGATATGCAGGTCGGTGCCGCAGATACCGCAGCGCTCCACCTTGATCAATACATCCGATGCACCGCATTCCGGAATCGGCACGTCACGCAATTCGAACTGCCTCGGAGCGACTAGTACAGCAGCTTTCATGGCTTTCTCACTAACGGTGAACGAGGTGAACGCGGGGACGAAACAGCCCCTCCGCCATGGCGAACCGTGGCAGCATTGCTTGTTGAGTGTGTCGCGTGCCGCGCAGAGCGTGAGTGCGCGGCAATGACCTTATTGGACCTTAAAGCGGCGTCGGCGCGTCCTCGCGGATCGACCCTCGGCGCTTCAATTCGGCCCAGAATTCCGCTGGAATGTCAGCGCGGAAGGTCTGCAGGTTGTCTTCCAGTTGCGCCACCGTGCGCACGCCGGGAATGTTGGTCGGAATCGCCGGATGGCCGAGAACGAACTGCAGCGACGCGGCCTTGAGCGGCACCGAGTAGTCCCGGCAGACCTGTTCGATCTTGCGTACGCGTTCCAGAATCGCTTCCGGTGCGGGTGCATAGTTGTACTTCGCTCCCGGCACGGCGCCCGTCGCCAGAATGCCGCTGTTGTAGCCGCCGCCGAGAATCACCGACACCTGCTTCTCTTCGCACAGCGGCAGAAAGCCGTCCAGCGCATCCTGCTCGAGCAGCGTATAGCGGCCAGCCAGCAACAGGCAGTCGAAATCCTGCTGACGGATTGCTTCGTGGGCAACCTGCCACTCGTTGACCCCCAGGCCCACCGCTTTCACGACACCTTCGTCGCGAAGCTTCAGCAGCGCTTTCGACGCACCCTTCATCGCAGCATCGAACATCTCGGGCTGACGCTCGCCGTGCGTAAACACGTCGATGTCGTGAATCAGCGCGATATCGATATGCTCCAACGCCAGACGCTGCAGACTGTCCTCGATCGAACGCATCGTGCCGTCGTAGCTGTAATCGAATACGGGTTCGAACGGCAGACCGTCCACCCATGGCGCGAAGTTGATCTCCGCGCGTTTGCGCGGCTTCAGCAGCCGTCCTACCTTCGTCGAGAGCACGTACTCCTCACGCGGATACCACCGCAGCCCTTGCCCGCAACGCGCCTCACTCAGACCGTGGCCGTACATCGGGGCGGTGTCGAAGTAACGGACTCCTGCGTCCCACGCAGCCTTGATCAGCGTCGCGGCATCTTCTTCGCTGATCGGCCTGAAGATGTTGCCAATCGGCGCAGCGCCGAAGCCCATCATGGTTGTCTCGAGCCCTGAACGCGGCCATTTTCGCTTTGCCACCGGATCCATCTTTCGTCTCCTGTATCGACCAGAGTCAGCGCCTGGGAGCAACTCCGAATTTATTCGAGGTGTATGCGGGAATTATCTAATTAATCTGCTTACCCGCTTCTATGTAACTCACCGGATAGTTACTTAAAGTTGATATTAGGCCTGACTCGAATATCGATCAAGCGGGTTTTCCCTGGCGTTTCCACCGTTTGTGCGAAACATTGCGGCGCAGCGATTACAGCATTCCTACGCTGGACGGAGTCAGGCCATGAGTCGCAGAAATGCGGCCATCGTTTCAACAGAGCTTTCGAGAAGATGGCGACCAGAATGGGCCGTTAGACCTCGCGCTTTGGCCGCGTTCAACAGCGGCGTCTGCTCGGGCTTCATGATGAGATCGGCAACGACCGCCTGCTGACTGGCGCAAGTCAGGTCGATCGGCGAGGGATCGCCGGCGCGCATCCCACACGGGGTTGCGTTGACGATCAGGTCGTGTGTTGCTTGCGCGGATGCCACGCCTCGACGTATCGACGCGGCGCTTCGGCGCGAACGTAAGGCGTCTTCGAGACGTCCCATCGACTCGAGATTGGCATCGTACAGGTCGATCGATATAACACCGGCATCGAGAAGCGCATGTGCGACTGCCGTGCCTGCCCCGCCGGTTCCGACCAGCAGCACCGACTTGTTGCGCACCACCTGCCCACATGCGGCGAGGCCTTTCACGAAGCCGCTACCGTCGAACATGGCACCAGACCACGTGCCGTCCGCTTCACGGCGCAGGCAGTTCACGCCGCCCGTTTGCCGAACCGAATCGGACAAGTTCGCCGCATATGCAGCGGCAGCAAACTTGTGCGGCACCGTCACCACGACGCCCGCAAGGTTGACGATACCGCGCAGGCCGTTGAGTACCGCACCGAGTTGAGCAGGCGGTACGTGCATTGGAATCAGCACGGCATTCACTGCATGACGTTCGAACAGCGCATTGAACAGCTCGGGCGATTTCGCCTGTGCGATAGGGTCACCCAGAATGGCGACGATTTTTGTTTCGCCATCGATCTGCCTCAAAAGTCACCTCCACGTCCACGTGTGATGCGTTCGATCAACCGTTGCACCCGCAACCCATCGTCGCCGACGACTGCCGGTGCCCGATCCTCCCGGATCGCAGCACAAAAATCCCGGATCAGCTCCCGATGTGCAACGTGAGAAAAATCCATCGGCTTCGCACCGAAGCCGGTCGAAGACGGATCGTCAAATTCATGCTTGCCGCCATCGTGAAAGAACACCCGCAAAGCCCCGCCCTCGAGCACAGCCGTGCCGTGCGTGCCGGCCAGTTCAATGCGCTCGGGAAAACCTGGAAACGCAGCGGTGGTTGCAAGCAGGTAGCCAGCCGCGCCACTTTTGAAGTTGAGCGTAGCGCTTGCGAAGTCCTCCGCTTCCATCGAGTGCAATGTCGTGGTCACCGTCGTTCCTGACACCGATGACGCATCACCTGCGAGCCACATGAGCAGGTCGAGGGAGTGGATCGCTTGCGTCATCAGTACGCCGCCGCCATCGCGTGCGTAGGTGCCCCTGCCCGGTTCATCGTAATAAGACTGCGGGCGCCACCAGCGTAGATCTAGTCCCGCGTAAGCGAGCGGGCCAAGCGCACCGCTGTGCACAAGACCGGCAAGCCGCTGGACCGCCGGACGAAAGCGGTTTTGAAATACCACACCGAGCCGCACATTGGCGTCATGACACGCTTGCACTATCCGTTCTGCGCGTTGCGTCGAGATATCGAGCGGCTTCTCCAGTAGCACGTGTTTGCCGGCAGCCGCAGCTTGCAGGGCTATATCAAGATGCGTGTGCGGCGGTGTCAACACCAGGACGGCGTCGACGCATGGATCTCCGAGCACAGACTCGAGCGACTCAGCGAGCGGAAAACCATACAGGTTCGCGAACGACTCAAGCCGCTCGCGCGAGCGTCCCAGCACACCGACCACATCAACTTCTTCACGCAAATCGTTCAGAGCAAGCGCGTGCGGCGTGGCCGCGAGCCCAACACCGATAATTGCAATCCGCGTCTTGCGCACTTTAGACTCCCTATCTGGCAGGCTCAAACGGACCCGGTCAATTCCGGCACTGCCTCGAACAGATCGCCCACGAGACCATAATCGGCGACGCTGAAAATCGGCGCTTCCGGGTCCTTGTTGATCGCGACGATCACCTTCGAGTCTTTCATGCCGGCCAGATGCTGGATCGCACCCGAGATGCCGACGGCCACGTACAGTTGCGGCGCAACGATCTTGCCGGTCTGGCCGACCTGATAGTCGTTCGGCACGAAGCCCGCATCGACGGCTGCGCGGGAAGCGCCCAGCGCCGCGTTCAGCTTGTCGGCCAGCGGCTCCAGAACCTTCGTATAGTTCTCGCCATTGCCCAGACCGCGGCCACCCGACACGATGATCTTCGCCGACGTCAGTTCCGGACGGTCCAGTTTCGTCACTTCACGGCTCACGAACTGGGTAACGCCCGCGTCTGCTGCCGCCTCGATCTTTTCCACGCTCGCGCTGCCGCCTTCTGCTGCCACCGGATCGAAGCCGGTCGAGCGCACCGTGATGACCTTGATCGGATCAGCCGATTGCACCGTTGCGATTGCGTTACCCGCATAGATCGGACGCTCGAACGTGTCGGCGCTATCCACGGCGGTGATGTCGCTGATCTGCGCGACGTCGAGTTTCGCGGCGATACGCGGCGCGATGTTCTTGCCGTAAGCGGTCGCCGGCGCCAGGATATGCGTGTAGTCCTTCGCGATGTTCATCACCGTCGCTTCGACGTTTTCCGCGAGACCCGCTTCGAGTTGCGGCGCGTCGGCCAGCAGCACCTTCGACACACCCGCGATCTTCGCAGCCGCATCGGCAGCAGCTTGTGCGTTGTGACCCGCGACCAGCACGTGAACGTCACCGCCAATCTTCTGCGCCGCTGCGATCGTGTTCAGCGTCGCGGCCTTGATCGACGCACTGTCGTGTTCTGCTATTACAAGATTAACAAGATTCGTCATTTCGTCCGTCTCCTTAAAGCACCTTGGCTTCAGTCTTCAGCTTCTCGACCAGCGTCTTCACGTCCGGCACCTTCACACCGGCGGAGCGCTTCGGCGGCTCGGCGACTTTCAACGTCTTCAGGCGCGGCGTGACGTCCACGCCCAGGTCTGCGGGCTTGATCGTTTCGAGCGGCTTCTTCTTTGCCTTCATGATGTTCGGCAGCGTCACATAGCGCGGCTCGTTCAGGCGCAGGTCGGTGGTGACCACGGCCGGCAGCGTCAGCGACAGCGTTTCGGCGCCGCCGTCCACTTCGCGCGACACGGTTGCCTTGCCGTCAGCCACGACAACCTTCGATGCAAACGTCGCTTGCGGCAGATTAGCCAGCGCGGCGAGCATCTGGCCGGTCTGGTTCGAATCATCGTCGATGGCCTGCTTGCCGAGAATGATCAACGAAGGCTGCTCCTTGTCCACCAGCGCCTTCAGCAGCTTGGCAACCGCCAGCGGCTGCAGTTCTTCGGTCGACTCGATCAGGATCGCGCGATCCGCGCCGATCGCCAGCGCCGTGCGCAGCGTTTCCTGCGCTTGCGTGACGCCTGCGGACACAGCGATCACTTCGGTCGCCACACCGGCTTCCTTCAGACGCACCGCTTCTTCCACTGCGATTTCATCGAACGGATTCATCGACATCTTCACGTTCGCGATGTCGACACCCGTGCCGTCCGACTTCACCCGAACCTTCACGTTGTAATCGACCACTCTCTTGACTGCTACTAGCACTTTCATTTCGTAACCACCCTTCTCCGCCAGATTGTCCATGTCAGTCCAGACTGACCACGCTTGAACCTATTTGATGACCAACACCTTCGAGCGATCGAAAGCCACTGTCACAGCGACAATCAGGATCACGCCGAACACGATCTGTTGTGCAAACACGCTGATGCCGACAAACGTCATGCCCACGCGCGCGACCGACACCAGCAACGCACCGATCAGCGTGCGCACGATGCCACCTGAGCCACCGGTCAACGCCGTTCCGCCGACAATCACCGCAGCGATTGCCGGCAATAGAAACTGATTGGCCAACGTAGGCGAGCCACTGCCAAGCCGTCCCGCCATTACGACACCGGCAAGGCCGGCAAAAAACGACGAGGTCGCAAACACCAGGCATTTGGTCACGGAAACGCGCACGCCCGATGCAATGGCGGCCGGCTCGCCTGCGCCGATTGCATCGGTGTGACGACCAAAGACAGTCGAACGATGCAGAAACCAGCAGAACGCAAACACCGCAATGGCCAGCAAAATCTCATGCGGGATGCCGAACGAAGTCCCCGTCGTCCAGCCAAGCGAAGCGTTGCGCATGTCATCGCTGATCGCAATCGAACGTGTGCCTGACAGCGTGAGCGCCGCAGCCGCGGCAATGCCGCTGATCGCGAGCGTCGCAATGAACGAAGGAATCCGCAGCACGGTCTGGATCACGCCGCTCATGAGGCCGATCGCAAACGACGCCCCTAGTGCAATGACAGCCGCCCACGCGCCGTAGCGAGGCAGGAACAGCGCGACCATCACGCTTGCCAGCGATGCGACTGCCTGCAGCGACAGATCGATACTGCCAAGCAGCACCACAAAGGTGGTACCGGCCGCCATGATGAACAACGTGGAACTGTCTGCGAGCAGGCCGAGTTGCGTCGATAACGCCATAAAACCCGGCTGCGCGATTTCGATCAACATGTACAACGCCACTAACGCAGCCACTGGCGCGTTGTCGCGAAGCGTTGCCCGCGAAGGTGATTTCAGTAATGACATAGCAGCCTCACACCATATGTTCGACGATTTCAACCTGCGATGGCTTCGAGCCCACTTCGCATGGCAGAACCTTTTGCGCGCGGCCATCGCGCATCACCATGACGCGGTGGCTGAGGCCCAGAATTTCCTCGAGCGTGTCGCCCGTCAGCACGACGGCCACCCCTTCAGCGGTCAACTCGCGAATCAGTTGGTAGACCTCTTCTTTCGCGCCCACATCGAGGCCGCGAGTCGGATGGTCGAGCACGAGAATCCGGCTGCCGGCAAAGCGCCATTTCGCGAGTACGACTTTCTGCTGGTTGCCGCCCGACAGATTGCGGCAGGACGCATCGGGCCCAGGCGTCTTGATATGCAGACGCTGGATCCACTCGTCGGCGATCTTGCGTTCGCTTGCCTTGCGCACTACGCCGCCCCGGCTCACCGCGCTCAGTCGCGGTAACGTCAGGTTCTCCGCTACGCTCATCTGTGTCACGAGTCCTTCCACCTTGCGCTCGCGGGGCACATAGCCCACCCCCAATGCGACCGCGTGGTTCGCCTGCGGCCTGAGCAGCGTGCCGCCAATCCGCACTTCGCCTGAATCGAGTTTTTCAAGTCCGGCGATCACGCGGCACAGTTCTTCGCGCCCCGAGCCCACCACGCCTGCGACACCGAAGACCTCGCCACGGCGCAACTCGAACGACACATCGTTCAACGCATGACCGAGCGACGCATGTTGAACCGAAAGCGCCACCTCATCGCGACATGGCTTTTGCAGGTTCTCGCGGTAGTACTCGCCGTTCATCGAGCGGCCTACCATCAACTCATGAAGCTGCTTGACGGAGGCTTCCACCGACGCCATCTCCGCCACCACCTTGCCGTCCTTCATCACGTACACGCGGTCGCTCAGTGACAGCAGTTCGTCCAGACGATGCGAGACGAACACAAACGACGCGCGCGACTTCAGTTCGCGCACGAGCCTGAACAGGATTTCGATTTCGACGGCCTCCAGAACGGAAGTCGGTTCGTCGAGCAGGATGATCGGCGTGCCGCCCGTGCGACTCGCCAGCGACAACGCACGCGCCAACTCCACCATCTGACGCTGGCCGAATGACAAGTCTTCGCAAACCGTCAACGGATCGATGTCGAGATGCACGGTGGCAAGTTCAGCTTGCGCTGCGCGTTTGAGCTTCGACCAGTTCATCCGGCCGAACGTCGTGAAATCTTCTTCACGGCCGAGGAACAGGTTTTCGGCAATGGTCAGGTTGGGCAGGATCGATTGCTCCTGGTACACCATCGCAATGCCTTTCGCGGTAGCGTCGCGGGGATTGCGAATCACGAGCGGCTGGCCGGAGAGCGTGATTTCACCGGAGTCCTGACGGTACGCGCCGGTCAGCAGTTTCATCAGCGTCGACTTGCCTGCGCCGTTCTCGCCAATCAGGCCGACGATTTCATTGGGCCGCACTTCGACCGACACGTCGTCCAGTGCGAGCACACCTGGGAAGCGTTTAGTGATGTTCTTGAGTTTCAGCATGTCGAATCTCCCAGGCTTACTTGACGATGCGCCGGTGCGAGCGATTGAGCGCAAGCGTCACGGCTACGATGATCAGCACGCCCTGAATGCCCTGTTGCACGTATGGCGGCACGCCGAGCAGCACCATGCCGTTGCCGAGCACCACGACGATCAACGTACCGATCAGCGTGTTCAACGGACTGCCGTTGCCACCTGCGAGCGACGTGCCGCCTACTACGATGGCCGTGATCGCGACAAACAACTGGCCGTCTGCGATGAGCGCGTGGCCCTGCCCATATTGCGCGACGGCGAGGATGCCGGCCACACCATAGAAAGCACCTGCGAGTGCGAAGATCGCAATCCGCACGCGTCGCACCCGCACCCCGTTCAGACGCGCGAGATCCTCACCGCCGCCGATCGCCAGCGTGTGACGCCCGAGCAACGTATGGCGGTAGATGAACCACGCGAGCGCGAGCGCAAGCAAGCCGATCCATACCGACAGCGGCAAGCCCGCGTAGCGCGTAATCGCAATCGAACGCAGCGCTGTATCGCTCACGCGGATCGTGTTGCCCGATAGCCATGCCGTGCCGATTCCCGTTGCCACAAAGCCGACTGCGAGCGTGGCGATGAATGACGGAATCCGCAGGAACACGTGCAACATGCCGTTGGCCAACCCCAGCACCGTGCCGGCGGCGATCGCCACGGCCAGCACCCACAGGCCGTAGTGATTGTCGTTGTACGAGTTCTCGACCAGCATCGACACAGTGATGGCGGAAACCGCGACAATCCCTTCCGCCGACAGATCGATGCTGCCCAGTTGAATCACGAACGTTCCGCCGAGCGCGATGGTGAGCGGAATCGCGGCAGAAATCGCGATTCGCGCCAGATTCATCGGATCGAAGAAATCGTGATTGACCGCACCGATGCAAAGGCCGAGCGCCAGCAAGACCAGCAGCGGCGCAAAGCGCTGCAGCAGGGAATGCATCGACATGAACCCGATCCCGGTTGTTGTTGTGCTGACGGCCTGCCGGGTAGGCGCTGCGGTTAGTTTGCTCATCGATACACCACGGGCCCCGCGACGCGGGCGTAGAGATTGTTCCAGTCGGCGTTAGGCGCCGATTCGCGCGCCATGACCGTCTGCACGTTCGACTTGTTCACGAGCGTCGCCTTGCAGAACGATTCGCGCTGATCCTTGGGCAAGGAAGCGACCTGCAACTTCTTCTGCTGCGCCTGAAGGCCCATCGAGAGACCAATGCCACCCAGCCAGTACGGGTCCCAATCCACCGTCGTCACGAGTTCGCCGACCTTGATCGCGGCGAGTCCCGGCTGCGTGCCGTCCATGCCGGAGACCGGCAGCTGACCGGCCAGCCCTTCCGCGCGGAGCGCTTCGATCGCACCCAGCGCCATGTCGTCGTTCGCCGCCCACACACCCTTGATCTTCGAATTGAAGCGCGTCATCCAGGCCTGCATGATCGGGAAAGCCTTTTGCGAATCCCAATCCGCCACCTGGAAGTCCAGCAACTGGATGTCGGGGAATTTCTTCAATGCAGCCATCAAACCCGCCTTACGCTCGATGGCGGGCACGTTGCTGAAAATACCGCCAATCGCGACGACGCCCCCCTTGCCCCCCATCGCCTTGAACAACTCAGTGGCCGTCGCCTCGCCGTATGCGACACCGTCGAACGACATGTGGGCCACGTAGTTCGGGTTGAAATCCCACGGATGCAGGTCCTTCGGCTTATTCCAGATCGTCGTGACATAAGCACCGGCTTTCGAGCAGGCCTCGACAATCACGCGCGCGTCGGCGGAGTCGTTGGGGTCGACGTTCAGCACCAGGTTGCCGCCGGTCTTCTGCAGCAGCGCGCGAATATCCGCGATACCTTTTTCGGAGCTGCCTTCGGTGGTGAGCGGTACGTACGGCAACCCGATGCTCTTTGCGAAGCTCTGTGCGCCCTTGT
Organism: Paraburkholderia sp. TE9906; assembly: GCF_056279605.1. Classification (NCBI taxonomy): domain Bacteria; kingdom Pseudomonadati; phylum Pseudomonadota; class Betaproteobacteria; order Burkholderiales; family Burkholderiaceae; genus Paraburkholderia; species Paraburkholderia sp. TE9906. Next base: position 19,233 of record NZ_JBWCCT010000007.1, read on the forward strand.
TGAACGCGGTGTAATACGGATTGGTCAGCGAGCGGAACGAGCAGGCGAGCGTCGTCTGCCCGGCGCCGAACGATAGCCCCGACATGCCGCCGCTCGCGACGGCGAAGGCCGTGCCTGCGCCGAGCTTGATAAAGTCGCGACGCGATACACCTGTGTGTTGATCCTGTTTCGACATGATGTCTCCTCCGAGTCAGAAAGACCCTTTTCACCAGGGCTAGAAATAAATAACCAGATATTTACGATTAGGACAGGAAAGCCCAGATTTTCCGGGCTTTCCTCACCAACCGTCCTGGTCCGACGTCAAACTGTCGCTGCGGCCTCGAGCGCTGCACGACCTGAGGTGCTCGCGAGCTTGCCCACCACGGGGCGAGGCGTTGCCGCCAGACCGCGAATCAGATCTGCCGCTTTCTCCGCGATCATCAGCGTCGGCGCGTTCGTATTGGAACTCACGATACGCGGCATCACCGACGAATCCGCGACACGCAGTCCAGCGATGCCGTGCACGCGCAATTGCGGATCGACAACCGACAGTTCGTCGATGCCCATCTTGCAGGTGCCAACCGGGTGGTAACCGGTGCGTCCGTACTGCTGTGCGTAGGTCTCGTACTCGGCTTGCGTGCGCACGCTGCCGCCGGGAAAGTGCTCGCTCCTGATGTATTTGCTCAGCGCCTTCTGACTCATGATTTCGCGGCTCTGACGAATCCCGTCGACGGCCACCTTCAGATCATATGGGTCACGGATATAGGCAGGATCGATGACCGGTGCGTCGGCGGGATCGGCACTGTGCAGCGTGACGCTGCCGCGGCTGCGCGGCCGCAGGAAATAGGAGTTCAGCGTGCAGCCCGAACCCGACGGCACCGGCGGCACGCCGGCCTCGACGCCTGCGCCGGGCAGGAAGTGAAACTGCAGGTCGGGCGTCGGTACGCTGCTGTCCGAATACCAGAAGGCGCCGCCTTCGGCGATGTTGGACGTGACCGGTCCCTTGTTGAAAAGTTTGTATTCGAGGCCGGCGAGCAGCATCATGTGCTTCTTCGAATACTTGTCCAGACTGTACGCGCCGTTCAACTCGTAGACGATGTCGATATCGAAGTGATCCTGCAGGTTCTGTCCGACACCGTTCAGCACATGTATGGGTTTCACGCCGGCGCGCTCCAGGTCTTCGGCGCGTCCGATGCCCGAGAGCATCAGCAGTTTCGGTGAACCAATCGCGCCAGCGGTCACGATCACTTCGCGTTCGGCACGCGCAATCGTCACATTCGAGCGATCGTCTCCCGGCGCAAATTCAACGCCGATTGCGCGGCCGTTTTCGACGACCACACGCGAAACGAGGCACCCGGTGCGCACCGTCAGATTCGGCCGCGAGCGAGCATCGCGCAGATAGCCGACCGCCGCGCTGCAGCGCTTGCCATTGCGTTGCGTGACCTGGTACACGCCCACGCCTTCCTGCTGTGCGCCATTGAAGTCGCTGTTGTGCGGCATGCCCGCTTCCTGCCCTGCCAGGACAAACGCCTTGGTCAATTCGTTGACGCTGATGAGATCCGACACGCCAAGCGGGCCACCCACGCCGTGATACTCGTTGCACAGACGTTCGTTGTCTTCCATGCGGCGCAAGTACGGCAGCACGCCATCGCGAAAGCCCCAGCCCGTGCAGCCGTCGCGCTCCCAGCCGTCATAGTCCGACGGCTGTCCACGCGTGTAGACCATGGCATTGATCGAGCCGCCACCGCCGAGCACGCGGCCCTGTGCGAACGGAATCTGCCGCCCTTGGGTTTCGGCCGCCGCAGCCGTGCGATAACCCCATGTCAAAGGACCGGACGTCATCTTGAAGAAGCCAACCGGCATGTGGATGTACGGATCCGTATCGGCCGGTCCGGCTTCGAGAAGCAGCACCCGGTTGCCCGCATCTTCGCTCAGACGCGCCGCCAGCGCGCAACCCGCGGCCCCGCCCCCTACGATCACATAGTCATACATTGCTGTCTCCGATACTGTTCTGCAGTCACGTTGCTGCGTGCGACTCCGTTATTCCTGACGCTTGTACAACGGCTCTTAACGGCCGTTTGATCGAGCCTGGCCGGATCAGCCGATCCAGCGCGGCCGATTGCCCAACTGGACATGAACCGACTTCAGTTCCGTGTATTCCTCGACCCCGTAGCGTCCCGTTTCACGACCGATACCCGACTGCTTGATGCCGCCAATCGGCATTTCCGGGCCGCCGGTGATGGTGCAGTTGACCCAGATGCGGCCAGCCTGCACCTCGCGGAAGCTCTTGATCGCACCTTGCAGATCGCGCGTCCAGATGCTGGCGGCAAGGCCGTACGGCACGCCGTTCGCAATCTGGATGGCCTGGTCGAAAGTATCGAACGACGTGACCGACAGCACCGGTCCGAAAATTTCTTCCTGCGCCAGCGCGCTGTGCGGCTCGACGTTGCGGAACATGGTGGGCTGGATAAAGAACCGCTCGCCCTCCTGGCTCGACGTGCCGCCATGCACCAGTTGCACGCCGTCGCGTTTGCCCGCTTCGATGAAACCGCAAATCTTGTCGAACTGACGCGCTTCGACAATCGCCCCGACATGGTTCGACGCATCAAGCGGATCGCCGACCCGCACCTTCTCGAGCACGCTCTTGACCCGCGCGACGAGTTCTTCTTCCACCGAGCGATGCACGACGAGCCGGCTGCCCGACACACAGCATTGGCCCGCGTTGAAGCAGATACCGAAGGCAATGGCGTCGGCGGCATCGGCGAGATCGGCGTCCGCGAACACGATTTGCGGATTTTTGCCGCCGAGTTCGAGTCCGACCTTCTTCATGTTACCGCCCGCTGCCGTCAACACCGAGCGGCCCACTGGCGTCGAGCCGGTGAACGACACCATGTCGACGTCCATGTGTTCCGCGAGTGCCTGACCCACCTTCGAGCCGAGCCCCGTCACCACGTTCACGACGCCGTCCGGCAGACCGGCTTCCGTGAGCAGCGCAGCGAGTTTGAGTGTCGTGGTGGAGGTAAGCTCGGCGGGTTTAACCACCGCTGTGCACCCCGCCGCCAGCACGAACGGCAGACGCTCGGACAGAATGAAAAAGGGGAAATTCCAGGGGGTGACGATACCCACCACGCCGACAGGCTGACGCACGACAAGGCCAAACATGTCGCTGCCCAGGTTGTCGTGCGAATCGCCGTGCGCAACCCGTGCAAGGCCGGCAGCGTATTCCCAGATGCCTGCCGCAGCGTTGACCTCGCCGCGCGACTGGCCGATCGGCTTGCCGCTTTCGAGGGTTTCCAGGTACGCGAGCGTCTCCACGTTTTCCCGGATGAGGCTCGCGGTTTTCAGGAGCACCGTCGAGCGCTGTTCACCCGACAGACGCGACCAGCGCCCGTCATCGAAGGCACGGCGCGCAGCAGCAACGGCCACGATCAGATCCTCGACCGACGCACGCGCCGTGGAGGTCACCGGCACGCCGTGGCCCGGACTCTTACGCGTCACGAATTCGCCAGCGGACGCGACGTAGTCCTTGCCGTCGATGAACATCGGCGTGCGCACAGGTTCCGACGGAAGACGAAGCGATGCTGCCAGTTCGTTCAGATTGCTCATTCCTGCCTCCAGTGTTTGCTCCCACGCGCGCCAACTGACGCATCGCAGGCGTAGGGCAATCGCTCAGCCGCCGCGATGCCCTTTACATTTTTGCGCCCCATTCTGCACCATCCGGTTACTTCCGGGCAATGCTTTTTTGGTCTATAGTCGGTGCCACGACGCGAAATCGGCAACGACCGTTCCCACTCATTTATTGCAGCGAAAATCCGTTATGACTCTTGCGAGCACGCCCCCCAGCCGGGCACTGAAAAACGCCGTCGCCGGCGCAGCGCAACCGCGTCAGCGCGACCCCGAAGTCACCAAGGCGCGCATTCTCGAGGCCGCTAAAAAAGAGTTCGCCAAGCTCGGCCTCGCCGGTGGCCGCGTCGAAGCCATCGCGACCCGTGCGAAAGCCAACAAGCGGATGATCTATCACTACTTCGGCAGCAAGGAGGAACTCTTTCAGGCCGTACTCGAAGATGCCTACGCCGACATCCGCCACGCCGAACAGAAGCTCAACCTCGAACACCTCTCGCCGGAAGACGCCCTCGTTGCGCTCACCACGCATACGTGGAACTACTACCTGAAGAATCCCGAGTTCATGACACTCGTCAACAGCGAGAACCTTCATAAGGCGCGTCACGTCAAGAATTCCGAACGGTTCAAGGAATTGCATCACGGCTTCATCTCGATGTTGCAAGGCATACTCGATCGCGGCGTCAAGGCACGCGTGTTTCGCACCGGTGTCGACGCCCGGCAACTGCACATCACAATGGCGGCCGTCGGCTACTACTATCTGACCAACCGCTTCACCAGCGGCGTGATATTCGACATCGACTTCATGAGCAAGGAGGCGTTGAAAAATCGTCTCGACTTCAACATCGAAACCGTTCTCCGGCTCGTGCGCGCCTGAATGCCGGCGCACGGATTGCCGGGCGCCGGCGCTTCGGATTGCGCGGCCGTTCATCAGGCCGCCTGTTCCCGCGGCTTGTCTGCACCGCCCCTGCTGCGGGCGAGCAATGCGTCGTCGACCAGCGGACGAAAGCCCATCCGCGCAAGCACATCCCGTTCGATATCGACACCTTCGGACACTTCGATCAGCCGAACGCCGTTTTCTTCCAGCCTGAAAACGGCACGCTCCGTCACGTACAGCACTTCCTGCTTCGCGATACGCGCCTGCACGCCACTGAACGTGATGTGCTGAACGCGCTCGACGAGCTTCGGCACACTGCCCGGCGACACGATAGTCAGCCCCTCGCCGACCTGCTCGACCTGCAGACCTTTCGCTTCGAAACTGCCGCAGAAAACGATCTTGCGGGCGCCTTGCGTGATGTCGATAAAGCCGCCGGGCCCCACCACGGTGGAACCCAGTTTCGAGACGTTGATGTTCCCATCGCCGTCCATCTCTCCCATGCCGAGGAACGAGATATCGACGCCGCCGCCACTGTAGAAATCGAATTGATCGACGCTTGAGAGGATCGCGTCCGCGTTGCGCGCGGAGCCGAACATCGGGCCATCGACCATCGCGCCGTTGTGAATGCCCTGCTCGACCGTTCCCCAGAATGTGCCGAGGCGCCCCGCCTGCGCGAGCAATCCAGGAATACCTCCGGGGATGCCGAAACCGAAATTCGCCGAATGCCCAGCATGCAATTCATGCGAAGCGCGCGCCGCGATGATGCGACGAATGCCGGTCGGCACTTCATAAAAGCCGTCAGCGATCGTTCCGAGCGATTCGCCGCTCAGCGCGGGGTCGTAATCCGCGATAGCACACTGCGGCGCTGCTGGCGTCTCGACGAGCGTGTCAACCAGTACACCCGGAATACGCACCAGTCGCGCCGGCACGTGGCCTGCCGGCTCGCGCTCCCTCACCTGCACGATCACATGACCGCCACTGTTGTGGGCAGCCAGAGCCGCTGCATATGTGTCGAGGTCGACGGGCTCACGACGCAACGTGACATTGCCCGCCGCATCCGCCGATGAACCACGCACGATCGCGAAATCGACCTTGAACGGCTTGTAGCGCAAATATTCACGCCCATCGAGTTCGACCAGCTCAACGAGATCCTCGGTTGCGCGTGCATTGATTTTGCCGCCGTCGATACGCGGATCGACAAACGTACGCAGCCCGACGTGCGTGACGAGCCCCGGCCGTCCCGCTCCGATCTCGCGCAACAGCGTGGAGATTGCGCCTGCGGGAAAGCTATACGCTTCGAACGCATTCTCTTTGGCCAGTTGCTGCATGGCTGGCGACCAGCTCCAGTGCCCGCCGATGACGCGCCGCACCATCCCCGGATGAGCGAAGCGGCCAAGACCGCTGCCCTTGCCGTCGCCGATTCCGAGCGCGTGCACCACCGTCAGATCGCGCGGATGGCCAGTCTCGAGGAAGCGCTGCTCCAGTTTCGCGAGCACGGCGTCCGGCTCGAGCATCCCGCCGCCGTTACTGGCCAGCGCGATTGTCGCCCCATCGAAGATCTGCTCGACCGCCTCTTCGGCTTGCATCCAGTTTTTCAAACTACCCTCCAGTCCGATCGGCCACAAAGCTCGTTGACATCGGTGATTCGTTGGTTTTAAATAACCATCCAGATGGTTACTTGTTGCCAATGTTGGCACAGGAAATCACGTAATTCAAGCGGTGATACGCGACGCTCGGGTTTACCTGCACAGCACAAACCAGGCACAAAACAGGTGCCGATCATGAGGACGGAGACAGCATGAAACTCTCGGAAACGCATCAGCAGATTCGTGAAACCACCCGGCGCTTCGCACAGGAAGTGATCCGCCCCATCGCGGAGGAACTCGACCGCGAAGAGCGCTTCCCGGCGGAGATCTACGCGCAGATGGGCGAGTTGGGACTGTTCGGCATCACCGTGCCGGAAGAATTCGGCGGCGCCGGACTCGACGTCACGGCATATGCGCTCGTGATGGAAGAACTGTCGCGCGGTTACGCGTCCGTAGCGGACCAGTGCGGGCTGCTCGAACTGGTCGGCACCCTTCTTTCCGTCCACGGCACCGACGAGCAGCGCGCGACCTACATGGCGCCATTGCTGCGCGCGAAACTAAGGCCGGCGTATTGCATCACCGAGGCCGACGCAGGCACCGACGTCTCCGGCATCCGCACCACCGCGACGCGCACGAGTGAGGGCTGGGAACTCAACGGCGCAAAGCTCTGGATTCACAACGCGCCGGTTGCCGACGTGGCATTCGTACTCGCCCGGACCGATCCTTCGGCAGGCAAGCGTGGGATGAGTATCTTCATCGTGGACTGTTCATTGACGGGTGTATCGAAAGGCCCCAAGGAGCACAAGATGGGGCAGCGAGCGTCGCAGGTGGGCGAATTGAATTTCGACCGGGTGAAGTTGCCGCGTGACGCGCTGCTCGGCACGGAAGGCCGTGGCTTTCACATGATGATGAGCGCGCTCGACAAGGGCCGTGTGGGGATCGCTTCGCTGGCGGTAGGCATCGCGCAGGCAGGGCTCGAAGCGGCGCTCGAATACGCGCAAACGCGCAAACAGTTCGGCAGTCATATCGCCGAGCTACAGGGCATTCAATGGATGCTCGCGGATATGGCGACGGATATTCAGGCCGCGCGCCTGCTCGTCCTCGACGCCGCCGAACGGCTCGAATCGGGCGACCGCGCGAGCATTGCCTGTTCAATGGCAAAGTGCTTTGCGGGCGACACCGCCGTCAAGCACAGCGCGAACGCCGTGCAGATTTTCGGTGGCAGCGGCTACATTCGCGGCTACGAAGTCGAGCGCCTATATCGCGACGCCAAGATCACGCAGATCTACGAAGGCACCAACCAGATCCAGCGCACGATCGTTGCACGCGATCTGCTCGCCAACGGAGCCGCGTTATGAGCGCGCGTCCCATCGCTCTTGTGACGGGCAGCCGGCGTGGCATCGGGCGCGCGATCGCGATCGAACTCGGTCGCGCCGGTTTCGACATTGCGCTGACCGATGCCGTAGCGTCGGACGAGCTCGACGGTGCCGTGAGCGAAGTTCAGAAGACCGGCGCTCGTGCGATCGCGACACTCTCCGACCTCGCCGATATCGATTCGCATCCGTCAACGTTGCGCGCCATCGAAGCTGCTCTCGACGGTCAGATCGACTGCCTCGTGAACAACGCAGGCGTTTCCGTGATGTCGCGCGGCGACCTGCTCGACGTCACGCCGGAAAGTTTCGACCGCTGTGTTGCCGTGAATACGCGTGGCACGTTCTTTCTCATGCAGGCATTCGCGAAACATTGCCTCGCGCGTCAGGTCGCCCCGGTAGCTCCGCATCCGTCGATCATCACGATCACGTCGTCCAATGCGATCGCAGCCTCGCCTTTACGCAGTGAATATTGCGTATCCAAGGCAGGCCTGTCGATGGCGAACACGCTCTTCTCGCTGCGTCTCGCCGACCACGGTATCAGCGTGTATGAAGTGCAGCCCGGTTTGATCGAGACAGAAATGACCGCGCCGTCCCGCGCGCGCTACGACACGCAGATCGAGCAGGGACTGACCGCCATCAAACGCTGGGGCACACCGCAGGAAGTCGCAACCACCGTACGCACGCTTGCCACCGGCGGCCTCCCCTACAGCGTCGGCCAGGCAATCCGTGTCGACGGCGGCCTGCTCGTCACCAAATATTGAGCTACCTATGAACCTGTCAATCAGACTGCCGGCCGCGTCCGGCGCATTGGAAACGTATCTCGTGCAGGGCACGCCACTCGAGGTGCGGCCACCTGCGCGCGACTTCAACCGCATTGCGTACTCGGCCGCGCACGTGGTGGCCGATCCGCTGCGCGCGGGTGAACTGAACGCCGCGCCCGCCATCGACTGGGACCGCACGATTGCTTATCGCCGCTATCTGCTCGAACAGGGGCTAGGCATCGCGGAGGCCATGGACACTGCGCAGCGCGGCATGGGACTGCCATGGAGCACGGCACTTGAACTGATCACGCGCAGCATCGAAGGCACGCGGGATATTGCCGGGGCGGCTATCGCTTCCGGTTGCGGCACTGACCACATCACGCCGGCTTCGGTAACGAATTGCGATCAGGTGATCCGCGCGTATGCGGAGCAACTCGAAGCCGTACAACGCGTAGGCGGACGTGTGATCCTGATGGCGAGCCGCGCGCTCGCGAAAGTCGCCCGCTCACCGGACGACTACCGTCGCGTCTATCGCGAAGTACTCGCCATGTGCGATCAACCGGTGATCCTCCACTGGCTCGGCGACATGTTCGACCCCGAACTCGCGGGCTACTGGGGCGCAAGCGCATTTCCAGATGCAGCCGAAGTGTGCCTCGACATCATCGAGGCCAACGCGGCCAAGGTGGATGGCATCAAGATCTCATTGCTCGATGAGCAGAAGGAGATCACGTTCCGCCGTCGTCTGCCGCAAAGCGTGAAGATGTACACCGGCGACGACTTCAACTATCCCGCGCTAATCGCCGGCGACGGCACCCATTTCTCGCATGCTCTCCTCGGCATTTTCGACGCCATTGCACCTGCGGCCTCTCAGGCGTTGGCGGCCCTCTCCGCAGGCGACGTCGCGACCTTCAACAGGTTGCTGGGGCCAACGGTACCGCTTTCGCGTCACATTTTTCGCGCACCCACGCAGTACTACAAGACGGGCGTGGTGTTCCTCGCCTACCTGAACGGCTTCCAGGATCACTTCTTCATGCCGGGCGGTCATCACGGTATGCGGCCACCCGCCTATCTTGCCGACGTGTTCCGCCTTGCCGACCAGGCCGGCCTGTTGCGCGATCCGGGAGATGCAGTCATCCGCATCCGCAAGGTCATGGCGCCACTAGGATGCGGAAACTGATCATGGCCCGATCTGGGGGACCCGTACGGCACATCGTGTTTTGCCGGTTCCGGCACGAAGTGACGCCGACAGGCCGCCTTGCGTTCTTCGAGCAGATCCGGCGACTGACGGAAGTACCCGGCATTGCGTTTGACAACTTTCAATGCGGGCCCAATGTGTCGCCGGAAGGCTATAGCATGTCGTTCTCCGACGGCTTCATGATGGATTTCGCGAGCCGCGACGACTGCTTCGCCTACCTGGCGCACCCCACGCATCAAGCCATTGGGGCATCTTCTCGATGCACTCGAAGACGGCGCGCAAGGCTTGCTCGTGTTCGATATCGATCTGGAAACTCATGAGAAACCTTCAGGGAAGACTCGACCTGTGCTCCATCAATACCGCAACGCTGGGCCATCGGGAGCCGCTCAGTCGCACGATTGAGCGCATTGCGCGAGCTGGCTTTGGCGGGATAGCGCCATGGCGTCGCGAGGTAGAGGAAGGCGACGTCGCGCTGTTTGCGCGGCAGATCAAAGCGCTCGATCTGACCGTCACCGGCTACTGCCGCTCGACCTATCTGCCCGCTGCGACTTCAGCCGAATTCAATGCGAATGTCGAATCAAACCGGGCTGCCTTGCATGATGCGGCCGTGCTCGGAGCACGTTGCTTTGTGATGGTGGTCGGTGGAATCGTGCCCGGGAGCCGCGATCTGGAAGGTGCACGGGCCCAGGTCATTGACGGAATATCCATGCTGATGGAGACAGCGCGTGACTGCGGCGTGCCGCTCGCACTCGAGCCTCTTCATCCGATGTATGCGGCCAATCGCGCCGTGGTCAACACCGTCGCGCAGGCTCTGACTATTTGTGAAACCGTGGACCCGGACCGCACAGGGCTGGTCGGCATTGCGGTTGACATTTACCACTGCTGGTGGGATCCCGAATTGACGGCGTCGATCGCGGCGGCCGGGCAGGCGGGACGCCTCATGGCTTACCATGTCTGCGACTGGTTGCACGAAACAGGTGACATGCTGCTCGATCGCGGAATGATGGGTGACGGTGTCGTCGATCTACCGGCGGTGCGGTCCTGTGTCGAGCGCGCCGGATATGACGGCCTGGTCGAAACCGAGATCTTTTCGGCGCAAAACTGGTGGCGACGTGAGCCGGACGAAGTACTCGCCATCTGCGCCGAACGTCTTCAGACCGTTTGCTAACAGCGCCACGTTGAACGAAACGAATACACGGAGACAAAATGACTGAAAAGATTCGCTGGGGTGTACTAGGTGCCGCAAAGATCGCCGATAACTTTGTCGTGCCTGCTATCCAACGCTCGTCCAACGGCCGGGTGACCACCGTCGCCAGCCGCGACCATGAACGCGCGCAGGCATTCGCGAGCAGGCACGGCATTGAGCATGTGTCGGCGAGCTACGATGAGGTGATCGGAAGTCGCGACGTAGACGCGGTCTATATCCCGTTGCCCACGGCCAGCCATGTCGAATGGTGCAAGAAAGCCTTGCTCGGCGGAAAACACGTCCTGTGTGAAAAGCCGATCGCAATGAATGCTGGCGAGGTGCTCGATCTGATCGCCTTACGCGACAAAATGGCCCTGGTATGCGGCGAAGCATTCATGGTGGCGCATCATCCGCAGTGGGATTTTGTTCGCGAGAGCGTTGCTTCGGGGATGCTCGGCGAACTCGAACTGATCGAAGGATCGTTCACCTACTTCAACGACGACCCCAATGCGCTGAAAAATAATCTGTCACTCGGCGGTGGCGGAGTGCGCGATATCGGCGTGTACCCGGTCGTGACTACGCGTCTCGCGACAGGACGTGAACCGACCGGTGTGCATGCCGAGGTTCTGCTCGATCCCCGCTTCGGCACGGACCGGTTCGCGCGATGCACCGCTGACTTCACGGATTTCTCAATGACGTTCTACTGCGGCACCCAACTGTCGCGCCGGCAGCACATGATCTTTCACGGAACGAAAGGCTGGTTGAGCGTTGATGCCCCCTTCAATCCAGGCGTCTACGGTCCCGCTCAAATTCGCCATCGTTCGGACGAGACAGGTCAAACACGCACCATTGAGTTCGGCGATGTCGACCAATACCAACTTATGGTTGAAGATTTTTCGAGAGTGGTGCTCGGTCAGAAGGCGAATCTGGCTTTCACTCTTGAGAACTCGCTCGGCAATCAGCGCGTTATCGATCAGATACTTTTATGACGATTCAATCGATAATGCGCTCGACGCTAAGGTGTTCGCCGGCGGTTACACCGTAAAGTACATCTAGTCAGTATCCGCAACCGTTTCCCTGCGAAACATGCCACCTGGAAAATCGCCTTTATCGGTCGAACCCCATGGGAAAGGTGCTCGCGCACGCCGAGAGACAGCAGATGGCCGCGTCGTGACCGTTCGGTTGCGACTGCGAGGCCGATGCCGCGCTTGCCGCCGGAAATCATCGCTCCTTTCTTGCTTGAAAACTCCGTTGCCGTAGTGCGCTAGAAGCCGGCGTCGATGACGATTTTCGTGCCGTCGCTGAAACGGTTGAGCCGGAACGCGTTGGGATCGACGAGTGGGGTGTCGTTGGCTACGAGATCGGCTATCAGCTTGCCCGCCGCCGGACCAATACCGAATCCATGTCCGGAAAAGCCCGTGCCGATGAACATGCCTGGCACCGTATCGACGCCGGAGATCACAGGAATCGCGTCGGGCGTGACGTCCATATTGCCCGCCCAGCGCTGCGCCACGCGCGCGTTCGACAGATGCGGAAAGACCTTCGTGAATTCACGCAAGCCCGCATCCGTGTATTCGCTGATCGGCGCTGGATCGAGTGTTCGAACCTGTTCGAACACGGTAGGCCGGTCCAACGCCCAGCGCCGCGGACGGCGCAACTCTTCGAAGAACCGCTCGCCAATCCCGATTCGCAACGAGCCAATCTGACTCTTCAGCGCTTCGATGTATTTGAAAAACAGCCGGAACGAGTCCGGTGTGAGATCGCTATAGGTGCGAAAGCCGGCGGCAATCGTATAGCCACCGTCGGCGCGTTTGCGAAACGCGAAACGCTTGTCGCTCGCGCTGCAGGTCGGGCCGCCTTCAAGGGGCTCGGTGCGCAGCACCGACGCCTTCACCATCAACTGCGGAATGTCCACGTCGAGGTTGCCGCAAAAGAGCCGCGACCACGCGCCACCCGCCACGACCACGCTGTCGCAGCGGATCGTGCCATGTTCGGTGACCACGGCGCTGACGCGTCCCCCGCTCGTTTCGATGCCGCGCGCAGCGCACGGTGTCAGGATCTTGACGCCACGCTTGCGCAACGCATTGGCGATCGCGGGCGCGGCTTGCTGCGGTTCGGCACGGGCGTCACCCGGCGTGTAGAGACCGCCTTTGAATTTCCGCGACGAACCAGGCAACAGACTAGCGACCTCCTTGCCCTCCACTTCGCGCGTGTCGAAAGCATCACCCGCCAGATTGCGCGCCTTGTCCAGCCATACGCGATGCTTTTCCATCGCGTCGTCCTCGGCGGTCATATAGAGAATGCCGCATTGAGTGAAACCGGTATTGATACCGAGCTTCGCATCGAGATTGCGCCACAGCTTCAGGCTCTCGATACTCAACTGAAATTCGCGCATGTCGCGATGCGTGACGCGTACCCAGCCCCAGTTGCGGCTCGACTGCTCACCGCCGATATGACCTTTCTCGCACAGCGCAACCTGCAAGCCTTTTTCGCTCAGATAAAGGGCCGTGCTCACCCCGATAATGCCGCCACCGATAACGACGACATCGACTTGCGCGGGCAAGCTGGTGTCGTCGGCGACTGTGTCAACTTTGGGTCCCATAGTGGATATCCTGCCCGTGAAGACTAGTTATGTTGATCGGCGATGCCGGTCGCGGCCGATGCCCCGCTGGCTTGTGCATCGCGCTGACGGCGTGAGTTGGATTTCGCGTGGCCGCGCGTCGGATTTGAATGCCGGTTGGTCCAGCGGTCGATGTGATTGATCGCGTGCGTGAGCGGTATCGTGACGAGCAGATAGACGACGCCCGCCGCGACGAGCGGCGACAGGTTCGCGGTATTCACCGAGGCATTCTGGCCGATCGTGAACAGATCGCGCTGCGACGTCAGCAGACCGAGGAAGTAGACGAGACTCGAATCCTTGACGATAGAAATGAACTGGTTGGCGAGCGCGGGCAGGATGCGTCGGACGCCTTGCGGGACGATCACGTGACGCATGCCACTCCAGTACGTCATGCCGAGCGCCTGACAGGCGGACAGTTGCCCGCGCCCGACGCTCTGAATGCCCGAGCGGAAAATCTCGGCGATATACGCGGACGAAATCAGCCCGAGCGCGACGATGGCGAGCGGATATGGATTCGGCCCGAACAGCGCCAGCCCTAACGGCGCGAGCCCCTGCCCCACCAGCAGAATCACCAGGGCAGCGGGCAGGCCGCGAAAGACGTCGATGAATACCTGGGCGGGCAACATCAGCCAGCGCGTGTGCGATACCGCCATCAACGCGAGCACCATACCCACGACGATGCCCAGCACGGTAGAAAACACCGACAGCACAAGCGTGTTGACGAGGCCCGTGCACAGCAACGATGGCATCGACGACGTCAGCAACGGCCAGTCGAGAAAGTTTTGCAAGAAAGCATTCATGATGCGGTCCTGGTTGAGCGGCAGCAGGCGGCCACCAGTCGTCGGGCAACCTGACCCAGGTTGCCGGGCTTCGGTAGCGCCACCCTAGCTACCGCTCTTCATTGCGTACGGCGGCAGGCTCGCGGGCTTCGGATAACCCGGATGGAATTGCAGATACAGCCGGGTCCACGTGCCGTCGGCGACCAGTTCGTCGATGGTCTTGTTAACCGCCGCTTCGAGCTTCGCATTGCCCTTGTGGATCGGGAAACCGGCCGGCAGATTGACGGCGGAGATATCCAGCTTGTCGGCGATGTTCATCTGCGGGTACTTGCCTTGCAGCCCTTCGACCAGTGTTTTATCCACGAAGTAACCGTCGATATATTTCGAGCGCATCGCCAGGAAGCCTGCATTCAGATTCGGAAAGCGCACGATCTGCGCGCCCGGCAGATAGCTGTCCGAATACGTGTCCTCGATCGTGCCTTGCACGACACCAATGCGTTTGCCCTTTACCGAGGCCGGATCGCTGGTGATCGTGCTATCGGGCAAGGTTGCAACGCTCAGCAGCCCGGTCAGATAGCCCTCCGAGAAATCGACCATCTTCAGCCGTTCCTTCGTGATCGAAATGGACCCGGCTGCCAGATCGATCTGCTGGTTTGACACGCCTGGCAGCAGTCCGCTGAAATCCTGCGCGCGGAATTCGGCGCTCAGGCCGAGCTTCGTTGCAATCGCACGCAACAGCTCGACGTCGAAACCCGTCATTTTGCCGTTGTCGATATACGAATACGGCTTGTTGTTCGCATCGACGCCGGCGACCAGTTTGCCCGGCGTCAGCGTGCCGACATCGTCGGCGCGGGCGACGCCTGTCAACGTAAGCGATAGCGGCACGACTACTGCAATGAGGCTGAGAAGATGGCGAATGCGCATGAGGGTGCTCCGTCGAGAGGGCTTGCGATGGAATGAATGATGTACGTTAGGGGGAAAGTTCAGCCGGTCAGGCGTTTAGTGGAGAATCCTGGAAAGAAAATCGCGGGCGCGCGCGGAGCGCGGCCGGTCGAAAAAGGCATCCTTGCTGTCGTCCTCGATAATCGCGCCCTGATCCATAAAGACGACGCGATCGGCCACCCGGCGCGCAAAACCCATCTCATGCGTCACACACAACATGGTCATGCCCTCTTGCGCGAGACCCGTCATCACGTCGAGGACTTCGTTGACCATCTCCGGATCGAGCGCCGAAGTGGGTTCGTCGAACAGCATGGCAACCGGATCCATCGACAACGCTCGCGCAATCGCGACGCGTTGTTGCTGACCGCCGGAAAGCTGCGAAGGAAACCTGTCTTCGTGTGCCCTCAGTCCCACGCGTTGCAGCAACGTGCGCGCTCTTTCCGAGGCCTCGTCCCGGCTGCGGTGCAACACGGTGACCTGCGCGAGCGTCAGGTTTTGACGGAGGTTCAGATGCGCAAACAGTTCGAAGTGCTGGAACACCATGCCAACCCGTGCGCGCAACTTTTGCAGTCTGGCATGGGGGGCCGCGACGGACGTGCCGTCCACCACGATCTCGCCTTGCTGAACCGGTTCGAGTCCGTTGACCGTTTTAATAAGCGTTGACTTGCCGGAGCCGGACGGCCCACAGATCACCACCACTTCGCCGCGACCGATCTCAGTCGAACAGTCGGTCAGCACGCGGTGCTCGCCATACCACTTCGAAACATTGCGCATTGAAATCATCAGCAACTCCCATGGACCTTGAATGATTCGTTGTCCGAACTGCATTCGGCACTGTCTGGCGCGACCTCACGAGAGCGCCGCGCGCACGCGACCGCTCCAGAAATCGTCGAACGTGTAGAGCGCGGTGCCGACCGGCACGCTCAGACGGCTGGCGATGCGCGCCGGGCTCACAGGAAACGCTCCTTCGCCAAAGGCGCCCGGCAGCGGATCGAGTCCGAGCATGTGTCTGGCCACGCGTGTGCCGAGATAGCTCATCAACGCGACGCCATTACCGTTGCAGCCGAGCGCGTAATGAATGCCGTCCTGTGTGCCGATATGCGCGAGCCTGTCGCCCGTCATTGCGACATAACCCTTCCACGCGTGAGTAATGCGAACATCGCGCAACGCGGGCCACAGTTCGATCATCTTCGCGTGCAGCATCCGTGCAGCGTCGCGCTCGCCGACTTCACGGCAAGCCGGCCGGGAGCCGAACAGCATCCGCGTGCCGTCGGGCGAGGGCCGCGTGTAGAACAGGTTGCGTTTGGAGTCGCTGATCATCCGGCGGCCAGGGTTGAGCACGGCCATCAGGCCGACCGGCAACGGCTCCGTTGCAATCTGGTAGCTCGCGACGGGCAGCACGCGTCGCGAGAAGAAAGGCAGCAGGCGCCCCGTATAGCCATTGGTCGCGACCAGAACATGCTTTGCGTTGACCTTGCCCCTCGTGGCGTGAACCCGAAAGCCCGTGCCCGTGCGCTCGATCTCTTCGACGCCCGCATGCGAGTGCAGCGTCGCGCCGCTGCGTCGTGAGAGATCGCGCAGCGCGCGATGATATTTGGCCGTATGCAGGCCGCCATATTCGTCGACGAGAATGCCACCGTAGTAGTAGTCAGAGCCGATGATCGCGTGCTGTTCCGTGCGCGGCACGACGGTCACGGTGACGCCGGTCTTCTCGCGCAGCAGGTCACCCTGGCGGCGCAGGCGGTCGAAATGGCGCGGCGTGAAAGCGCCGAAAAAGCGGCCGGTGATCTGCAGGTCGGCGTCGAGCAACTCGTCGGCGACGAGACGCTTCAGATAGTCGAAGCTCGCCATCGATTCATGCATCAGACGTCCGAGGCGCTCCGCGGACACGCCGCGAATCGCATTGGTCAGGGCGAGCTTTTGTCCGCTCGACACCATGCCGCCGCTGCGCGTGCTGCCGCCTGCGCCTATCTCTTCGGCGTCGAGGACGGCCACACTGGCGCCGAGTCGCCCGGCCTGCACCGCTGCAGACAAGCCGCAATATCCGCTGCCCACAATCAGGACATCGACGCTTGCCGGCAACGCGTCGCGAGCGGTCTCCGGCGGTGCAGCATCCCACCAGTACGGAGTGACGCGAAAATCGGGGTCGAACAGGAGAGCATCGGAGCGCATCGTTCAGGGCCGGTGACAGGTTGAAGCCAGTCTAGGTTTGCGTCGGCTATCCGGTCAAATACGGCCAAAAACGCCTGCTATTCATTTTTGGTATGGCAAGCTAAAGATTAGATTGCAGATGTGGGATGAATGGAGCCGATGAATCAAAGACAGATCGAAGCATTCAGACTGGTGATCCTGCGCGGTTCGATGACTGCTGCCGCTGAAGAACTTGGCACTTCGCAGCCGAGCATCAGCCGGCTGATTTCGGAGCTGGAAGCGTCGACGGGGCTTGCGCTGTTCACGCGCAATGGCGGGCGGATTCAGGCAACCGATGCTGGCAGCGCGTTTTACAGCGAGGTGGATCGCAGCTTCGTCGGCCTTGAAAAACTCGCGCATTCGGCGCGGGAAATTCGCCAGTTCGGCAGCGGACGCTTGCGCCTCGTCGCCGCGCCGGTGCTGGCGTTGTCCTTCGTGCCGATGGTGATTGAGCGCTTCCTGGCGGCGTATCCACGCATTGCGATCTCGCTGGAGATGCGAAGCGAAGGGACTATTCAGCGCTGGGCGTCGTCGGCGCATTGCGACGTTGGATTCGCGACGACCACGCCCGATGTGTTCGGCGTCACGAGCGCCGAGCTGTACAGGTTGGCAGGTGTGTGCGCGCTACCTGCAGGTCATCCGCTCGCGGCTCGCGAGCACATCGAGGCGCGCGACCTCCGGGACCAGAGCCTGATTCTGCCGTCGTATGCGGACGATACGCGCTCGTCGCTGGATCGGGTGCTGCGGCAGGCCGACGTCGCCCAGGTGCCGACCATCGAAACGCCGTACGGCGCGACGATTTGCGCGATGGTGTCGCGCGGGTTGGGCATTGGCGTGGTGAATCCACTGGCGACTTACGGTGCCAACCCCGCGAAGATCACGTTCCGGCCGTTTTCACCCGATGTGATGTTTCGCGGTTTCACGGTTTGCCCGCAGTTGCAGCAGCCGAATCCGATCGTTAGAAGTTTTCTGGAATTGGCCCATGGTGTGGATCTGCGGGAGGCCTGTGATCGTGGATAGCGCGAGTGTTAGCGAGGGGGCAGATTCGGGCTGAAAGGGTGTTTGTGACGTCGATCGCAAGACGGGCGAGACCGTTCTCCGTGTCGGAATGACTGTGCCCTCAGCGGACCATGCGACGTATGCGGCTTCAAATGGCCCCTGGAGGGGCCGGCCTTTGTTTGCGTGTCTGAAATAAGGTAGGGGTAATTGATGGCTTTTGGTAGAACTTTGCTGCAAGGTCAGTGGCGCTGTTCGACCCGTTGCCGACGGTCGTGTCGCCAACGAGCCAAAGACGGGTAACGAAGCGGCCCGGTCATTCAAACCGCCTTCTCCGGCGGTCCCGTTGCGGATGCTCGACGCTCAAGCACCGTGCGGCGGCTGCATGCCACTTGGGTGCCGTCTTGATCCCGGCCTCCGTTCACGCCGCGCGACTACTGAACTGCGTCAATGCCCGGAACTTCGCGCGCGGGCGCATTGCTGGCATGTCTGGTCCCACGGAAGGAAACCGTGCCGTTGTCGGACCGCGCGGGCAACGCATTCGCCGGCAGAATCAAAAAATCGTTACCGCTCCGTGGACGAACACGCGAACGCGATCGTTGGCTAGCCCGACAAAATTCTGGAAGCAATAAGGGTTCTGGCTGCTTGCGCGGCCTATTTTAGCGTCCAACACTTTGCCATCAATCCGGCTCGCCAGATAACTGTCCGGTATATCGGACATCCTAGTGTTTCGACGGTAAATGTCGCGAACGCGAGGCCCAGCTGGGAGCGGTTTCTCAGACCAACCCTCATCAGGATCTGAACATGAAGTTCGCCACCAAGGGCGCCAAGGCCGCCTTGCTGTTTGCCGCAACCGCCGTGAGCGGACTACTCGCGCTCTCCGCCTGCACGAAAGTGGCGACGCCCGAACAGGGTCCAGCGGCAGCGGCGCCTGCATCGACGCTTCAGGCCGTGCTTCAGCGCGGCACGCTGCGCGTCGGCGACTGCCTCACGTTCGCGCCGTTCGGCTTCTACGACAAAGACGGCAATCCGGACGGCTACGACGTCGACCTTGCCAAGGAACTGGCGAAGCAAATGGGCGTGAAGCTCGAAGTCGTGAACACCACTAGCGCGAACCGCATCCCGAACCTGCAGACCGCCAAGGTCGATGTCGTGTTCTGCAACTTCACGCGCAACCTCGAACGCGCGAAGGTCGTCGAATTCACGTCGCCGTACGTTGTCGCCAGCGAAGCGATGCTCGTGAAGAAGAGCAGCGGCATCCAGTCGGCGAAGGACATGAGCGGGCGCACCATTGCCACGGTGAAAGGCTCGACCAACGGCGACGAAGTCCGCTCGATGGGCATCCCCGTCAAGATTCAGGAATATGACAGTTCGCAGGCGGCCATTCTCGCCGTCAAGCAGGGCCAGGCCGATGCGATGATCGAGGACAACAACTTCCTTGCGTATCAGGCGAAGCTCGATCCGGAACTGGCCGTGACGAACGAAGCACTCGTACCGCTCGAGTACAACGCGTTCGGCGTGAGGGCGGGCGACCAGGCGTGGCTCAACTATCTGAACCTGTTCCTGTTCAACATCAATGCATCGAAGCTGAATGCGCAGTTGTACAAGAAGTGGTTCGGCGTCGATCCGAGATATCCGCTCAATCCGCAGTTCTGAAGCGGAGGCGCAGATGAGCTATCAATGGCTGACTCTATGGGGCTATGTCCCCGAGTTTCTGAAGGCCGGCTGGCTGACCTTGCAGGTCACGTTGCTGTCGTTCGTGCTGGCGCTCGCGCTCGGTCTGATCGCGGCGCTTGCCAGCATGTCGCCGTCGGCCATCGTGCGGTTCATCGCGCGGGCTTACGTCGAAGCCTTTCGCAATACGCCAGTGCTGCTGCAGATTTTCATCGTGTTCTTCGGCTTGCCGTCGATGGGCATTGCGCTCGATGCATATTGGGCCGGTGTCATCGCGCTGGGCGTGAACGTGGGCGCGTATCTGTCGGAAGTGTTTCGCGCGGGCATGCAGTCGGTGCCGCGCGGACAGGTTGAAGCCGCCGGCATTCTTGGGCTGGAAAGCGGGCAGATTTTCAAAGAGATCGTGTTGCCGCAGGCAGCGCGTGCGGTGTATCCGGCCATCGTCAATTATCTGATTCAGTTGTTGCTCGGTACTTCGCTGTTGTCGGCAATTGCGTTGCCCGAACTCACCGGCACCGCAACCGTCATCAATTCGCGCACGCTCCTGTATGTCCAGACGTTCGCGGTCGTGCTCGTCGCGTATCTGGTGCTGAGCAATGTGCTGTCGTGGATTGCCAGTCAACTCGGCGCACGCATGTTTCATCCGCCGCTCATCGTGAGGCCGGGTGCGCGTTGGGTTGGATTCACGCTGCGTCGTGCGAATCGTGCATGAGGGATTGAGCCATGTCACTCGAATTGCTGAAAAACAGTCTGTCGATTTTGCTGCAAGGTCTCGTGACGACGCTGCTCTTGTCGGTCGCGGCGATCGTCGGGAGCACGCTCATCGGCCTGCTCGCCGCTGTGTTGCGGACGTTCGGGCCGTGGGGCACGAACGGAATCGCGAAGCTCTATACGGAGTTGTTTCGCGGTACTCCCGTACTCATCACGCTGATGTTCATCTACTTCGGCGTCTCGTATTTCGGCTATGCAATCGATGTCTTTGCAGCGGGCGTGATCGGCTTGAGCGTGTATCAGGGCGCGTATATCGCGGAAATCTTTCGCTCGGGCATCGAGTCAGTGCCGAAGGGACAGTGGGAAGTCTCGCAGATTCTCGGTCTATCGCGCACACAGGCCTTCGCCTCAGTCGTGTTACCGCAGACCGGACGCATCGTGTTGCCGCCGCTCGTCGGGCAGTATCTGTCCCTCATCAAGGATACGTCAATCGTCAGCATGATCGGCATGTCCGAACTGATGCACGGTGGCCAGTCGATCGTGGATCGCATCGGCAAGCCGGTCGAGATTTACGGACTCGTCGCGCTGATCTATTTCGTCGTGTGCTTCCCGCTTTCGCAATGGGTGCGCCATCATGACCGCCGGAGACTTACGTGAGCGATTCCATCCAGAACAAGCCCGTCATTTCGCTGTCGGGCGTGAGCAAGGCATTCGGCGCGACGCGCGTTCTCAACGAGATCAATCTCGACGTGCGCGCAGGAGAAGTGCTCGTGCTGATCGGCGCATCCGGTTCGGGCAAGAGCACTGTGCTGCGCATTATGGCCGGACTGGAGACGACGGACTCCGGCGAAGTGTGGGTCAACGAAGTGCCCCTGCACGATCCGAAGCGCGCGCGCGAAATTCGCGGCCACGTCGGCATGGTGTTTCAGCAGTTCAACTTGTTCCCGCATAAGACCGCGCTCGGCAATGTCACCCTCGCGCTGATCAAGGCGCGCGGCATGTCGCCCGCCGATGCCCGCAAACGCGCAATGGATACGCTCGACCGCGTGGGTCTCGCGGACCGCGCGTCGCATTATCCGAGCCAGTTGTCGGGCGGACAGCAGCAGCGCGTCGCCATTGCGCGGGCGCTGGCGGTCGAACCCGGCATCATGTTCTTCGATGAAGCCACATCCGCACTCGATCCCGAACTCGTTGGCGAAGTGACGGAAGTGATGCGCGGCCTCGCGCGCGACGGCATGACGATGGTCGTCGTGACCCATGAAATGGGCTTTGCGCGGAAGACGGCGGATCGCGTCGTGTTCATGGACAAGGGCGTGATTGCAGAGCAAGGCGACCCGGAGCAAATCTTCGTCAACCCGTCGAACGAACGCACGCGACAGTTTCTCAGCCGTGTGCTCGACCATTGAAGGGTGAACGAATGTCAGTAACGGAATCGTCGCGCGCGCGAGGCGTGGACCGTGTCATCGATATCTTCAGGAAGCTGCATCACGCGCAGCGGCCCATGACGATGCGCGAGCTAATCGAAGCGACCGGCTCACCGCGTTCAAGCATCTACGAACTCGTCGCCATTCTCACCGAAGTGGGCTGGCTCGAAACATCGGCGGATGGCAATGTGTTCTTCGGACGCGAGATGCATTACTACGGCTCGGACTACGCGACGCACAACGACCTCATCAGCCGCGCGCATCAGTCTATTCTCGCGCTCGTTCGCAAGTACGACGAGACCACGCAGTTGTGCATGCTTGAAGGGAACAAGTACTCGGTCGTGCTATCGGAGAACAGTGCGCGGCCGTTCAACATCAGCTCGGATATCGGCGTGCGTGTGCCGATTCCGTGGACCGCGACCGGACGCCTGCTGCTCGGTCACATGAACGCCGACGCCATCCGCACCCTGATTCCTGCAGATGACTTCGTGCTCGACAACGGCGTGCGCATCGATTTCGATGAATTCATGCGCGATGTGCAGTACGCGAAAGCGCTTGGCTATTGCTGCACGGAAGGCCTGTCCAACGCGTTCCGGCTTTGCATGGCCGCGCCCGTTCGCGACCGCGCGGGCACGCCGATCGCCGCGCTGTGCTTCATGACGGGCCGCGACACAGACCCCGAACGCCGTCGGTCGATGCTGGACGATCTACTTCAGTCGGCGCAGGCGCTTTCGCATCGCTGACATGGATACACGGCTTCAGCGTATCGATGAGTTGGAACAGGAGAACGCGGCGCTCAAGGAAGTGAACGATATTCTGCGCAAAGCGGTGGCGTATTACGCGCGTTCGCTCAGCGGATTGGCGAACGAACACGCTGCCGCCGCACGGCCACCTCGCGCGGAGGTTCCACATGAAGCGGCAGCATCGCTTCAGGATGAGCACGCGACTCTTACACGTGCGGCAGCTTCGAGCGAAGAAGGAAGTTCCTGATTTTTCTGCGGTATGCGAATGCTCATGCTCGGAAGAAGCATGGACGCAGTCAACGTCGAACCATGCGACGCGCGAAAGCGTCACCTCCATTGCGCCTATACCGATGCACTGAAGAGTGACTACTGATGGGGCACCGCTTTGCCTGCTGAAAGGGCCGTGGCGTTGAGAAATGCGCGGGGCGTACTGCCGGTCAGCCAGCCAGGCACTTTCGGAGCCTCTGTCGCGTCTCCGCGACGGAACGCTATCGCGGCGACCTCGAAGTCGAACGGCTAATTCTGGAAGTCAAACGAACGCACGACTTGAGCGTCGAAGACGCGTCGCGAATCGAAGGGCCGTTCGGTGGGTGTTGCAGCCGTTCAAAAGGCACGTATCCCCGCTCACTGGACCGCTGGTAGTGGCAGAACCCTGCCCGACGCCTGGCACGGTGAACTCGCAGACCACGCATCGCTCGTCGGACCGAAATCGACCCTGAACCGCCGCTGGGGTTGGTGAAACATTAATGGCAGCTTCCAGGACCGTTTCGGACAACGGCCCCCGCTATTCGCTGCACCTCGTAGCCGGTGGTGTGTGCATATCGTTCGTGCGACGTGACAGGGCGCGCTTGCCGTCTTGCTCATTCCTTGCTCTCAGGAAACATGCATCCGCCATTGCGGACCAGCGCCTTCACCTCTTCGCTCACCTGTAAGGGGCTTTGACTTAATCGAGCAACGAACTCCTTACGGCGCCGCACGTACGACTTCGAATCGTGCTTTGCGCTCCAAAGGACTATGTTAAGGACAATGGGAATGAGGTCCAGGCCCTTCTCGGTCAGCCTGTAAAAGTCCCTGCGCCCGTCGTCGGCGCTCGGTGTCCTCGAGAGGATTCCCTGCTCCTCAAGAAAGGCAAGACGGGAAGCCAGGACATTGGTCGCGATTCCCTCTTCCGATTTCAGGAACTCGCCATACGTCTTTTTGCCAACAAAAACGATGTCGCGAATGATCAGGAGCGACCACCGGTCGCCGAAGATTTCCACGCCGTAGTTCACTGCGCAATGAGACCGAATGTCTTCTTTAGATGTCGTCTTCATGGCGAGATATTAACATCACTTGCATATCGCAAGTAAATTCCGTTGTTTACTTGTTTTTTGCAAGTAAAATGTCTAGCATGGTTGTCCGGGAGTACGAGCAGCACCCAACAAACCAGGAGGCTGCACATGAGCACTATCAGCATCATCGGCACAGGCGGCATGGCCGCAGCGATCGGCGGCCTTGCCGCCAAGGCCGGACACACCGTCGAGGTGATGAGTCGCGACGCCGTCAAGGCGCGGGCGCTCGCCGAGCAGATCGGAGCCGGTGCGACGACAGGTACGTTCGGCGCCGCCCCGCCCGGGGACATTGTCATCCTGGCGGTTCCCTACTCCGCCGTTCTTGACGTGGTGAAGCAGTATGGCGAAGAGCTGGCAGGCAAGGTTCTTGTCGACATCACCAATCCGGTCGCCTCCGACCACACGAGCTTCGTGACCCCTGGAGACAGTTTCGGCGCGAAGGAGATCGCCAGGGCCGCCCCTGCCGGTGCGAAAGTCGTCAAGGCGTTCAACACCCAGTTCTCCCACGTCCTGGCGGTCGGTCCCGTCCCGGGCCACCCATTGGACGTGTTCATCGCCGGGGACGACGAGCACACGAAAGCACGCGTCATCGAGAGCCTCGGACTGCGTCCAATGGATACCGGGCCGCTGTCCATGGCGAGGACACTGGAGCACGCCTGCCTGCTGTCGCTGGGCCTCCTCACCCACTCCGTCAAGCACACCAACTTCTCAATCGGCGTCAGCCTTCTCGGCTGAGTGCACCGGTACCATCGCTTCCCGCATCACATTACTCATAAGGAACATTCACATGCACGTATTCGTCACTGGCGGGACCGGCCATTCCGGTCCGTACATCATCTCCGACCTCATCGCCGCCGGCCATGAGGTCACCGCCCTGGCTCGTTCAGACAAGGCGGCGGCTGCGGTGTCCGCACTCGGTGCGAAGGCGCGTCTCGGTAGCCTCGAGGATCTTGACGGTCTTAAAGAAGCGGCGGCCGCCTCCGACGGTGTCATCCATGTCGCACACCGGCAAGACCTGATTCCGGTGGGCGGGATCAACGCCGTGGCCGATGCGGAGCTTCAGATCATGCTCGCATATGGCGAGGCGCTGGCCGGAACCGGAAAGCCGCTGGTCTCATCGGGAAGCATCGGCTCGCCCGGCTGGGAAGACCTGGGTCGGCCGGCCACCGAGGAGGATCCGCCTCTTCCCGGCGGCGATCCATACAAGTACACCTTGCGGGTTCGTAACATCGTGGAAACCACTGTAATCGGCCTCGCCGAAAAAGGTGTGCGGTCTTCGGTCGTTCGGATTCCTGAAATCATGCACAGCGCGACCGATAACGCCGGCTTCCTTCCGCTGCTGATCGGGCTGGCGAAGGAAAAGGGTTTCGTCGGTTACCCTGGAGACGGAGCGAACAGGTGGGCCGCCGTGCACACCCGCGACCTCGCCACCGTGTTCCGCCTGGCGCTTGAGAAGGGCGCCGCCGGCAGAAGCTGGCACGCGGTTGCAGACGAGAGCATTCCATACCGCGAGATCGCCGAGGCCATCGGCAGTCGCTTGAAGCTGCCCGCCGTGCCCATTCCCGCGGACGTGCTGATGCTACCGGGGTATTTCGGGTTCCTTGCGAATCTGGTCACGCTGGATACCCCGGCATCGAATGCCATCACGCGCCAGACGCTCGGCTGGACACCCACGCAGCCCGGCCTGTTTGCCGATATGGACAATGGCCACTACTTCCCTGCCAGCTGAGCTAAACGGACGACAGGGACTCCCACATCACGGCGCGCCCGACCAGGACACTATCCTCCCGGAGTGATAGGAGGGTGACGCAAGTGGCTTGGCGCACACGAAAAACATGATGGGCGAAAGCCCCGTACAGATTACGGGCATACCCCAGCTCAGAAGGATATTTTACATGAGCACTATTAGCATCATTGGCGCAGGAGGCATGGCCACGGCGGTCGCCGGCCGTATTGCCAAGGCAGGACATACCGTCGAGGTTCTGAGCCGCGACCCAGCCAAAGCGCGGGCGCTGGTCGATAAGCTCTCAGCGGGGGCGACCACAGGGACTTACGCCGCCGCGCCGACAGGCGATATCGTCATCCTCGCCGTGCCGTACGGCAGTGCGGCGGCGGTAGTGGCCGATTACGGAGACGCGCTCGAAGGCAAGGTGATCATCGACATCACCAATCCGGTTGCCCCGGACCTTTCCGGCCTCGTCACCCCGCACGGCAGTTCCGGCGCGCAGGAGATCGCCAAGGGTCTTCCCGCCACCGCGCACGTCGTAAAGGCGTTCAACACCGTCTTTGGCCACGTCCTTGCCAGGAACGGACGCTTCGACGCGTTCATCGCAGCCGACGATGCGCAGGCCAAGGCGCGCGTCTCGACCTTCATCGAGAGTCTCGGACTGCGTCCGTTGGATGTCGGTGGCCTGCACATGGCCTCGACGCTCGAGGCGCTCGGTCTGATGATGATCGGCCTGGCGAAAAACGGCGCCGGCACCTGGGATATCGCCTTGAACGTCGAGATCGGCTGAATCACCGACGCCGCGTCCTCACCGGCAGGTCCACAACCCCATTGGGAGCAAGTTATCTCTCACGTCGTTCTCATCAACCCACTCCAGTTGAGTTGTTTATCGACGGCGGCTTTTCGACCACATGAAATCGTGGCGAAGAGCGTGGGAGCTAAACGCTGCGGCTTGGCCTGAAAACCCTGCGGCAGATCAAGGGAGTAGAGACCGTCCGACTTCAGGGACGCGATCGTTCCCTCCCTTGCTCCAGTCGCGGATTTATTCAGATCGTATCCGACTGGATCGGAAACGATCTGACGTCGCAGAAATGGAGAGATTTCGATGAGCACGCTAGAGAATGTCCAGATTGTGAAGGATTTTTTTGCAGCAATGGGCCGCGGCGATAAGCAAGGTCTGCTGGCGATTTCCGTCGTAGTTGGTTCCCGCATCGAGCAGTGTTCGAATGGCGGCACATTCGAGTGGATGATGAAATGCGTCAGGTACTTGAGCGCTTAAGCCGCATCGCGATTGAAAAACGTTCGGCGGGATGTATGCTGACTGACGTCTCGAAACAATCGCCCGCCGAGTCCAGATAGCGCCGGACGATCCTGAGCGCCGCGGCTCCGTGTTCCACGCGGAGCCGCTTTGCCATCTCTTCCGAAAGCAACACCGCCTGAATCCCCTGCTGGATCTCCGTAATGCTGTGCCCGTACCGCTCCTCGATCAAGGAGCTGATCAACTGGTCGGGCTGCTCCCGTGCAACATCCGCCACGTCAGCATATTCGGGCGCGGTGTACACGTCAGTCCATCCGACCGGCGCGCGGCCTTTTCCTCCATCGATGCGCAGGCTCGAAATGCGCAGGAACCGCGCCCCTTCGGCACATTGCAGCGTCTTGGCCAGATCGCGGTCCGCGACGACCATCTCTGTCGATTGCACGAGCCGCAGATGCTCCGAGCCAAACTGGGCCAGGTCTTCGACGGAGGCAAGCGTCGGCCGGAATTCAGTCCTGGGGCGCGACGACTCGACGCGAGTTCCCGCGTTCTTGCGGCGTGAAACCAGACCCAGCTGCTGGAGTTCATGCAACGCTGCGCGCACGGTATGGCGGCTCGTGCGGTAGTGATCCCGCAATTCCAGCTCGGTCGGCAGGACGGTGCCGACGGGATATTGCCCGGAAGCAATCGCTTCGGTGAGTTCGCGCGCGATTTCCGCGTAATGGGGTCGATTCATCTTGTCGTCTCTGGGAATGTCTTCGTTCTGCCTGCTACGGGTAAATCATAACTTGCCTCGACATGTCCGAACATATTAATCTCTATATGTCCGGACTTATCAGCTGCCACTTTTCCCTGTCCGCCCTCTCTTAGTTCGAATTCTCGAGGTCGCAATGACACATGTCACCGTTCCGATGGCCAGCACCGTGGTCGATTCCATTCTGTTTCGCGACGCTTTCGGCACCGCCAGGATGCGCGCAGTGTTTTCCGATCACGCGCTGATCCAACGCTATATCGATGTCGAGGTTGCGTTGGCTAAAGCAGAAGCGCGCGCAGGCGTGATTCCCAGCGATGCAGCCGAAGTGATTGCGCGTGAGTCGACGATCGAACGCATCGATTTCGATCACATGCGCGAAGAGACCGATATCGTCGGCTATCCGATTCTGCCGCTAGTGCATCAACTGGTCGAGATGTGTGGGGACGCCGGCCGCTACGTTCATTGGGGCGCGACGACGCAGGACATCATGGACACCGCGGTCGCGCTGCAAGTGCGCGACGCACTCGATTCGATCGATGACGATATCCGGGAGTTGCGCACGATTCTCGCGGATCTGGCGAAGAAGCATCGCGACACGCCGATGGCCGGCCGCACGCACCTGCAGCAAGCGCTGCCGGTGACGTTCGGCTACAAGGTTGCGATCTGGCTTGCGATGTTCGATCGTCATCAGGTACGGCTTAAGGAGATGCGCGAACGCGTGGCCGTGGTCGAATTCGGGGGCGCGGCGGGCACCCTTGCATCGCTTGGCGACAAGGGCTTCGAAGTGCAGAAGGCGCTCGCCGAGGAACTGAAACTCGGCGTGCCTGCAACGACATGGCACGTCGCGCGCGACGGTTTCGCCGAAGCCGTGAACCTGCTCGCGCTGATAACGGGCTCGCTCGGCAAGATCGCGCTCGACGTCATGATCATGGCGTCCACTGAGTTCGCGGAGGTCTACGAGCCGTTCGTGAAGGGACGCGGCGCGAGCAGCACCATGCCGCAGAAGCGCAATCCGATTTCCAGCGAACTCATGCTGGCGGCGGCAAAGGCAGTGCGCCAGCATGCGGGCCTGATGATCGACGCGATGATTCAGGACTTCGAGCGCGCCACCGGCCCGTGGCATGCTGAGTGGATCGCCATTCCCGAAAGCTTCATTCTCACCTCGGGCGCGTTGCATCAAGCGAAGTTCGCGCTAGGCGGCCTTATCGTCGATGAAGCGCGCATGAAGCACAACCTCGGCATCAGCAAGGGTTTGATCGTCGCGGAAGCCGTGATGATGGGCATGGCGCCCTACACCGGACGTCAGCAGGCGCATGACATCGTGTACGACGCATGCCGCACGGTGAACGAACATGGCGGCACGCTTGCGCAAGCGCTTAATGCGCTGCCCGAAGTCACGAAGCACTTCGACCGCGCCGCAATCGACCGCATGACCGATCCCGCGAACTATCTCGGTCTTGCACCGCAGATGGTGGACCAGGCCGTCGCACTGTCGCGCGAAATCTGAACCTGAAGAATCGAGAAGGAACACGCGATGCATAACGAACACGTATCACACGGCGACGCGACCGTCGCCACGACGAAGAAGCTGCCGTGGTACCGCAAGCTCGGCATGCAGGTGCTGCTCGCGCTCGTGACCGGCATTGCGGTCGGGTTGTTGTTCCCGAAGTTCGGCACGCAACTCAAGGTGCTCGGCGATATCTTTCTCGCACTCATCAAGGCAGGCGTCGCGCCGCTCGTGTTTCTCACGATCGTGCATGGCATCGCTTCGGCGGGCGACGTGAAAAGCGCGGGACGTGTGGGCTGGCGCTCGATCGTCTACTTCGAAGTCGTCTCGACCATCGCGCTCGCGTTCGGGCTGCTCGCCGGCAATCTGCTACAGACGGGCAAGGCGATGACGTCCGTCACCGCCGGCGCCGTGCCCGCGATCGCGACCAAAGCTGCACCGCAGAGTTTTACCGGGTTCGTCATGCATATCGTGCCGGACAACTTCATCGGCGCGTTTGCGAAGGGCGAGCTATTGCAAGTTGTCGTGCTCGCGGTGATGGTCGGCATCGGCATTCTCGCCATTCCGGAGCACCGACGCGTGCGCGTCAACGAAGGGCTGGATCTGATCTCCGAAGTGCTCTTCTCGTTCATCAATCTCGTGATGAAGCTCGCGCCGCTCGGCACGCTCGGCGCGATCGCCTTCTCGGTGGGAAGCAACGGCACGGCGGTGCTGATCGCGCTCGCGCAGCTCGTGTTGAGCTTCTATGCAGTGATCGTGCTGTTCATCGTCGTTGTGATGGGCGTGATCGCGAAACTCTCGGGTTTCAGTCTGTGGCGCTTTCTCCGCTATATCAAGGACGAAATCTTCATTGTGCTCGGTACGGCGTCATCCGAAAGCGTCCTGCCGCGTCTTCTGATTAAACTCGAGCGGCTCGGTTGCGCGAAGCAAACGGTCGGGCTCGTGTTGCCTACCGGCTATGCGTTCAATCTCGACGGTACGTCGATCTTCATGTCGATGGGCGTGATGTTCATCGCTCACGCGTACGGCGTGCCCATCCCGCTGGATCATCAGATCGGCATTCTGCTGCTGATGCTGCTGACGTCGAAGGGCGCCGCCACGGTGTCCGGGGGCTCATTCGTCGTATTTGCAGCGACGGTCACGTCGACGGGCATCCTTCCCGTCGAAGGCCTTGCGTTGATCTTCGGCGTGTACCGCTTCATGTCGATGGCGATCGCCACGTGCAATACGATCGGCAACAGCCTGGCGACGGTAGTCGTCGCCAAGTGGTCGCGGACCCTTGATGAGGCAATCGCTGAGCGACATCTGCATCCTGAACGTTACCCTGAAATTGCGCGGGCCGATGAAAGCCTTGCCGGCGGCAATCTGCTGCCCGAAGACATGAACGATGCAAAGCATCCTCACGGCGTTTCGTTCAAAGGCGCCCGACACACGCGTTGATCGAATGTCGCATCGCCGCGGTGCGCGGGCCTGTGCCCCGCTCAACTTGATCATGAGACTGTGCTACGAACTATGACCACACCATCGCGAATCGAACACGACGCATTCGGTCCCGTCGAGATTCCGTCGGATCGATACTGGGGAGCACAGACGCAGCGCGCCCTCGGTCTGTTCGAAGTCGGTGAAGAGCGCTTCCCGACTGTACTGATACGCGCATTCGGCTTGCAGAAGTACGCGGCCGCACGTGCAAACGTGCAGTGTGGAGCGCTCGCACCGGAGCTTGCCCCGGCGATCGAAAAGGCCGCGATTGAACTGCACGAGGGGAAATGGGACGACCATTTTCCCTTGACGATCTGGCAGACGGGGTCCGGTACGCAGACCAATATGAACGCAAACGAGGTCATCGCGAACCGGGCAAACGAGTTGCTCGGACAACCGCTTGGGACCAGGACGCCGGTGCATCCCAACGATCACGTCAACCGCTCGCAATCATCGAACGACAGCTTTCCAACGGTGATGCACGTGGCAGCCGCGATCGAGGTCAACGGGCGTTTGCGGCCAGCGCTGGATGAACTCCGGTCTGCGCTTGCCGAGCGCAGCCATGCCTTCGCCGACGTATTGAAAGTCGCCCGCACCCATCTGATGGACGCCGTGCCGATGACGATGGGGCAGACATTCGGCACCTTCGAGCGCCAACTGGCACATGCGCTTGCTCGCATCGACGATGCGTTGCCCCGGCTCCTGGTTCTGCCTCAAGGCGGCACCGCTGCCGGCACTGGACTGAACGCTCCCGCGGGCTTCGACAGTTTCTTCTGTGCGACGCTCGCGGAGACTACGGGTTTATCGTTTGTCCCTAATGCACATAAATTCGAGGGCATGGCGGCACATGACGCGCTGGTGGAATTGTCAGGTGCATTGAACACGATCGCGACTTCGCTTCTGAAAATCGCGAACGACATGCGGTTCCTCGCTTCCGGCCCTCGCTGTGGTCTCGGAGAATTGCTGATTCCCGATGACGGACTGACGTCTTCGATCATGCCGGGCAAACGCAACCCGACGATTGCGGAAGTTCTCGTGCAGGCGTGCTTCCAGGTCATCGGCAACCACCAAACGATCACCATAGCCAATGCATCCGGGAACTTCGAGCTGAACGTCGCTAAACCAGTACTCGTCTACAACCTGCTTCAGTCGTTGCGTGTTCTTGCCGATTCCTCCGTCCTTTTTGCAAGGCGCTTTGTCCGCGGCATCGAAGTGGATCGTGAACAGCTTGCGACTAACGTCGACCGGTCACTGCTCGCTGTAACTGCGCTCAATCCGGTACTCGGTTACGACCGCGTTGCGCAGATTACGCAGACGGCGTTGCGCGACCGCATCACACCTCGCGCGGCAGCGATTGCGCTCGGCCTTCTCGACGGCGATGAATACGACCGACTCGTCGACCCTGCCAAGCTCGTCGCGGGTAACGTTTCAAAGCGATAGGTCTTCGCCCCAGGGACAACACACGGTCCAGGCCGCATCGAAGCCTGGCGCCACTCCGGACATAAGCCGGGCGCCGCGTCGCATTGATGAGCGACTAGGCGTCGAGCGTGCGCGCGTAGTCACTCAGGTCCGCATGTTCACGCAGCATCTGCTTGTATAAACCTTGAAAGCCGAGCCAGGCGACGTAGTCGGACGCCAGATGCCGGCGCGTCGCGCGCGCCTCCTCCGCGCTCAGCGGCTCGAGCGGGCCGGCCGCCTCGGCCAGCAACTGCACCTGCGCACATCGCTCCATCGCGATGAAGCGATACACGGCCGAATCCACGTTCGATCCCACCGTTAGCAAGCCATGATTCAACAGGATCGCGGCCTTGCAGTCGCCCATTGTCTGCGCAATACGCGCGCCCTCGTCGGTGGCGAGCACAACGATATCGCCGCGAAACACCACGTGATTTTCGAAGAACAGACACGCTTCCTGATTGATCGGCGCAAGCAGCCGTTCGCGCGCGGCGAATGCACGTCCATAGGTCGTATGCGTGTGCACGGCGGCCGCCGCCGCATGATTCACGCGATGCAGCCCGCAATGAATCGCGACCGCCGCCGCATTGACCGGCCCACTGCCGTGGTGCACCGCGCCCTTGTCGTCGATGCACATGAGATCGTCGGGATGGATGATCGAGAAGTGCTGCGCATATTGATTGACCCAGTAGCGGTCGTGATGCTCGGGATCGCGCATGGTCACGTGACCGGCGATACCTTCCGTCAGCCCGAAGCGCGCCAGCAGCCGGAACGCCGCCGCGAGTTTGAGCTTGCGATGCCGCCGCTCGGTCTCGAGGTCTTCATAGACACGCGGAACGGGCAGCGCTCCGCCAATGGGAGTGGGAATCTGATACTCGTTGGAGTCGGCCAGGCACATGCGGCACTCTCGATGAAAGGAACGGGACATGCTCATTCTGGTGCGCCAAAAGTGCCGCCGTCCATGGCGGTTTGCGCAATGTCATGTGAAATTTCGGCACCATGAGCCACGAAGGCCCGTCGCGCATGGCTTCGGGCGAGGTTATGCCGAAGCGTCACAGGACAGATACTTTTCGTGGATTGTCACGGAAATTCGACTAGTGCTAAATGAGGCTACGACAACACCCCTGCCCGGACAACCCACATGCAGACCCTCGATACCCAGAGCGCGTTGCCGCCCGATCTGATGAAGCGCATCGTGTGGCGGCTCGCGCCGCTGATGGTGCTCATGTACGTCGCCAACCAGCTCGATCGCGCCAATGTCGGCTACGCGGCATTGACGATGAACGCCGAGCTCGGCATGAGCGCCGCGCAATACGGGCTGTCCGCGAGCCTGTTCTTTCTGGGCTACATCCTGTGCGAAGTGCCGAGCAACCTGTGCATGCATCGCTTCGGCGCGCGGCGCTGGATGGCGCGCATACTCGTGAGCTGGGGTCTGCTGTCGTCGCTCACGAGCTTCGTGCCGAACGCGCAATGGCTGTATGTTGCGCGCTTCACACTGGGCGTGTTCGAGGCGGGGCTGTATCCCGGCATGGTCTATTACCTGACGCTGTGGATGCCCGCGCGCAATCGCGTCTGGATGATGTCGCTCTTCACGATGTCGATTCCACTAACCGGCATGATCGGCGCGCCCGTGTCGACGTGGATCATGGAGCATGCGAACGTGTTCGGCGTCACCGGCTGGCGCGCAATGATCCTGCTCGAAGGCCTTCCCGCCATCGTGCTCGGCGTGGTTGCCTGGTTCTATCTGCCGGACGGTCCGCACGCATGGCGACGCCTGAGCGAGAAAGAGCGCCAGACGATCCGCACAGCGCTCGCGGGCGAAGAGCAGGCCGCGTCCGCCGCCGTGCAGCCTGGCAGTGCGCGCCGCGCGCTCACCAATCCCAAGGTCTGGGGCTTGGGCCTGGTTTACTTCGGCATCAACTCGGGCATTATCGGGCTGCTCTATTTCCTGCCGCAAGTCGTGAAGACCTTCAAGGGCAGCGCGCACTTCTCGCTCACACAGATCGGCCTGATCACGTCCGCGCCGTTCGCGGTCGCGGTAGTCAGCGTGATCGTGTGGGGACGCATCGTCAGTCACAAGCGCATTCATGCGCGCGACGTCGCCGGGCCGATGTTGCTGTCGGCAGTCGCGCTCGCCAGTGCACTCTATCTCTCGTCGCCGCTCGCAACCATCGCGGTGCTGGCGATCGGTACGTCCGCGTGCTTCTGCAGCATCAGCACATTCTGGCAGTTGCCGCGAAACATCCTCACCGATCGCGCAGCGGCGGCGGGCATCGCGCTCATCACGAGCATCGGCGTATCGTCGGGCTTTGTGATGCCGTATTTCATCGGCTGGGTGCGCGATACGACCGGCACGTTTCAGCTCGCGTTCATCGGCATCGCGGTGGCGATGGCCATCGGCGCCGCGCTCGCGATCGCGCTCGACCCCGAACGTCGCCGCGAGCCCGCCGCAAGTATGGCGCTAAAATGAGTGGACTTCCCATGGAGATCCGCCCGTGTCATTGCGTCGAGGAATTCCCAGCCTAACGGCGTTACAGGCCTTCGAGGCGTCGGCGCGTCATCAAAGCTTCTCGAAGGCCGCCGCTGAACTGCAGCAGACGCACGGCGCCATCTGCAAGAAGGTCAACGAGCTCGAAGCCAGCCTCGGTGTGGAACTATTCCGGCGCGTCAGCCAGCGTCTGGTGCTCACCGATGCGGGCGCCGATTACGCGCATCGCATCCGCGTGAATCTCGAGCAGATTCGTCAGGACACGCAGCAACTCGTCGCTAATCGCGAACGCTCAACTCTGCGCGTCGCGGTCGGCGTCACCTTCGGCGCGCAATGGCTGGTGCCGCGGCTACCGGGTTTTCATCGTGCGCAGCCGACTATCCAGGTGCGGCTCACGGGCCGCGATCAACCCACGTACTTCCACGACCTCAACTTCGACGCCGCCATTCACTTCGAGCAGTCGCCGCTGCCGGGACTCGCGAGCAAGGTGCTGATGGCGGATGACGAAGTGTGGATGGTCGCCTCACCATCGATGGCCGATGAACTCGCCACGCAGAACATCGTCGCGATGCCGTGGATCCACACGCGCGATCTGCCCGCCGCGTGGATGACGTGGAGCGAAGCCGCCGCGCATGAAGCCACGGAACACACGCCGCGCGAAGGCAGTGACCATTCCTTCGATTTCTTCATCATGGCGATTCGAGCAGCAGTCGCGGGCCTGGGCCTCGCGCTATTGCCGCGCGTGCTGATCGAGCAGGAGCTGGCGTTGGGCCAGTTGGTGCGCGTCGGCGGGTATGCAGCCATTAACGCGCAGAAGACTTATCTGATGTTCCCGGAGCAGCGGCGCGACTGGGCGCCATTCGTCGCCTTCGCCGCATGGCTGGACGAGGAGATGACGCGTTATCGCGCGCAACGTCGCGCATTGCCGGAAGAAGCGCTGCAACGCTAACTTCAAGTCGAGCAACGCTGTCGGTGCGAATAGGCGAAGGCGTGCTATCCCAGGCACGAGCGATCGCACGACAACTCGAAGCGGTCTGACAAAAGCCGGAGCAGCGAGCGGCAGCGACGACGTCGCCAAAAGTGACGCAAAGCTTATGTATTTCCTGGCCCGCTCGTCGTCAAGTTACTAAAGCGAATCGTGAGCAACCCTCTTCGCTCGCATGATAGGGGGCGTTCTCTTCCTGATCGGGCCGTGAGGCCATCGCTTCGACTCCAAAAAATTCCGGTTCTGGGTACCGCCAGCCCTACTCTCCAAACCCGACCACGTTCCGGCGCCTTAGCTGCACCACGTCGCGAAGCGGAGGCGCCCCAAACAGCCGGCTATATTCACGGCTGAACTGCGACGGGCTGTCATACCCGACCCTGATCGCCACCGACCCGACATCCCCGAGCTGTCCGAGTAACAATTTCCGGGCCTCGTGCAGCCGCAGTTGCTTCTGATACTGCAGCGGACTCAGCGTCGTGACGGTCTTGAAATGATGATGGAGCGACGACACGCTCATATTCACCTGCTGCGCCAGCATCTCCACCCGCAACAGTTCGGTGTAGTGATTCTGGATCCACTCGATCGCCCGCGCGATCCGGTACGTCTGGCTCCCGTTGACGGCGATCTGTCGCAGTCGCTTCCCCTGTTCGCCTGTCATCAGCCGGTAGAGCAATTCCTTCTCGATGAGCGGCGCGAGAACGGGGATGTCATCCGGAGTATCGAGCAATCGCACGAGCCGCAGCGCCGCATCGAAAACCGGCGCCGACAGCAAGCCTACGGCGATGCCTTCGCCCGCCGACGCGGTATCCGGTTCCGGCAGATGCACCTGCGTCGCCAGTTCGACGATGCGCTGCGGATCGAGCGTGAACTTCACACATAGATAAGGCGCTTCGGGCGACGCCCGTGTCACCCGCGACATCACGGGCAAATCGACGGACGTCACGAGGCAATGCAGATGATCGTATTCGTATGCCTGCCCCGCGACCACGACCCGCTTGGCGCCTTGCGCCGCGAACACGAACGCGGGGCTCGTCACGCCGCAACCGAGATCCGCGGGTGCCGCGTACCGGTAGAAGGTCAGCGACGGTATCGCCGTCTGATGCGCGCCGTCCACCGGCGCGAAGCGGCTGATGAGCGCGGCGAGTTCGCGGCGTGCCGTTTCGTGCGACGCCGAAGGATCGAGCCTGGAAGGATTCTGTTTCATGTGCATTGAACCCCGTTGATGGAATCGAGCATACCGAGCCGCTGCCGGGTAGCCACCGCCGGCCTGCTCGATTTGCAGGATTGTTCACTATTTTTGCAGGATTGTGTAAGCGTAACGGCAGACGGTCGGTCACACTGCCGCGTACACCCGGCGCCAAGCTCGGGCTTTCCCCACGGAGAGGTTCCATGTCCACATCGTTTGTCCTCAACGGCAAGAACATTACGCTCGATGCCGATCCTACTACGCCGCTCCTCTGGGCGATCCGCGAAAACGCGGGCCTGCACGGCACGAAGTTCGGCTGCGGCATGGCGCAATGCGGCGCCTGCACGGTTCATCTGGAAGGCGAAGCCACCCGTTCGTGCGTGCTGCCGCTCGCCGCCGTCGCGGGCAAGCGCATCACGACCATCGAAGGCATCGAAAGCCGGCCCGCCAAAGCCATTCAGGCCGCATGGGTCAAGCTGCAGGTCCCGCAGTGCGGCTACTGTCAGTCCGGACAGATCATGTCCGCGACGGCCTTGCTCGAACATAACGCCACGCCCACCGACGCCGACATCGACGCCGCAATGAACGGCAATCTCTGCCGCTGTGCGACCTATGTCCGCATTCGCGCAGCCATCCACGAAGCCGCTGCCACCCTGAAGGCCTGACCATGACGACCGATCTCGATCTTACGGATGCGGTACGCCCATCCCGCCGGACCTTTCTGAAAGCAGCCGGCTCCGTCGCGGCAGTCGGGCTCACCGTCGGCTTCGAGTGGGCGGGCACGGGGCGCCGTGCGCTCGCTGCCACGATGCCCGAGGCGACGTTCGCACCCAATGCGTTCCTGCGCGTCGCGCCCGACAACAGCGTCACGGTCATCGCCAAACATGTCGAGATGGGCCAGGGCGCGTACACCGGCATCGCGACGATCGTCGCGGAAGAGTTGGATGCGGACTGGCAGGACGTGCGTGTCGAAAGCGCGCCCGCCGATGCGAAGCGCTACGCGAATCTCGCGTTCGGTACGATCCAGGGCACGGGCGGCAGTTCGGCGATGGCCAACTCGTGGATGCAATTGCGCGAAGCCGGCGCGAAAGCGCGCGCGATGCTGGTCTCCGCCGCCGCTGCGCAGTGGCAGGTGCCCGCGTCCGATCTGACGACGCGTGACGGCAGCGTTCATCATGCGGCCACGAACCGGACCGCGACCTACGGCTCGCTCGCGTCGGCCGCCGCCCGCTTGCCGGTGCCGGACAAGGTCACACTCAAATCGCCAAAGGATTTTCGTTTGATCGGCCATCCGTTGCCGCGCGTCGACGTGCCGCCGAAAACCGACGGCACCGCGCAATTCACGCTCGACGTGACGTTTCCCGGCATGCTGGTCGCGCTGCTGCAGCGTCCGCCGCTTTTCGGTGCGACCGTCAAGTCATTCGATGCGTCGGCCGCGAAAGCGGTGCCGGGCGTCGTCTCGGTCGTGCAAGTGCCGGGCGGCGTTGCCGTGGTCGCGAAGGGCTTCTGGGCGGCGAAGCAGGGCCGCGATGCGCTGAAGGTCGAATGGGAAG
The DNA here is from genome assembly GCF_056279605.1 of Paraburkholderia sp. TE9906. Lineage (NCBI taxonomy): Bacteria > Pseudomonadati > Pseudomonadota > Betaproteobacteria > Burkholderiales > Burkholderiaceae > Paraburkholderia > Paraburkholderia sp. TE9906. The sequence goes on from NZ_JBWCCT010000007.1 coordinate 57,609, forward strand.
ATTCGAAGGCCGAAAAGCGCAGCTCGGACGCGATCATGACCGAGTACCGGCAACTCGCCGAGCAGTCCGGCGCATCTGCCCGCAAGGAAGGCGATGCGACACAGGCGCTCGCGGGCGCGGCGCAGAAGGTTTCCGCTACTTACGCGTTCCCGTATCTCGCTCATGCGCCGATGGAGCCGCTCGACGCCGTCGTCAAGCTCACTGCCAGCAGCTGCGAGATCTGGGCTGGCGACCAGTTCCAGACGGTCGACCAGGGCAACGCCGCGCGCACGGCCGGGCTCGATCCGCAGCAGGTGAAGATTCACACGCTGTATGCGGGCGGCAGCTTCGGGCGGCGCGCGAATACGCAGTCGGACTATATCGTCGAGGCCGTGTCGATCGCGAAGGCGCTGGGTGCGAATGGCACACCGGTCAAACTGCAGTGGACCCGCGAGGACGATATCCACGGCGGCCTCTACCGGCCGATGTACTTCCACAAGCTCGACGCGGGTCTGAGCGCCGACGGCAAGCTCATCGCCTGGCGACATCGCATCGTCGGTCAGTCGATCCTTGCAGGCACGCCGTTCGCAAGCGTGATGGTCAAAAACGGGATCGACGGGACGTCCGTCGAGGGGGCCGCTAACGTGGCCTACGCGATTCCGAACATCTCGGTCGAACTGACGACCACGCAGACCGGCGTGCCGGTGTTGTGGTGGCGGGTAGTGGGCAGCTCGCACACGGCATTCGCGGTCGAGGCGTTCATCGACGAAGCCGCACACGCCGCGGGCAAGGACCCGTTCGTCTTCCGCCGCGATCTGCTCGTTCAGGAACCGCGCATGCGCGCCGTGCTCGAACTCGCCGCGGAGAAAGCGGGCTGGGATCCGGCCAAACCGTTGCCGAAAGGCCGCGGGCGCGGCATCGCGGTGGCCGAGGCGTTCAAGACGTTCGTCGCGCAGGTCGCGGAAGTCTCCGTCGACAACGAGGGTAACGTGAAAGTGGAACGCGTCGTCTGTGCGGTGGATTGCGGGACACCGATCAATCCCGACGTCATCGTCGCACAGATGGAAGGCGGTATCGGCTTCGGTCTCGGCGCGGCGTTGCACAGCGCGATCACGCTGAAGGACGGCAAGGTCGAGCAGAACAACTTCGACGGCTACCAGGTGCTGCGGATTGCCGAAATGCCGAAGGTCGAAGTACATATCGTGCAGTCCGGCGAAGCGCCGACCGGCGTCGGCGAGCCGGGGGTCGCGCCGGTCGGGCCGGCGGTCGCGAATGCGATTTTCGCAGCCACGGGCAAACGGCTTCACAGCTTGCCGTTTCCGGGCGCTGCGGAAAAGAGCGCCTGACGGCCGTTTCTTCAGGACCGTTCGACGTACGCCGTACCCCGCCGGGGGACGGCGGTTTTAATTGGCATGCTCAGACCGCTTTCCTGTATCAACTGAAAACCGATGAACCAACCAACAAATCTATGTACGTGCTGAGACAGGAACACCATTGCAGCTCGGAAAAAGTCGTGATTGATTCCGCTGACTCTGTCTAGGTCCTGTTGACTTCGGTGAGCCGGCGGAGCGTTTTTACGGACAACTCTCCTGTTCAGGCCATTCGATGTGCTGGCGTAAACGGGTGAGTCGTGACCTTGCTGGTAGGCCCAACAGGTCTCTACGGATGCCTTCTACGCTCCTACGCGCGAATCAATGGACCCAATGCTCTCAAGCATAGCTACACGGCGGTGCTGATCGTGCCATTCCCACAGTAAGATTCGAGGTTCACGCTCTGGCGGGCTGGCGGGCTGGCGGGCTGGCGGGCTGGCGGGCTGGCGGGCTGGCGTTATGAGTGTGGGCACTGACGGTTAAAAAAAACTGGGTTTGGATATCGGGTCGGGAGCCGAAGTTAGCGGCATCCAGAGTTATTAGCGGAACCCTGACATGGTGTGGCTTGCCTTGGCCTGGAGTCGACAATCGACCCACAAGGGACATTCGCCTGTCTCGAAAGCTGGCGTTCGCAACCCGACTTCGGTGAGTAGTTGCCTGACCGCAGATGTTGTTTTAGTCCGCAATAGAGGCACCGTGTCCGCTCGCGGCAGGAGCGCACCATTTGCGCCGAAAGACTATCCGGTGACGCACTAGCCAATTTGTCGTTGGGTCCCGTTGGCATCCGTGATCGTAATAGAGGCGCTCATGGTAAGTTTCATTGGTCCTCCAGCTTCTTTTGCCGAATTCACGTTAAAGGCAGGGTACAGGCTAGCCACTACTCGAAATGTTCCATCAATAATCGAATGAAGCGCAGAAGTTTCCATGCTCAGTTTTCTAAATCTGATAGATTTTCCCTCGTCGGCGAAAATAATGGATATTGGGCCGCCGCCAGTTTCACCGGCAGTGACTTGAGAATGCATGTGGTCAAACTGGTTTCGTATGGAGCGCAATTCCGCAATTGAATTTTTGTGATGCTTACAAAATTCCTGAGCTGCTTGCGACGAATCTAACCTCATGATTGCCATGCAAGCTCGAAACGTAGCAGTAACACAATCCTCTATCTGCTCCGAGACATCAAGTATATGGAATACTGCACCTCCATCTCTTGACTGATCCGCATTATCTTGCCGCTCGACTAGTTCTCAAGCTTTCGAGTAATGTCTTGATGCGCTCGACACTGTATGAAGAAGCCATGATCGTAACTTTCTATCATCTTCAGACAGTGCTGGGTCTTGAACGAATACACAAATAAATGAATGCCGCTTTAATCCCTCGATATTTCCAAGAAGATCAGGAATGTACTTAATCGTCGGCATTTTTTTGATTGAGTTCATCTTGGCGCGTAGTTTCTGGTGATGTCTAAAAGATACTCGATGATTTCGAGAGGTTGAAATTCGATCATCCTGGTCCCGTCCGGTTTTCCCTATGAAAATTTTACCCAGCCGAACTCTCGGTCGCTAAGTCACTGCCCTTTTTTGCCGCTGCATCTCTACATACGCCGAATAGTGCTTGTCGAGCGCGTCCGCAGCAGGAGCGTCAGTGAAGCGATCTGGTACGACCGCTAGCGACTTACCGTCGTACTTCCCATAGTCAGTCAGTCGGAGCTGGGGTGCGACATGAACGATCGATCGTGAATCGACGGACAGCAGATAGAGGTCAAACAAAGTGTGGATGTCTGCTCTGAGTAGCAGTCCATTGCGCAAGTTGTAGTCCGTGACCAACGAGTGTGGGACGATATGCGCAGCTTCCAAAAGTTCCTCAATCCGTGAGCCCGTGACGGCACACCGCGTTCGATACGCGTCCAAAAGCGCGCGTCGGAATTTTGCCTGACCACGGCGTGTCTTGATGGCGCGGTTCTGTACCTCGTCGTAAGGGCCCTCGTCTTTGTTGGTTTGATCGACATTGCCATCGACGGGCTTTTCGATCCCACGTACGATCACGCATGCCCCGCTGGAAAAATCGTAAGAGTGAACGTACCACTCCTGGCCGTCTAGATAGCGCTTTTCAACCTTCGCTGCGCGCTCGGCCCGCTCTTCGCCCTCTGGGCGTTTTCCCGCGCCAACAATTACTCGCACTGGAAGTCGCCGCTCATAAGACTCCCGAATGGCATCGTCCAATGCCGCTCCGCGCTGCGCTTGGGTCTTTGCCCGATTGCGCACCTTTGTATCCAGTCCGGGATTGCTGGCTATTCTGGTCCGTTCCTCTTTCTCAACACGAGCATTCCGATCGAAGTAAATCCACCCGTCCTCGTTGATCTTGAATTCGCTGTACCAGAGACAAAGCACGAAGCCTTCGGTCAACGATCCGAAGCACCATTCGTAGCAAAAATTAGGATTTGACTTGAAGTCTTCATTCCAACCATCAGTCGACACGCCTGCTTCGCGTAAAAGATCGTAAAGCGTGTCCTTCGATACTGGCTCAAGGCTCTCCAGTGATTCTGTTGGCCAGGCATCTGATCGTCTGAATGTGACGAGTCGATTGGCTTGGTCCAGCCCTACCTGCCGCCAGCCTTTCTCCATCCAGAATCGCCCCGGATGACCATCCTTGGTTCGAGAGTTTGCCCAAAATGGTTTAAATCGGTCAGCGGTCGGTGGCAGTTCCTCGCCGATTATTTTCTCCACATCATTAAACGAGAGTGTCACTTCACTGACGGATTGCGCGGCCAAGTGTTCTGCAAGTGGCTGATATTTGGTCATCGAGCGTCTCTACGATTTCTTGTATCGGCGAAAAATGTAATACGGCGTGATCAATAATTCGGCTGGTGATCGATTGTCGACGATCTGTCCCAGGTCGTCGAGTGTCCCTCTCTGGCCGAATTCTGTCCGAGGCATATTGGCTCCGTTCGATCCTTAACAGACAACTGCAATTCTGAGGTCAGACATTGGGACAATCCCGCCGGAGAGAATTACTCCCGTACGTTGCGCTTGAATTCATCGTACATCGCCCATTGTTTGTCCTCGCAGATGTGAATATCGATGGGAACAGTTGGACGATCAGCCGATGCCTGATTAAGGCTAGCCAGAAACTCGGTTTCAGAGCACACGTAGTATGTCCACTCTCTCAAGTTTTCTCCGGTAGAAACGAGAGCGAGGGTTGCAAACCTATCTTTTTCAACTACTGGATTCAGTGCGTCCTCCGTGGCGTCCATCCATTCTCGCACGTCGGTCGACGGCATTCCTGTTTCCGATTCGTATTGCCACGCAATTATGACTCGGATCGGATAATCGAGACGATCGAAAGTTTTTCCAAAATCGTTGATGTATCGAAGGATGATTATGCGACCATTGCTTGCATTCCGTGATGTTGCCGTTGCCCACACAGTCTCTGTCATGTCGTTAGTCACCAATGCTCCTTGGCTTTCAAAGTTTTTTTATCTTTGTATCTGCTTCAAGCAAATGGGGAACCCTCAGTTTCGTCGTTTTATCCTCTGACGATAACCGATTGCTCACGATCTAACCAGTACTGCCGAGTGTCCGGAAATGGCCGGTAGCGCCCGACGACCAAGCGTGGCGATCGCCGCAGGTGCGGCCTTCCATGCAAGCGGCATAGAGCGACCCACAAGGGACGGTCGATTTACCTCAGAACGGACGCTCAGCGGGCACTCGACCAGAGCAGCTATGCTGAAACCTCAGTCCGTAGCAACGACGTCCGGCTTCACGATTTTTACGCGCTGCATCGTTGCCATTCGCTTGGTGCTCCATTGCACGATCATTGCCAAGGCTGACGCCTCGGCGAAGGCCACAAGTGGACGCTGGTAAGGCAGACAGAATGAAAGCAGCAGACAAAATGCTGCAAACGAGAACCTGCCAAGCACCATGCCCCGAAGCAGCGAAATCACAAACGCGGACCCATGTGCACGGTGTGACGACACCGATAGGACGATTCCAAGCAGTGGAAATACTGCGAGCAGACCGCTCCATGCCGGCCCTGCCCATCCGGACAACGAGGTAACCAGTACGGTCAGAACCGCGCCGGCAACCATCCTACCTATCAGGTCGGAACGGGTGAGTGGTGCGCCCGCTGCGATGGTCGAGCTGCGCGGCAAGAACGACTGACCGAAGCACACGGCCGCGAGGGCGGCGATTGCGGCCCACGTAGGTGAAGTTGGCAACGTTGATAGACCACAGGCGGATATAAACCACGCGGTGAGCCCGACAACTAGTGCAACTGGCCACGTACGCGAGCGGCAGGTCCACGCATACGCGAAATTGAATGCTTCTGACGCGAGGATCGCGGAGAGGGAAAGCGTTGCAGCACGCGCCCCGAAGACTGGGCCATGCGCGAGCACGAGGATGAAGAGTATGGGGCCAGCAACCACAGGCAGACCGGCCAACCAGCCTGCAATCGATGGCCCCCACCGTTTACCCGACATCGAAACGACAAGCAAGAACAGCGGGACAAGCGTGAGTTTGAGCGCAAGCATGCCGAAATTGAGCGGGTTTAAAGTGGGATCATACCTGCGCCCGATTCGGCGGTTCTGCTTCTCGTCTGCGTTACTGCTCTGAAGAGCCTGCGGCAACAGACGTTGCTCACGGCCAGACAGGTACGCCGTCCAGCCCTGCGGTTTCGGGCAAGCCGCATATTAGGTTCGCGTTCTGAACCGCCTGACCGGCAGCGCCCTTACCCAAATTGTCGACCACGCCCATAGCGATCACCAAGTTGCGTTCTGGGTCAGCAGCGTAGCTGACGAACGCGAGGCTCGAACCGGTAGCCCATTTGGTCTGCGGCGGCTTGTCGGTCACGCGGACGAGCGCGCGCCCAGCGTAGAAGCGTCGGGCTGCATCCAGGCACTGTTCCGTGGTCGCGCGGCCACGGCAATAGGCGGTCACGAGCACGCCGCGAGTCATCGGCACTAAGTGTGGCGTGAAGACTAATCCGGCCGCACTGCCGCCACTCAGCTGCTCAATCGTCTTGGCAATCTCGGGCATATGGACGTGCTTAAGCAGACCGTAGGGCACCAAATTTTCGTTGGTCTCCGCGTAGCCGAACTTGCTGTCGGCGCCTCCCCGACCAGCACCCGAGATGCCGGTCTTGGCATCAATCACAATATTCGCAGGCTCAATCAGCTTGTCCACAAGAAGGGGCGCCAAGGCATTCAGCGTGGCCACGGGGAAGCAGCCGGGTTTGGCGATGCGGAGCTGCCCCTCTATCTGGCTTGGCCAGACGTCGGCGAGGCCATACACCCAACCTTCGACGTATCGGTGATCACCGCCAATGTCGACGATCTTCACCTCGCGTGGAACGCGAGCCAGCGCCTCGGCCGACGCACCCGTGGGCAGAGACGCAAACAGTACGTCGAGTTTTGGCAGGGTCGCCGGATCCCACTTCTGGATAACTAGCTCGGCGAGCCTCGCCGGCACACCGGGGAAACGGTCGGCCAACCGGCTACCCGCGCTGCCTTCGCCCGCGGCGTAGACTAGCTCGAAAGACGGGTGGCTTGCGATGAGACGCATCGCCTCACCACCGCCAAAGCCGCTGATCCCCACAACCCCAACGCGAATGCTCATCGTATTTTCCCTCTACCGGAGTGATCTAGGAAGTCCATTCTATGGCAATGCGAAACGCGAGCAAGACGGGCCCATTCTTACATCGGCCGATCGTCGACGATCTAGGCGGACGCCTCGAATGACGGCTATTGGCCGTTGCGCGCCGCACGTGGCTGCTCATGGCGTTGTTCGGGACATGCTGTGGCGAGCGGCGAATCGCTGCCACCAGCAAGTCAATTTTTCGTGCCCTTCCATTAATGAAACGGCTTCAGGTGCCTGCATGAAGCATGCGAACATTGGTGCGGCGTACAGATCGGCAATTGTCACGTCACTGCCGATCAGAAACTCTCTGTCGTCGGACAACCGGGTCAATTCAGCTAGACATACTGCGGCACGCGGCAGGGCGGCGGCGATCTTCCGCTCATCTGCTAACCGGCCTTCGCGAGCTGAAACCACGCGTTCAACGTATATGTCCCAAACTAGCGTTCGATATGCATAGGCGTCCAGGATTCCAACGATCTGGTTTACCTTGGCGCGGTCTCTCGGATCTGTCGGTTGCAGTTTGCATCCGGGAAAAGCGTCGTCGATATAGCGAACAATCGCGCCTGTCTCGTAAAGTTGGAAATCGCCATGCTCGAAGGCCGGAATACGGCCGAACGGGTGACGCGTCAAATGCTCCTGCGGAACTCCCGTCTCCGCGAAGACATCCACTTCGACCAGGTCATATTTGGCCTGCTTCTCTTCCAGCGCAAGCCGGACGATCCGCACATAGACACTCCATGCGGCTCCGTATAGTTTTACCACTTCAGTTGTCGGCACAGCATCGCCCCAGTCGCGCATAAGAGGCGCGGATACGACAGTAATTTTAACGAAGCCTGCAACCGTCAGTTCGGTGCCGCCGATCGGCGTTCGCAGGCGGCAGAATTGTCAACGGTTTCCGCGCCGAGGTTGAGTGTCCCTTCATGGCCGATTCCTGAAGTTCGTCGGCAGGCATCCCCCGTCCCGTCGTGCCGCACATCCCTAGCCAATCCAAAGCGGCCGGCAATATCGACTCGATACTCAGCTTCCTTATCGGAAAACTGCACTCTAGCTGCGCAGCTCAGGTATCGGCTTTCGCCAGGGAAATGCCAGCTGCCAGAAGTCAAAAAGCAGACTTTCCCGGCGAGCAACGCGTCTTCACAATCGTCGGTCCGCCCCACCATGAGAGCTCCGAAAGTCTGTGACTGACAGCGAATCTCACGACTCTCCTCATTCCGGTGGTTTGCCGCGATAAGGGGCAAGGACGCTCGCAGGCCGCGGCGGCGCGCTGGCGTCAGTCTCAAGTGGTCACCTAAAAATAACCAGAATCGGTCATTTTGAGAATCCAGTCATCGGACTAAGCTACCTCCATCGCACCACGGAATGCGTCCAACCCGACTCAGGAGTGAATCATGGAACAACGTCTCGACTTCTACAAAGCCAACCCCGCCGCGATCAAGGCGCTGATCGGCGTCGAAGAGCGCATCGGCAAATCGGCGCTCGAAAAATCGCTGACCGAACTGGTGCGTCTGCGTGCGTCGCAAATCAACGGCTGTGCGTATTGTGTCGACATGCACACCACCGATGCCCGCAAGGGCGGCGAAACCGAGCGCCGTCTCGCGACCGTGGTGGTATGGCGCGAAACGCCGTTCTTCACGGATCGCGAACGCGCCGCGCTCGAATGGACCGAGGCGCTGACGCTGGTGTCGCAAGAGCATGTGCCGGACGCGGTGTGGAACGCAGTGCGCCCGCATTTCAGCGACGAGGAACTGGTCGACCTGACGCTGCTGGTGTCGGCGATCAACGCGTGGAACCGCTTTGCAATTTCGTTTCGCAAGCTGCCGGGCTGAAGCGGCGGTGGTCTGAACGTCGCTACATCGCTACGTCGCTGCGTCGCTGCATCTCTACGACGGCGAGATTCAGAACGACGGTTCGCGCAGCGCCGCCTCATTCGCGACCTTGAAGGCCGCGGTCAATTCGCTCAATTGCCGCGCCTGATCCGCGAGCGAGTTCGCGGTCGCGGCGCTTTCCTCGACCAGCGCCGCATTGTGCTGCGTGACCTCGTCCATCTGCGTGACGGCGAGGCTCACCTGGCGGATACCCTCGCTCTGCTCTTTCGACGCCGCCGCGATCTCGCCGACGATACGCGCGACACGCCCGATCGCGGCTTCGATCTCCTGCATCGTGCCGCCGGCTTCGTCGACGAGGCCCGCGCCGCTTTGCACGCGCGCGGTCGACTCCGCGATCAGCGAGCCGATTTCCTTCGCGGCCGCCGCCGAGCGTTGCGCGAGGCTGCGCACCTCGCCTGCCACCACCGCGAAACCACGCCCTTCCTCTCCGGCGCGCGCCGCTTCGACCGCGGCATTCAGTGCGAGGATATTCGTCTGAAACGCGATCCCTTCGATCGCGGTGATGATGCCAGTCATCTTCGACGAACCCGCGTGAATCACCCGCATCGTCTCGACCATGCTGCCGACCGAATCGCGCCCGCGCGCGGCCATCTCCGACGCGCGCGACGCCAGTTCGCTCGCGTGGTGCGCGTTCTCCGCGTTCAACTGCACGGTGGAGGTGAGCTGCTCCATCGCCGCGGCGGTCTGTTCGAGCGACGCGGCCTGCTCCTCGGTGCGTTGCGACAGATCGAGATTGCCCGCGGCGATCTGCTGCGTCGATGAGGCAATCGAATGCGAACCGGCGCGCACGGTGGTGACAGTCGCGCCGAGCTTGTCCTGCATCGACGCGACGCCGCGCAGCAGCATCGCCATTTCGTCGTTCGAACGAATCGGCACGCGGGTCGTCAACTCACCGGCGGCGATCGCATCGAACTGGCGCAGCGCGTCGTTCAGCGGCGTCATGATCGCGCGGCGCAGCATGCGCCAGCTGATGAACGCCACCGTCAACCCCACCAGCACGCTGCCAAGGCACGCGAGCAGCAGCGCATGAAAGAGCGCAGCCGAGCGCTCGTTCGCGTCGCTCGCCTGGTGGTTCAGATAGTCTTCCAGCGCGCCCTGGCTCGTATTCATCGCCGTATAGAGGCCGATCAGCTGATTCGCGCGGCTTTCGTCCATCCAGCTCGCGTCGCCGCCGCGGATCGCCTCGATCAGTCTGTCGATGCCGTCGCGCCGCACGGCGGTGCGCTTCGTGTCGAGGTCGCCGGTGAGACGTTGCAGTTCGGGCGTTTTCGGCAGATCGCGGAAGGTGTTCCACCACTTGTCCGACTCGCCGAGCAGCATGCGCGCACGTTCGAGTTGCGCATCCAACTGCGGCGAATGCGGATTGCTCATCGCCCAGTCGAGCCCGAAGCGTGCCCGCGACATCGCCGTGCCCGATTTGCCCAGCGCCACCACCGACGCGAAATGCACCGTGTACGCATCGCGCTGCGCCTGGTTGCTTTCGCTCATGCCGAGCATGCCGAGCGCGCCGGTGGCAATCAGCAGCACGCCGAGAAACGCGATCGTGATCGCGATCCGTAGATTGATCGTCAGGTTTTTGGTCATCGTGGTGGTTGTCGTTCTGGCTGGTCTCGCGCTCTGGCTCATGATGTGCGGCCCCGGCGCACGGGCGAAAGGCGGACGGTCTCCGGCGCCTTTCTCATGGTCCATGTATTGTCGTTTTGGGCAGCTTTATGTTCCTTATATGGAACATATAACCACATATGGAAAGTATAGCGATGGGCGCTTAGGTGACAAAATAAATCGGAGACACGCGACGTAAACGCGCAACAGGTGGGTGGCGCGTGATTGCGCACAGAGAGAGGGGGCGCGCAGAACGCGGTGCAACGGCTGCTTGTGTCTTCGACGAGCTATGGCGCCGCGCGGCGGCCGTCTTGCTTGACGAACTCGGCGTTTGAGATCGTGACGCTGAAGGATGATGCGGCGTTGTCGCAGCCGAAGCAGAACCGACCCGGCCGCGCCCTACATCACCCGAGCGCGCCCGCCGCCGTCGTCATTCGCCAATCCACGACCCGCGCAGATCGCTGTCATGCAGCAATTGCAGCAGCGTGCCGGCCGGGCGGCTCAGCCGTTTCGCCGCCAGCGCGATGAACTCCACCGACGGCAATGCCGGCAGACCGGCCGCATTCAGCGGCGGCGCCAGCCCCCGCGCGGCCAGGTACTGCGGACGCACCGTGATGCCCAGGCCCCCGCGCGCGGCGGCGATACAGCCCGCGTGGCTGCTGCTCGTACAGACCACCTGCCAGCTGAAGCCCGCTTCGGCGAGCGCGTCGAGCACGACCGCGCGCGTCACGCTCGGCTCGGCGACCAGAATCAGCGGCAGCGGCTGGCTCAGATCGACCAGCGTGCCGGCGCGCGCGAGCCACTCCAGCCGTCCCGTGAAAAGCGGCACGCCGCGCCGGTCGCCGAGCCGCCGCTTGCCGACCAGCAGATCGATCGACCCCGCGTCCAGCAGTTCGTACAGCTTGCCGGTCATACCGATGGTGATCTCCAGTTCGACGTCCGGATGCGCGTCGCGGAACGCCGCCAGCACCGTGGGCAACGGCCCGAGCGCGACGTCGTCCGAGGAGCCGAGGCGCACGCGGCCTTTGAGGCGCGGCGCGCGAAACTGCGACTCGGCTCGCGCGAGCGCCTGCAGAATCACGCTGGCATGCGCGAGCATCGCCTCGCCGTCCGGCGTCATCGCGAGCGAATGGGTGTCGCGCACGAAGAGGCGCCGGCCCACGCTCTCTTCGAGCCGCCGGATGTGTTCGCTGACGCTCGACTGTGTGAGGTTCAGCCGCCGTCCCGCTTCGGTAAAGCTGTGGCAGGCGGCGACGGTCGCGAAAGTCTTGAGCCAGATGGGATTGAGCATGCGGCATTGTCGCGCTGCTTATCGGCAAAGTCGATAACAGTCAGCGTCCCTAGTGGGGTTCCCGATTGACGACGATGTCAATATGATGACGGAATTCCCCGCATGATTGCCCCGCGCGAGCGCCCTCAGCCCGCTTCGCCCGTGAAAAAAAGATGACCAAGGATTCCGCCCACACCGCGCTGCTCTGGATCGTCGCCGCCGGTTTCTTCATGCAGTCGCTCGACACGACGATCGTCAACACCGCGTTGCCGTCGATCGCCAACAGCCTGCACGTCGCGCCCCTCGCGATGCAACCGATCGTCGTCGCCTACACGCTCACCATGGCGATGCTCACGCCCGCCTCCGGCTGGCTCGCCGACCGCTTCGGCACGCGGCGCGTCTATTTCGTCGCAATCCTCGTGTTCGTGCTCGGCTCGGTCTGCTGCGCGAGCGCGCACACGCTCGGTCAACTGGTGCTGGCGCGGGTGCTGCAAGGTCTCGGCGGCTCGATGCTGCTGCCGATCGGCCGGCTCGCCGTGCTGCGCAGCGTGTCCGGCGAGCAATACGTGTCGGCGCTCGCGTTCATTTCGATTGCCGGCCAGCTGGGGCCGATCGCCGGACCGACGCTCGGCGGCTGGTTCGTGCAGGCGATCACGTGGCACTGGATTTTCCTGATCAACGTGCCGATCGGCGCGGCCGGTCTGTATGCGGTGCAGCGGTTTTTGCCGTCGCACGACACCACGCAGGCGCCGCCGTTCGATTTCATCGGCTGCGGTTTGCTGTCGCTGTGCATGATCGCGTTTTCGCTTGCCATCGACGCGCCGGTTCCCTCGCATCGCGCGGCCTGGTCGGCGGGGCTGTTCGCGCTCGCCGTCGCCAGCGCACTCGCCTACATTCCGTACGCCCGGTCGCGGCGCGATCCGCTCTTCAAGCTGTCGCTCTTCGGCGAGCCGAACTTCAGCGTGGGACTGATCGGCAACCTCGTGTGCCGGGTCGGCTCGAGCGCCGTGCCGTTTCTCGTACCCTTGCTGTTGCAGCTGCAGCTGGGCTACTCGCCGCTGCACTCGGGTCTGATGATGCTGCCCGCGGCGCTTGCCGGCACGCTCGCCAAACGCTGGATCGCGCCGCTCGTGCGCCGCTACGGTTATGACACGTTTCTGCTGGTCAACACGATCATCGTCGGATCGGCGATCGTCGGGTTCGCGTTGATCTCGCGCGGCACGCCGCTCGTGATCGAGATCGCGATTCTGGCCGTGTTCGGCGCCGCCAACTCGATGCAGTTCGCGGCGATGAACAGCGTCACGCTGAAGGATCTTTCGCACGAAGATGCGGGCAGCGGCAACAGTCTCTTCTCGATGGTGCAGATGCTGGCGATCGGGCTGGGCGTGTCGATCGGCGGCGGGCTGGTGAATCTGTTCTCCGCGCAATCGGGCTCGGGCGCGCTGGGGTTTCGCCTCGCCTTCGTGTGCGTCGGCGTGATCACGCTGCTGTCGGCGTGGGTGTTCCGTCATCTCGACGAGCCGTCCGGCACGCGCGTCGTGCGGGGACAGGCGGCGCCGAGCGCGGGGCGGTGAGGCGTTCTCTGTTCCCTGTCTCATTCTTCGTGATTGCCGGTCGGCGGCTTGTCGATCGCCGCCGGTTCACCAACCCGTGGCGCATGTCGCCGCAACTGGCCGGGCCTGATCTGATTGCATAGATCCGGTGCCCTGCTATCCCCTCCTTCCCCTATCCGGCAAACTATGGATAGCCGCAAAGCCATCGCACGCCTGAACCGCGCCCTCCTGCACGGCCGCGACACGTTGCGCCCTCCGTTGCCGCGACAAAATATGTGCACTGCATAGCGAGAAACGCATCCCATCGTGTTTCCGGGTTGCGCTCGCGCAAATCAACGGCGACAGCGCGACTGACGCAATAGCGTCGCCATCATTGCATTCATGACACGCGATCATTTATTGGTCTCGACAGCCCTTACGCCCCTGCGCGAGGGCATGAATTCAAACAGAATTTCGCGTTAGCATGTCGTCCATTAGTCATAACAAAAGGAAATTCACATGCCATTTGACGAGCGCATGCTGAACGGCATGGGCGTGCTCACGGCGATCGTCGATTGCGGCAGTTTTGCGGCGGCCGGCGAAGCGCTCGACATGTCGCAATCCGGGGTTAGCCGTTCGGTCGCACGGCTCGAAGCGCGCCTGGGCATTCGCCTGTTCGATCGCACCACGCGCTCGGTCATGCTGACCGATGAAGGCCGGCGCTTCTACGAACAGATCGTGCCGCTGCTCGGCGGGCTCGAAGAAGCGGCGGCTTCAGCCGCTCACGGCGCGACCGCCGTACGCGGACGCCTGCGCGTCAACATGGACCCATTCTTTTCGCGCCTCGTGCTCGGACCGCGCCTCGGCGGTTTCATCGACAGGCATCCAGATCTGCAACTCGAACTGATCACGCGCGATCAGTTGGGTGATATGGTCGCCGACGGTTTCGATCTCGCGATCCGCTTCGGCGATCCGCCGGTGTCGACGCTGATCGCTCGCAAGCTGCTGGACACGCGCATTCTGACGGTGGCGGCGCCGTCGTACCTGAAGAAACATGGACATCCGGCCAACCCGGCCGAACTCGAAAACGGCCAGCATGTATGCATCAAGTTCCGCGATCCGTTGACCGGCTACCCGTTCGCGTGGGAGTTTCATCGCGGCCGCAAGAAGCTCGTGATAACGCCGCAAGGCCGCCTGACGGTGAACGACGTAGGCACGTTGCATAGCGTGTGCACGGCGGGCCAGGGCGTCGCGCAGATTCTGTCGCTCGGCGCGGAGTCGTTGCTGGCGAGCGGCAAGCTGGTCGAGCTGTTTCCCGAATGGGGCGACGAGGTGTATCCGCTGTATGCGCTCTATCCGTCGCGGCATCATCCGCCGGCCAAGGTGCGGGCGTTTTTCGAATTCATCGTTTCGCTGACGGGCGGTGCGCCGCGCGACGCGGCTGCATGAAGCAGCCGCGCGGCACCAGGCCTGCGCCTTGCTGCATCAAAGCTGTCTTCCACCCAGGAGAGCGGCAATGAGCGAAACCCAGCAACATGCAGCGGGCAAACCGGCTGACATCGAACACCCGCAGCCCGTCAAGCACAGCGATAACGAAAAGAGCAAGCTGCCCGAACGCCACGACGAGGGCCGCGACCAGTCTCCCGCGGACCGTCCCGGCAAGAAGCCCGGCGAGGGCGAGCCCTCGGTCAGTTAAAAAAATAAGCGCGTTTTGTCAAGCGGCTTTGCTGTAATTCGGCAGCGAAGCCGCGTCAATTTTTTCCCTTTCATCGGCTTTCGGAAGGCAAACATTTCTTCCTGATTTTTACCGAATATTTTTTTCGCATAATGGACTATTTTGCTGCTTGCAGCGATACGCGCGCCACGCGAACCGGCTGCCGCCCCTTAATCCATAAAAAAGGCGACGCCCATGTCCATCCCCCAGGCTCCTCCCCGTCTCGCCAAAGTCTCGATCTGCTTGCCGACCTGCAATCGCCCCGAGCTGATCGCCGATTGCATCGATTCGTGCCTCGGTCAGCGCTACGGCAATCTGGAAATCGTGATCGGCGACGATTCGAAAGACACCCGCACCCAGCAACTGATCGCGGCCCGCTATGGGCGGGAGCCGCGCGTGCGCTACACGCTGAATCAGCCGCCGCTCGGCCAGGCCCGCAACGTCGCGAGCCTGTTCGAGCGCGCGAGCGGCGACAAGATCCTGCTGATTCACGACGACGATCTGCTCACCACCGACGGCGTCGAAAAACTCGTGTCGCTGTGGACACGCCATCCGCAACTCGGGGCCGCTTTCGGCGACCAGTACGAAGCCGATCACGACGGCGCCGTCGACTTAGACGCGAGCACGCGGCTGAATGCGGCGTTCCGGCGCACGAAGGACGCCGAAGGCTTGCAACCGCTGCCGGGCAAAACCGGCCTGATCCAGATGTTCCCGAACAACGGCTGGATGGCCGACGCCCGTCTCGTGAAGCGGATCGGCTACAAGGATCAGTACGGCACGTGCTGCGATTTCGTGTTCGGCACCGAGCTCTGTCTCGCGGCGCGCGAAGTGTTCTATCTGCACGACTATGTGTCGGTGTATCGCAAGACCGCGACCTCGATCTCGCGCAGCACGCGCGGCACAGAGACGGCGGCGACGGTCAGCGCGTATGCGTTCGTGAAGGCGTTACCACTGCCGCCGCAACTGGAGCCGTCGCGCAAGCTTGCGCTGCGGCGTCTCGCGCCGATCGTCGTGTCGGTTCATGCGCGCAACCGCCAGCCATTGCGCGGTCTGCAGATCGCGCTCGCCCATCTGTACGCGTACAACTATGGGCTCAGTGCGCGGTTCTACTATCACCTTCTGATGCTTGCACGGGGGTCCTTGAGCGCGCAGCAACAGGCCGTTGCAGCGGCTACGGCGGCGGCAGTGGCTGCCGCGCCCGCGGTGGTGGCCGATCCGGCGGCCGTCGTCGAGGAGCTCGTCAACGAGCTCGTGACGGATCGATCCGAGCCGGTGTGATTCGCGGTGCGCAGGTGCTGACGTGGCGATGGCGCATCGGTTGCGTGTCGCCGCGGTCGTCGCCGTCAGCACAACTGAGGATGCGCGCGCGTGGCGCAGCTAGCCGTTACGCGTTTTTCGCCGCACGTCTCTCACCACGCGGCCTCGTGCCCCACCGCCGCCGACCCCACCTCTATGCGCATATCCTGCTAAGCATCCTCTGCTTAGCAAACGCGTATTTGTTGCTTGGTGCGGCGCAGGACGCTGATTACGATGAGCTCGAACCGTCATCAGCCCGGAGGTGATTCGCCATGTCGGACAGTGCCTGTTTCAAGCCGCGTGTGATCGAACCGGTGGTCGTCGATCAGCCGGAAGGATTGGGGCTTGCGGTGGAGTTGTGGCTCGTGCAGCCCGTCGACGGCATCGCGGGTCGCGCGCTGCAGATTCATTTGCGCAGCGGCACGAAGATGGCGCAGGCGGAGGCGCTGCGCGATCTGTTGCATGCATGGGGCACGGAGATCGTCGTCAGTTGAGCGTGTCACCGGCCGCTTCGTTCATGCAATGAAAACGGCGGCCGGGTCGCCCCAGGCCGCCGCTTTTCAACCGCTCACTCCCGTGCGCGGCCCTGCTGTCCCGTGGACGCTCAAGGTTCGTGACGCAAGTACCCTTCCGTCGACGGATCGCGCATACGCAGCGCCACGATGCCGGCGATCGCGCACATCACCGTGACGTACCAGAAGAACATCGTCTCGACACCGACCGACTTCAGCCACAACGCCACGTATTCCGCGGAGCCGCCGAAGATCGCGTTGGCCACTGCGTACGACAGGCCCACGCCGAGTGCGCGCACTTCCGGCGGGAACATTTCCGCTTTGATCAGGCCGCTGATCGACGTGTAGAAGCTGACGATCGCGAGCGCCAGCACGACGAAGCCGAACGCCGCATACGGGCTCGTCACGTCTTTGAGCGCATGCAGCAGCGGCACGGTGCCGATCGTCGCGAACAGGCCGAACAGCAGCATCGAACGACGCCGGCCGATACGGTCCGACAGCGCGCCGAACGCCGGCTGCATCAGCATGTAGACGAACAGCGCCGCGGTCATCACCGAGCTGGCCGTTTTCGTTTGCATGCCCGCCGTGTTGACGAGGTACTTCTGCATGTAGGTCGTGAAGGTGTAGAAAATCAGCGAGCCACCAGCCGTGAAGCCGAGCACCGTCATGAACGCGCCCTTGTGCACCCACAGGCCGCGCAGCGTGCCGGCTTCCTTGCGCTGACGCGTCGCGGCGGTGGTGGTTTCGTCGAGCGATTTGCGCAGATACAGCGCGATCAACGCGGCGATCGCGCCGATCACGAACGGCACGCGCCAGCCCCACGCCTTGATTTCTGCAGGCGACAGCACCTGCTGAAGGATCACGATCACTAGCAGCGCGCACAACTGGCCGCCGATCAGCGTCACGTACTGGAACGACGCGAAGAAACCGCGCCGGCCCTTGAGCGCGACCTCACTCATGTAAGTCGCGCTGGTGCCGTATTCTCCCCCCACCGACAGCCCCTGGAAGAGCCGCGCGACGAGCAGCAGCGTCGGCGCCAGCGCGCCGATCTGCGCGTAGGTGGGCAGCATCGCGATCACGAGCGAGCCGCCGCACATCATGAACACCGAGATCATCATCGCGGTACGGCGGCCGTGTTTGTCGGCGAGGCGGCCGAAGAACCAGCCGCCGATCGGACGCATCAGGAAGCCCGCCGCGAACACGCCGGCCGTGTTGAGCAGCTGCGTGGTGGTGTTGCCGCTCGGGAAGAAGGCCGGCGCGAAATACAGCGCGGTGAACGAATAGACGTAAAAGTCGAACCACTCGACGAGATTGCCCGATGAAGCGCCAACGATCGCGAAGATGCGGCGCCGTGTGTCGTGAGCCGAGGCCACGGATTGGTCGGTTAGGTCGGTCATTGCTGGTGTCTGTCCTTGTCTTGAAACGAAGATGGCGGTCGTGTCGCCGCCTTCACAACGTGCGCCGCGAGGTGCTAGCCGTGCGCGTGCGCGAATTTTACAGAATTGCAAGCGGAAGATGGGTGTTTGTCAGTCAATCTTATGACGAGGTTCGGCGCATGGCCGTGCGAGTGCGCCTGCGCCATGGCCTGATGAGAAAAGCCCCTGGCAGTCTGGCGACCGTCAGGGGCTTGGGAACAGACATCGAATGGCGTTCGACCGGCCGCCAATCCCGCGTATTTCACACTCTCACAATGGGCGGCACGTACCGGCATTCGTAGCGCTTGCGCACCGTGCCGTTCTCGTCGACGCTTTCGAGAAACACGTCGAACTGCCACAAACGCGCCATGTGCTTGAGCACCTCGTCGCTATCGGAGGACAGATGCCGGTTGTCGCTCATGAAGTGCCGCAGCGTCAGGCTCCGGTCGCCACGCGTGTTGACCGCCCACACCTGGATGTTCGGCTCCCGATGATGCATGTCGTACTGCCGTGACAACGCCTGCCGCACGTACTGATAACCGCTGTCGTCATGAATCGCCGACACTTCGAGCGCATCGCGCATGTCGTCGTCGAGCACCGAGAACAGACGCATTTCCCGGATCAGATGCGGCGACAGATACTGGGCGACAAAACTCTCGTCCTTGAAGTTGCGCATCGCGTAGTGCATCGCTTGCAGCCACGGACTGCCGGCCAGTTCCGGGAACCACCTGCGGTCTTCTTCAGTGGGCGATTCGCAGATACGGCGGATGTCGCTCATCATCGAAAAGCCGAGTGCGTACGGATTGATGCCGCTGTAATACGGCTTCGTCACCGGCGGCTGATAGACCACGTTGCTGTGCGAATGGAGAAACTCCATCATGAAGCCGTCTTCCAGCTTGCCCTGGTTGTACATCGTGTTGAGCAGCGTGTAGTGCCAGAAGGTCGCCCAGCCTTCGTTCATCACCTGGGTCTGCCGTTGCGGATAGAAGTACTGACCGACCTTGCGCACGATGCGGATCACCTCGCGCTCCCACGGCTCCAGCAGCGGCGCGTTTTTCTCCGCGAAATACAGCAGATTTTCCTGCGGCTCCGGCGGATAGCGCTCCTCGATCTCTTCGGGCAGCGGCGTATGGCGCGTGGGCAGCGTGCGCCACAGTTCGTTCACCTGCGATTGCAGATAGGCTTCGCGTTCACGGCGCGCGGCAAACTCCTTTTCGAGCGACAGTTTCTGCGGACGCTTGTAACGGTCCACGCCGTAATTCATCAACGCATGGCACGAATCGAGCAGCTCCTCGACGCGGTCGAGCCCGAAGCGCTCCTCGCACTCGGCGATGTAGTTCTTCGCGTAGACGAGGTAGTCGATGATCGCATGCGCATCCGTCCACAGCCGGAACAGATAGTTGCCCTTGAAGAACGAGTTGTGCCCGTAAGCCGCATGCGCGATGACGAGCGCCTGCATCGTCATCGTGTTCTCTTCCATCAGATACGCGATGCAGGGATTGGAGTTGATGACGATCTCATACGCCAGCCCCATCTGCCCGCGACGGTAGCTTTTTTCGGTGGAGAGAAAGTGCTTGCCGAACGACCAGTGACGGTAGTTCACCGGCATACCGACGGACGCGTACGCATCCATCATCTGTTCGGCGCTGATGAGTTCGAGCTGGATCGGATACACGTCGAGTTCATATTGCTCTGCAACACGGGCAATATGCGAGTCGTACTCTTCGATCAATTCGAAGGTCCAGTCGGACGGGCACGGCAGAGGCCGTCTATCGGCTACGTTCATACGGACTTCCCTTTGCCCCTCAGTGGGCGTTCCGGTGTGTCCCCGTGCTGCAGCGCTGTCGACTGCTGCGGCCGCGGCGGCGCCAGCATGGTCCGCCCCGGCCTCGGCATGCCCCGACTGTTGCTGCGGCACGCCTTTCCCGCGCTCCGGCTGATAGCCGCGCGCTTCGTTGTGCAGGTGCTCGTTCGTCATGAGGACGCCACCTGCTTTTCAAACAGCTCGCGAAACACCGGATAAATGTCGGCCGCGGTTTCGACCTTCTTCATCGCCATGTGCGGCTGGCTCAGCGCCAGCTGCGCGTATTCGAGCCACAGATTCTGTTCCTCCGGCGTGACCTGAATATACGCAAAATAGCGCACCTTCTCCAGGATGTCATCCGCGAGTATCTTGCGGCACTTGGGCGAGTCGTCGGTCCAGTTGTCGCCGTCCGATGCCTGCGCCCCGTAAATATTCCATTCAGTCGGCGAGTAGCGCTCGTCCATCACCTTCTGCATCAGTTCGAGCGCGCTCGACACCACCGTGCCTCCGCTTTCGGTCGAATGGAAGAACGTGTCTTCGTCGACCTCCTCGGCGCGCGTGTGGTGACGGATGAAGACCACTTCGATCTTTTCGTAGTTACGCTTGAGGAACAGATACAACAGGATGAAGAAGCGCTTGGCGAGATCCTTGCGCTGCTCGTCCATCGAACCGGACACATCCATCAGACAGAACATCACCGCCTGGCTCGACGGCGTGGGCTGCTTCACGCGGTTCACATAGCGCAGATCGAACGGATCGATGAACGGAATCCGCCAGATTCGGCCGCGCAGATGATGGATTTCCTCTTCGAGCAGCTTGATCTCGTCGCGGCGATCCGCGGGATCGGCCTTCATCGCCTCGAGCTGCCGCTCCATTTCGTGCAGCTGGTTGACGAGCGGCGCACCGAGCGCGATGCGCCGGCCGAGCGCGCTGCGCAACGAACGGACCACGTCGATGTTGTTCGGCGTGCCTTCGGCGGCCCAGCCCGCGCGGATGCTCTTCCACGTGGGCACGGCCATCAGATGGGTTTTGACGAGACGCGGCAGTTCGAGGTCGTCGAAGAAGTACTGCATGAATTCTTCGCGGCTCAGTTCGAACACGAAGTCGTCCTGACCTTCGCCTTCGTTGCTGGCCTGGTTGCCCCCGCCTCCGCCGCCGCCCCCTTGCGGGCGCTGGATCTTGTCGCCGCGGATGTAGTCCGAGTTGCCCGGATGCACCATCTCGCGCTTGCCGCCAGGACCGTGGCGGAACGAAGGCTCCGCGATGTCCTTGCGCGGGATCGTGATGCTCTGGGTGTTCTGGATGTCTTTGATGCTGCGGTCGCGCACCGCTTCCGACACGGCGCGACGAATGTAGTTTTTGACGCGGCGCAAAAAACGCTCGCGATTTGCAATGCTCTTGTTCTTGCCAGCCAACCTGCGGTCGATGATTTGATGAAGCACGCCCGGTCTCCCTGTCGATCGGAGCTAGCGCTTTGGCGCTGACTCCGGTCCGATGCAGCGCACGTCGATGGAGTCGGCGCTTTAGCCGTCGACCAGTGTTTGCGCTTTAGCGCGTCACTCCGGTCACCTGCAAAGCACTTGCTCCCATCCCACGCAGCTACTGTAATTTCCGGTGCGCGAGACACACGCCGCCTGGTGCAGCGTCAGCAACGCTATGTCCATGCAGCTTGCGCCTCGCAGGGTGCCCGCGCAACAGGACCGCGCGGGCGGCACGCCACGCCCGTCATGACGACTTGCGCACGCGCAGATACCAGTCACACAGCAAGCGCACCTGCTTCGGCGTATAGCCCTTCGTCACCATGCGATTGACGAAGTCTTCGTGCTTGCGTTGCTCTTCCGCCGAGCCCTTCGCGTTGAACGAGATCACCGGCAGCAGTTCTTCCGTGTTCGAGAACATCTTCTTTTCGATCACGACGCGCAGCTTCTCGTAGCTGATCCATGCGGGATTCTTCCCCGCGTTGGCAGCACGCGCACGCAGCACGAAGTTCACGATCTCGTTGCGGAAGTCCTTCGGGTTGCTGATGCCCGCGGGCTTCTCGATCTTCTCCAGTTCGGCGTTCAGCGCCGCGCGGTCGAAACTTTCGCCGGTGTCGTGGTCGCGGAACTCCTGATCCTGAATCCAGAAGTCGGCGTACGTCACGTAGCGATCGAAGATGTTCTGACCATACTCGGAATACGACTCCAGATACGCGGTCTGAATCTCCTTGCCGATGAACTCCGCATAGCGCGACGCCAGCACGTCCTTGATGAAGGACAGATACTTCTGCTCGGTTTCCGGCGGGAACTGCTCGCGCTCGATCTGCTGTTCGAGCACGTACATCAGGTGCACCGGATTGGCCGCGACCTCGGTCGAATCGAAGTTGAACACGCGCGACAGGATCTTGAACGCGAAGCGGGTCGACACGCCGGTCATCCCTTCATCGACGCCCGCGAAGTCGCGGTACTCCTGATACGACTTGGCCTTCGGATCGGTGTCCTTGAGATTCTCGCCGTCATAGACCTGCATCTTCGAGAACAGGCTGGAATTCTCGGGCTCCTGCAAACGCGTGAGCACCGACATTTGCGCCATCATCTTCAACGTGCCCGGCGCGCACACCGCATTCGCCAGCGACGAATTGCGCAGCAGCTTCTCGTAGATCTTGATCTCTTCACCGTAGCGCAGGCAGTACGGCACCTTCACGACGAAGATCCGGTCGAGCAGGGCTTCGTTGTTGCGGTTGTTGCGGAACGCCTTCCATTCCGACTCGTTCGAGTGCGCAAGGATCACGCCGTCGAACGGGATCGCGCCGAAGCCTTCGGTGCCCTTGAAGTTGCCTTCCTGGGTCGCGGTAAGCAGCGGGTGCAGGACCTTGATCGGCGCCTTGAACATTTCGACGAATTCGAGCAGGCCCTGATTGGCGAGACACAGGCCGCCGGAGTAGCTGTAAGCGTCCGCGTCGTCCTGCGCATACTGTTCGAGCTTGCGGATGTCGACCTTGCCGACCAGTGACGAGATGTCCTGATTGTTCTCGTCGCCCGGCTCGGTCTTGGCGATACCGATCTGGCGAAGAATCGACGGGTAGCGACGTATCACGCGGAATTTGCGGATGTCGCCGTTGTATTCGTGCAGGCGTTTGACCGCCCACGGACTGAGGATGCTTTTCAGGTAGCGGCGTGGAATGCCGTATTGTTCTTCGAGAATCGGGCCGTCTTCCTCGTAGTCGAACAGACCGAGCGGCGACTCGTTCACGGGAGAGCCCTTGATCGCGTAGAACGGCACGCGTTCCATGAGCTGCTTGAGACGTTCCGCGATCGACGATTTGCCGCCGCCGACCGGTCCCAACAGATACAGAATCTGCTTCTTTTCTTCGAGCCCCTGGGCCGAGTGCCGGAAGTAGGCGACCACCTGCTCGATCACCTCTTCCATTCCGTAGAACTCACGGAATGCGGGGTATACCTTGATGACCTTGTTCGCGAAGATGCGCGACAGGCGCGGATCGTTGCGAGTGTCGATCTGTTCCGGTTCTCCGATTGCCGTCAACATGCGTTCGCCAGCCGTGGCGTACGCGGCGGGATTGTCTTTGCAGAGCGCGAGATACTCCTCGAGCGAGAGTTCATCCTCTCGCGTTTTCTCGAAGCGGGTCGCGAAACTGCCGTAGATATCCATGCTACCTCCTCGCCGAAGTCTAGACCGATGTCGTGCGCGGCGCGCTATTCGGAAACGACATCGCTCGAATTCATCCTAAACCCTTTTAAATTTTTTTTCACGAACTACGTTGCGAAAATCGCGCCGTACCCGCCTCCCGACATTCATCACTTGGAAACCAAGTTTCGACCACCTACAATCTTGCACTCACATCGCAGCAATTCTGGCCTCATGTGACACGCCTGCTGCACCCGTCGTCATGGTCATGCGTCGGCCTTCCGGTCCGCACATTTCTGCTCAGTGCTCCTGCACGACTCCACTGCTCCACTTCATCGTCGTGATCGAACGATTTCGCTGCAGCATCGGACATGCTGTCTGCGTACGCACACTTTCTTACTGAACGCACAGACGTCATGCGTTTTTCATGCCCGGTCGCTTTTTTCATTCAACGCGCGGCACTTGCATCCGGTCGACACGCGCACGCGACTGTTACATGTGCGCTCATCCATCGTCAGGCGGTTCGTCAACGCGCGACACCATTTGGTTCCGCTCCATCCGACGGGCACACGATGATTCGTTGAGCGAGCGACGCGCTGCTCGCCGTTTGGATTAACCGCGTCGCCCGCAGGGTTGCCGCGTGCCTGCCTGTATCACGACAACGCAACGAATTGTTTTCATAGGTGTATACGGCAAAGCCGCTCGCGCGGATGCGACAAAAAGAAAACGGCCGCCCCAGGCAGCCGTTTGAATGAAGCATGACGCGTCGTAATGTACTGTTACAAGCAATGCGCGATGACGTGCAACACGAGCAATGTCGCGATGGCGTCAGGTCAGTTCAATCTCCACTTCGCCAAGACCGTCGATATGGCCGCGCACGATGCCCGCCTTGTGCACCCTGTGCGCGCCGACGTACGAACCGGTGGTGAGCGTCCATTCGGGCTCGATGGTAATGCCCATGGCGGCGCAATGGTTGACGAACCACACCAGCAGTTCGCGCGGATCACCCGCCGGGTTGCCGGTCGCGTCAGGCACCAGCGAGTTGCCGTCGAAACTCAACTCCAGTTCCGGCGAAACGAAATCGAAGCCGCGCGCGAGACCCGCATAGGCGAGCGGATGGCCGGTGATCAAGGCGCCGTTGTTCTGCGCATCGGCCAGTTGCGCGAGCGGCGCAACGTTCGGCCATTCGCTGAAGCGGCTATCGACGATCTCGATGGCGGGCAGCACGACGCCGACCTTCGAGAGGACCTCGTCGCGCGCGTAGGCGCGGCCGCGCGGCTCGATCGCCTCGGCGAAACGGAAAGCGATTTCGAGCTCCACCAGCACCCGGAAAAATCCGTCATGCGCGACCCGCGCCGGCGACGGCAGCACCAGCGAAGCCGGGATCGGCGCACCCGCGGCGGCCCCGCCCGGGGCTCTTGCGCCGATCTTCCAGGCACCGGTCGAGTCGCCCAAGCCCGCAATCACGGCCTGCTGGATCGCATACGCGGTCGCGGCATCGGGCGGCAGGCTGTCGGGTGCGGGCGCATCGATCGGGCGATGCAGCCGGCGTGCTTCGACGAGGCGGTGCGCGAGATCGTGTGGCGTCATGTCGGTCCTTTCTGGCTGGCGCATTGAGCGGTTCATGGTGGCGTGAGGTTGGGAAAGGCGCTGGCATGGCCGCGACGCAAAAGTCGGCGCTCGCGCGTGCCTGATCGCCGCGCTGCACAAGCCATGCCGCCGCGACAAGCAATGGCCGCGACCCTCAATGTACCGGATCGTGACACGCGCCAGGGGGCGGACTGTCGGCGCAAACGTTAGTTGATGCGCACACTATAAAAAAAGACCGCGAATGCGTGAGCAATCGCGGTCTTGCGGGGGTGAGGCGCTCATTCACGGCAAAGCATCGTGCGTGGCTGCTTCGACGGGAATGATTGTTGCGACGTACTACGGGTTGGTTCGGAACCGCCTGAGGCCGGTTAGAACGTCTCCCAATCCTGGTCGCCGCCGGCGCTTGCGGTCGCGCTTGCCGTTGCCGCCGTCGCCGTTGCTCTGGCCGGAGCGCGTGTCGGCGCAGCGGCGGCTTGCGGCGTCGCGCCGGTTGCGGCCGGCGCCTTCACCGTAGAACCGGCGAACGAGGCCTTGCGCGCAGGTGCAGCCGTCGAGCGCACCGGCGTTGCCACGCGAGCCGGCGCGGCGCTCGCCGGCGCCTTATAACCGCCTTCTTCGAGGTGGAACACCGCGACCGCGGTGCGCAGCTTGCCCGCCTGGTCTTCGAGCGAGGACGCGGCTGCGGCGGCTTCCTCGACCAGCGCCGCGTTCTGCTGCGTGACTTCGTCCATCTGCGTGACCGCGCGCGCGACCTGGTCGATGCCGCCGCTCTGCTCTTCCGAAGCCGCCGCGATCTCGCCCATGATGTCGGTCACGCGCTGCACCGCGCCGATGATCTCGGTCATCGTGCGGCCGGCTTCGTCGACCAGGGCCGAGCCGGACTGCACCCGCTCCACCGACGTGTCGATCAGTTCCTTGATCTCCTTGGCCGCCGCCGACGAACGCTGCGCGAGGCTGCGCACTTCGCCCGCCACCACCGCGAAACCGCGCCCTTCTTCACCGGCGCGCGCCGCTTCGACAGCCGCGTTCAGCGCGAGGATGTTGGTCTGGAACGCGATCCCCTCGATGATCGAGATGATGTCCGCGATCTTCGCCGAACTCTGGTTGATCTCGCCCATCGTGCCGACCACCTGGCCGACCACCGCGCTGCCCTTGTTGGCGATCTCCGACGCGTTGGCCGCGAGCGCGCTCGCCTGGCGGGCGTTGTCGGCGTTCTGCTTGACCGTGCCGGTCAGCTCTTCCATGCTCGACGCGGTTTCCTGCAATGCCGAAGCCTGCTCTTCGGTGCGCGACGACAGATCGATATTGCCGGCCGCGATCTGACGCGTCGCGGTCGCAATCGATTCGCTGCCGCTGCGCACGGTGCGCACCGTTTCGGTGAGGCTGCGCTGCATTCTGGCGATTCCGTCGAGCAGTTGCCCCATTTCGTCGCGCGACGTCACGATCACCGGACGGCGCAGATCGCCGGCGGCGATCGCGTCGAAATGGCCGAGCGCTTCATTGAGCGGCCGGGCGATCGCGCGGCTCAGCGTCAGATAGGAAAACACCGCTGCCAGAACGCCCACGACCAAGGCGCCGAGGCTGACCACGCGGAACACGTCGAAATTGCCCTGTGCATTCTCGTACCCGCTTTTCGCCGATTCGAACTGGAGCTTGCGCACTGCGTCGTCGGCGACGGAGAGTTCGTTGTAGGTTGCCTGCAGGCGCTTGGCGCCGTCGAGAATCTTGCTCGGATCGTTCGCTGCGACAATCGCCGCAAAGGCGTCCATCTCGCGATGCAGCGTGTCCCGTTTGGCGGCGACGTCCTGCGCGAGGCGGTCTTCCTCGGCTTCGCGCGGCAGATCGAGATACTTTTTCCACCACATGTCGGACGTCGTGCGCATCACACGCGCGCGCTCGAGCGTCGCGGCGGCTTCCGGCGTACCGGCCATGAATGCGGCGCGATCGAGTGCCAGGCGCTCGCGCGCCGCGTACAGTTCTGCGTTGCCGATATTGACCGCGCTCGGCATTGCATTGGTGAAGGTGTCCTTATAGGCATCGTTCGAACGGCTCATGCCGAACAAACCGAAGACGCCAATGGCGACCAGCAGCGCGGCGAGGAAAGCCATCGTGAGGCCAATCCGTGCCTTGATCGTAATGCCTTTGTTCAACATGCTCGTTCGTTCCCTGTGCTTTGCAAATGAGAGGCTGCATGCGCAGCGCTAAGTAATGTGTGGCGTCTGCGTGGCGACACTTTTTGAATGAGTGCTCTAATAACCTCGTTTACGGCAAGGGAAATACATACTTGAAGTATTTATAAAGTATGAAGAAAGGCGTTGTAAGCAATTGGAAGGCTGTTTTCGAGAATTCACGAAGAGACGCCCGTAGAGGCAGATTGGGCCGGAGGCCTTGCCAGGACGGGTGTTTCAATGTAGATGCCATGCATCCGGCACTGTTTTAGCCGCGCTGGCGGATTTTTGACGCCAATAGGGAAGAATGGCTGCCCGGCATGAGCGCCGACGACCGGCGGCAAGGAAACGTGGGCCAAAACGGGAGCGCTCGGGAGCGGTGCCACACAACTCAGTGCAACACTCAAACGAAGCAACGCGCGTCGCACGCGCATTCGACACAAAACCGCGCGCACGACGCCGCGCCGCGCAATCAGTCCGAACTGTCCAGTTCGGCGCGCGTGGGAATCGACGGCTGGGCGCCCGCGCGCGTCACCGAGAGCGCAGCGGCGCGCTGCGCAAACCGGATCGCCGTCTCGACGCTCGCGCCCTGCGCGAGTTGCGCCGCAAATCCGCCGATGAAGGTATCGCCCGCCGCGGTCGTATCGACGGCCTTGACCTTCGGCGCTTCGTACAGCGTAGCGGCGAGCGCGCCGTCGAGCGTCGCCTGCACACCACGCGCACCCAGCGTCACCAGCACGTTGCGCGCACCGGCCGCGCGCAGCGCGGCGGCGGCCCTGGCGGCGTCCTCGGGGGTGTCGACCGGCAAGCCGGTCAGCGCCGCCGCTTCCAGTTCGTTCGGAATCAGATAGTCGATCAGCGGCAGCCAGTCGGCGGGCAACGGCCCGGTGGCCGGCGCGGGATTCAGGATCACTGTCTTGCCGAGCCGCCGCGCGGCAGCCAGCGCCGCACGCACCGTATCGGGCGGAGTTTCGAGCTGGCAGATCACGACCTCGGCGGCGGCCAGCACCGACTCGTGACGGCTGATGGTCGCGGGCGTGACCTCGGCGTTGCTGCCCGCGACGATCACGATCGCGTTCTGGCTCGCATCGTCGACGATGATCAACGCGACCCCGGTCGCCGCCTTGCCGGTTTCGAGCGCCGCACAGTCGATGCCTTCCGCTTCGAGGCCCGCGCGCAATTGCGCGCCGTTGCCGTCCGCGCCGACACAGCCGAGCATCGACACCTGTGCGCCGAGCCGCGCGGCCGCGACCGCCTGGTTGCCGCCCTTGCCGCCCGCGACCTGCGCGAATGTGCGGCCGGCGAGCGTCTCGCCGGGATGCGGCAGACGCGGCGCGCGCGCGACGAGATCCATGTTCAGGCTGCCGACCACCGCCACGCGTGAGCGCGTTTCGTTACTTGCCACTGCTGCCTCCTCGATTGCTCGCTGCGGGGTCATAAGCGCCGCCGACTCTTCTTGCGGCCAGATCACGTTGTGTCGCGCTGGATCACGCCGGAGCGTGCCCCACTATTCGCCCCGTCAACTTGACGCTTTCCCGCTGCAGGCC
Source organism: Paraburkholderia sp. TE9906 (assembly GCF_056279605.1). NCBI lineage: Bacteria > Pseudomonadati > Pseudomonadota > Betaproteobacteria > Burkholderiales > Burkholderiaceae > Paraburkholderia > Paraburkholderia sp. TE9906. Next base: position 86,548 of record NZ_JBWCCT010000007.1, read on the forward strand.
CATTAGCGCCACGGCCTCACGCCGCCAGATCACGCTGCGCCGCACCAGCCCAGGTCGCCGTCGATTCACGCACGATCAGCCGCGGCGACACCACGCGCCGACGCCCAGGCCCAGGCGCGCGCACATGGCCCGCCGAGGTTCCGGCGATCCGCTCGATCAGCGTCTGCGCGGCCATATCGCCGAGCGCGCGCACCGACTGCCCGACCGTCGAGAGCGCCGGATAGGTCAGGCGTCCCAGTTCGATGTCGTCGAAACCGATGATCGAGCAGTCGCGCGGCACGCTGATGCCGCGTTCCGCCGCGGCGCGCAGCGCGCCGATGCCCATCATGTCGTTGCCGGCAAAAATCGCCGACGGCTTGACCGTATCGAACAGTTGCGAGGCGCCGCGATGGCCGCCCGTACCCGAAAAATCGCTTTCGACGATCGCCCCCGGCGGAATCTCGATACCGCGCTCGGTCATTGCGCGGATGAAACCGTGCACGCGCATTGCGCTGACTGCCGTCTGAACCGGCCCGGTGATGCAGCCGATCCGCACGTGCCCCAGTTCCAGCAGATGACGCGTCGCGAGATAGGCGCCCTTCTCGTGGTCGATCTGCACGAGGTCCGCGTTCAGGCCTTCGATATTGCGGTCCACGATCACGAGGGGCTCGTGTGCGTCGGCGAGCGTCTGCGCGAGCACCGTGTCGTCGCCGGCGGACGCGATGATCAGCCCATCGATGCGCTTTTCCTGCAGCACGCGCAGATAGTTGCGCTGCTTGGCCGGGTCGTCGTCGGAGTTGCAGAAGAACACGCAGTAGCCGTTGCGCGCGCAGCCGTCCTCGATGCCACGCGCCAGCTCCGCGAAATACGGGTTGGTGGCGTTCGGCACCACCAGCCCGATCGTCGCCGTCGCGCGCGCCTTCAACGAGCGCGCCACCGCCGACGGCACATAGTGCAGTTGACGGATCGCGTGTTCGACCTTCGCGCGCACATCGGCCGATACCGGCCGCGAGTTGTTCACCACGTGCGATACCGTCGTGAACGACACGCCCGCCACGGCCGCCACATCCTTGATCGTCGCCATAACCTGTTGCTCCCTGCCTGTTTTTTCGCCGGCCGCGCCACCTGGCGACCCGCCGGACGTCTTCCTCGAAGACAGATCCAACCCATGAATACCGATGCTGTACCGCTAATCAGTCTGTCAATGCCATGTCGTTCATTCCCCGCCTCGGCTCAGGCGCGCTTGCGCCGGCTCCGGTAGGTGTCCAGCACCACCGCCACCACGATCACCGCGCCGGTGATCATCCGCTTGGTCGGCTCGTTCGCGCCGATCTGCGCGAGCCCGGCTGCCAGCACCGAAATGATCAACACGCCGAAAAACGTGCTGATCACCGAGCCGCGCCCGCCCATCAGACTCGTGCCGCCGATCACTACCGCCGCGATCACCTGCAGTTCCACGCCGACGCCCGCATTCGGGTCGGCCGCTTCCAGACGCGAAATCTGGAACAGCGCCGCGAGCCCCGTAAGCGCGCCCATCAGCGCGAACACGATTACCTTGTACGGTCGCGGATTGACGCCCGCGAGCCGCACGGCTTCCTCATTGGTGCCGATGCCGACCAGATAGCGGCCGAACACCGTGCGCGTGAGCACCAACTGCGCAATCACCATCACCGCGACCGCGATCAGGAACGCCGGCGAAATGCCGAGCGCGATCGGGTTCGACAGGAAGTCGAACGCGTCGCCGATATAGGCGGTGCGCGAATTCGTCATCTGGTAGGCCATGCCGCGCGCGGCTTCGAGCACGCCGAGCGACACGATGAACGACGGAATCCGCCAGCCCACCGTCACCGCTCCGGTGATCGTGCCGGTCAGCGCCGCCGCGGCGACCCCGAGCAGCGCCGACGGCAACGGCCCCCAGCCCCACTTCAGCGCGGCCACGCTCACCACCGACGCCCCCAGCGCGAGCACCGAACCCACCGACAGATCGATCCCGGCGATGATCAGCACGAAGGTCATCCCCACCGACATCACCACCAGGTCCGGAATCTGGTTGGCGATCGTGCTGAACGTGTCGTAGGTCAGAAAGTGCGAACTCAGCAGCGAGAACAGCACGATCATCCCCAGCAGCGCACCGGCCAGCCCCAGGTAGTTCGAAAAGCCCAGCCGCGTGCCGGCCGGCTTGCCGCTCGCGAGCGGCGCCGACGGATCGGCCGGCGGCACCGCATTCGCGCCCGCATTGGCCCTGGCCGCGTCCTCTTTGCCGCCCGCCGCGTCGCGCAACGATCGATCGGTCATGACAGACTCCCTGCTTCGTTGGTGTCGGGGGCGTGCAGCAAGGCTTCGCGGCTGCGGTAGCCGGCGAACGCGGCGGCCAGCAACGCATCCTGCGACCAGTTATCGCGCTCGAACACGCCCGTCATGCTGCCCGCGGACATCACGCCGATCCGGTCGCAGATCAGCATCAGCTCACGCAGGTCGCTCGACACCACGACGAGCGCGCGCCCTTCACGAGCCAGCGCGCCCATCAGGCCATAAATATCGAACTTCGCGCCGACGTCGATGCCGCGCGTAGGTTCGTCGAATAACAGCACGCGGCAATCGCGCGCGAGCCAGCGGCCGATCACGACCTTCTGCTGATTGCCGCCCGACAGCTCGCCGACGATCTGCGCCGGCCCCGAGCTGCGAATGCGCATCGCATCGATCTGCTTCTTCGCGAGCGCGTTCTCACGCTTCGCGTCGACGATGCCGTGCCGCGCGACGCTGCCGATATTGCCGAGCGACACGTTGGCGGCAATCGGCTGCGGCAGCAGCAGGCCTTCGCCCTTGCGGTCCTCGGTGATCAGCGCGATGCCGGCGCGCACCGCGTCGGTCGGCGAGTCGATCCGCACCGGCGTGGGTGGCGCGCCCGGCGTCGCGGCCAACGCGACCGTGCCGCTGTCTTTGCGGTCCGCGCCGTAAATCAGCCGCATCAGCTCGGTGCGGCCCGCGCCGATCAGCCCGCTGACGCCGAATATCTCGCCCGCGCGCACTTCGAACGACACGTCGCGCACCACCTTGCCGCGCGCGAGCCGGTCTACCTTCAGCAGCGGCGCGCCGATGTTGCGCACGCCCAGATCGATGCGCTCGCCGAGTTCGCGGCCGACCATCCATGTGACGATCTGCTCGCTCGTCAGGTTGGCCATCGCGTCGACGTGCACGAGGCGGCCGTCGCGCAGCACCGCGATCCGTTCGGCCACCCGCGCCAGCTCTTCGAGCCGGTGCGAGATATAGACCAGCGCGACGCCGCGCGACTTCAGCCGGTCGATCTGTTCGAACAGCAGGTCGACTTCGCGCGCGGTCAGCATTGCGGTCGGCTCGTCGAGGATCAGCACGCGGCAGTCGTCGATCAGATTGCGCGCGATCTCCACCATCTGCTGATGGCCGATGCCGAGTTCGCCGACCAGCGTGTCGGGATCGATCGCGTCGAGGCCAACCTGCGCCATCGCGTGGCGCGCGTCTTCGCGCAGCCTGCGGCGGTCGATCCAGCCGAAGCTGAACGCGCCCGCGCGCGGCAGCCGGTTGAGAAACAGGTTCTCGGCCACCGACAAGGTCGGCAGCAGATTCAGCTCCTGCATCACCATGCGCACGCCGAGCGCCTCGGCCTCGGTGCGGCTCGCCGGTGCGTAGGGGTCGCCTGCGAGGCGCATTGTGCCCGCGCTCGGATCGACCAGCCCACCGATAATTTTGGAGAGCGTACTCTTGCCGGCGCCGTTCTCGCCGGTCAGCGCCAATACCTCGCCGGCGCGCAGCGACAGCGAGACGTCGGCGAGCACCGGCTCGGCATAGGTCTTGCCGATGCCGCTGACGGACAGTACGACAGGCAAGGCGTCGTGGTCGGTTGAATCCATCGCGATCCTGGTTTTATGGCGGCCGGCGCGAGCTCAAACGCTGATGCGAATGAAGCCACGTCCAGCCGTCACGCGTCATGCCGGCCCAATGCGCGTAATGCGCAGGCGCTAATGGCCGCGCAACGCTCTCTCGCCGTTCGGCCCCCGTCATGACGCTTATCTCTGGAATTAACGGCGGCTCGGCGGGTTTCTTGAGCGCTCATTGAGCGTTTATTGAATAGGCGCGGATGCGCGCGTTGGGCGCTGCATGGCGGCATGCAGCGGCGCAGGCTCGAATCCGCAGGCCCGGTGCGGCTCCGGGCCTGGGGAAAGCGCGCTTACTTGGTCACCAGAGTGACCGGCGTTTCCACCACGCCCGACAACTGCGACTGCTTCTTGTGCTCGCTGAGCGCTTTCAGCGCGGTGTCGATGCCGAACACGGCCTGCTTGGCCGCGTATTGGTCGGCGGTGGCGAGCACGCGGCCGTCCTTGAGCATCGGCTTGATCGCGTTGATGTTGTCGTAGCCGACCACCAGCAGCTTGCCCTGCTTGCCCGCCGCGCGCACGGCCGAGACCGCGCCGATCGCCATGTTGTCGTTGCCGGCGAGCAGCGCCTTCAGGTTCGGATACTCATTGAGCATGGCCGAGGCCACCGCATTGCCCTTGTCGATTTCCCATTCGCCCGACTGCACCGACACGACCTTTGCGCCGACGGTCTGCATCGCGTCCTTGAAGCCCGCGGTGCGCTGCTGCGCGTTGGTGGTGGTCGACACGCCTTCGAGGATGCCGACCTCGTCGCCCGCCTTCAGCCGCTTGGCGAGGTAGTCGCCGACCATCTGCGCGCCCTTGCGGTTATCCGGGCCGACGAACGGCACGTTCAGATCTTTCGACTTGAGCACGTCCGGATCAAGCCGGTTGTCGATGTTCACGACGATGATGCCCGCGTCCACCGCCTTCTTGACGACCGGCGCGAGCGCCTTCGAGTCGGCCGGCGCGAGCACGATCGCGTCGACCTTCGAGACGATCATCTGCTCGACGATGCGGATCTGGTTGGCGGTGTCGGTCTCGTCCTTGATGCCGTTGGTGATCAGGTCGAACTGGCCGGGATTGTGTTTCTGATATTCCTTCGCGCCGGTTTCCATGGTCAGGAAGAACTCGTTGGCGAGCGACTTCATCACGAGCGCGACCTTCGGCTTATGGGCCGGCGCGTTCTGCGCGTGCGCGGCGGAAAACGGCAGCGCGGCGGTGGCGGCGGCGAGCACTGCGGCTGCAAGGATGCGACGGCGGATGCGATGGTTCATGCGTATCTCCGAAGTTTTTCTGGCTCGGATCGAGCCGTATTTTTAGTGGCGCGCAAACGTTTGCGAGGGCTATTCTCAACGCAGTCGTTTCAGAATGTCAACGATACGCAGTGGTGCAGTGCACCGGCGCGCCGAATCTGCGGCGGTGCCGGGCGCTCGATCGGTTCTGGCCGGCGCGCTGGGTAAGCGCGCTGGCAGGCAGCGTGTGGCAAGGGTCCCTCGCTCGGTCCGTGCATGGCGGGTTTTGCCACCGGCTGCAAGATGGGCAGCCGGTGGGCCGCTTATGCTGGCCTTTTATTGCGCGTGGTGCAAGCGGGGACAACGCGAGGCGAGCGAGACGGGACGCCCCCCGCGAGGGAGGCGAGTTGGATCGCGCAACCGCCAGGCCTGCTTACAGCCAGCCCGCCTTGCGAAAGCGCCGGTACAGCACGAGATCGACCGTCAGCATGACCGCGATGCAGAGCGGATAGCCGAACCTGAAATGCAGCTCGGGGATGTTCTGAAAATTCATCCCGTAGATGCCCGCGATCATGGTAGGCACCGCGAACAGCGCCGCAAACGAACCGAGCCGCTTGGTCACCTCGCTCTCGGCGAGCGAGATCATGCCGAGATTGACCTGCACGGCAGTCACGACGATTTCACGCCGCCCTTCGATGGTTCTGACGATCCGCTCCAGATGATCGTAGACGTCGCGAAAATACGCCTGCATGCCCTGGCAGACGCTCGGAATGCGCCCGCCGGTCAATTTGCTGACGGCTTCCTGCAGCGGCACGATATGGTGCTGGAGGATCACGAGGCGCCGCTTCAACGAGTAAAGATCCTGGATGATCGCGCGCGACTGCGCCGAATTGTTGTAGTCGAAAATGCGGTCTTCGAGCTCTTCGATCTCGGTGCTCATCGCCTCGATAATCGGGAAATAGCGATCGACGACATCGTCGAGCAACGCATACAGCACGAATGCCGAGCCTTCCTTCAGCAGACGCGGCTCGCGCTCGCAGCGCGCGCGCACGTTCTGAAACCCGGTGCGGGTGCCGCGGCGCACCGACAGCACGTAGTTGCGCCCCACGAACACGTCGACTTCGCCGATCAGCAACTCGCCGTCGTCGTCCATCTCGACCGTGTGCATCACGGCGAACATCGAGTCGCCGTATTCCTCGATCTTGGGACGCTGGTGACCATGCTGCGCATCTTCGATCGCGAGCTCGTGCAGGCCGAACTCGTGCTGCATCACGGCCAGCTCGCCCGGCCCCGGGTCTTTCAGCGCGACCCAGACGAAGCACTCGGGCCGCGCCACGTAGTCGCTGATGCTATCGATGTCGATGTCAGCGAGCTTTCGACCGTCCTGATAGGCGGCGCAATTGATCAGCATGTTCGGATTACCTTGAAAACGGAAACAGACCGCCCGGCCTCGCCCTGCGCGTGTGCCGCGCGCAGGGCCTGCGTTTGACGGATGAGCGTAGCCGCCATGTTACGGGGCTGCGCGAAAACGTCACGTATCCAATTGTTAAACCTTGCCGGCGAGCGCGGTAAGCGCGGGTCGGCCGTCACCAGAAAGGCCAACGCGACCACCGGATCGAACTGCGTCGAGACGCCGATCCGATGCACGCCCGGGCTGAGGTAGAAAACCACGTGCTCGCCGTTCATCAGGTCGGTGACCCGTTCGCCGTCGACGTACACCAGCGCATTGCGGAACCGCACGATCACGTCGCGCGAACGTTCGCGGCGCACGTCCACGGCGACGAGCCCCGCCAGCGGTTCCGTATAGCCGGGCCGCACGATGCGCTCGGCCGGCACCTGCTTGAACGGCACCGGCTCGGCCGGTGTCGACGCGCAACCGCCCAGCGCCGCGCAGGCGAGCATGATGAGCGCCGCGAGTGCCGCGAGTGCGCTCTTGCGGTGGCAATGCAAGCGCATCGGCATGCTGGTCCTTCCCCATCGTCGATTCTGGTCCCGCCTGTCGTGACAGCTCACGCGCTGCCTGGCGATCCTGCGTGGCGCAGCCCGGCGCGTTGCCAAGCATGATAGCAACGCGCGGCTGTCGCGCCAGCCTGGCCGAACGGCCAACGCGGGACCAACCCGGCCGACCATCTCTCCCCTTGCACGACGCGGCGTTCTTCTTCATGATCGTTGCAAAGGGTTCGACCCAAGCGGACTGCGCGCGACGGATATAGCCCTGGTTGGATCGCGTGCCGCGATGGCGAGCCGGTATCTCCGCTTCGCCGGACCTACGATCAAGGAGACTGCGATGTGGTATTTCACCTGGATTCTCGGCGTCGGCGTGGCGCTCGCCTTCGGCATCATCAACGTGATGTGGCTGGAGACCAACGGCAAGTTCGCCCGTGATCCGCACTCCGCCGGCACGCCGCCCGCCCCTGACGGAAGCACGCCTTCGTGACGTTTCTGGTTTTCTTTTGCGGTCATGCGGGTACCGGCAAGACCACGGTCGCAAAAAAGCTGATCGGTCCGCTGATGAAGGCGAGCGGCACGCCCTTTTGCCTGCTCGACAAAGACACGCTGTTCGGCGGCTATAGCGCGGCCGCGATGGCCATGCTGACCGGCGACCCGAACGACCGCGACAGCCCGCTTTTTCTGCAGCATCTGCGCGACCCCGAGTACCGCGGCCTGCTCGACACCGCCCGCGACAATCTCGAACTCGGCGTAAGCGCGCTGGTGGTCGCGCCGCTCTCGCGTGAAGTGCGCGAGCGGCGCCTGTTCGACCGCGCCTGGCTCGGTGTCGGGGCGGACGTGACGCTGCGGGTCGTGTGGGTTCATACCTCGGACCAAGTCGCGCGGCAGCGGATCGTCGCGCGCGCGAATCCGAACGACGCCTACAAGCTCGCGCATTGGGACGAATACCGGCAGCGCCGCTTCGTGCCCGGGGGCGAGACCTGCGACGATCTGCTGATGTTCGACAACACCGCGCCCACGCCGGCGGACGACGAGGGCCTGCTCGCGCGCATCATCGGCGAGCCGCAGCCGGCGTGCAAGATGATGCCGCCGCTGCCCGTTTAGCCGCGCACGGCACACGTCGGCCAGAAATGAAAATGCCCCGTCAAACGGGGCATTTTCATTTCAGCGGTCCTCTTGCGGGACCTTCCTCGCTCATCAGCGGCTCTCAGCGGCGCACACCAGCTCGCCTTGCCACGGCCCTCGTTTGCGGCCTCACGGCCATACCGGCGACGGCCGCGCTTCAGGCCGTAGCGAGCGCCTCCAGCGACTGTCCTTCGTACAGTTTGCCGAAGCGGTTCGCGAGGAAGTCGGTGAGCGACACCTGCTCCTGACGCACGAAGCCCTTTTGCGGCAGCTTCTGCTCACGGAACAGATCGAGCACCGCGCACATGGCGCCGGCCGTGGTGATCTGGATCGCGCTCATCGGCACGACGCACACCGTCTTCGCGAAAATCTTGCGGGTAAACACTTCCTGCACCAGTTGCCCGTCGCGCATGCCGCTCACCGTGATGAACACCAGCACGACGTCCTGCGCGGTCGACGGCACCGAACGGCGCATGATGGTCTTTAGCGTGTCGCGGTCGCCGGACAGGCGCAGGTCTTCGAGCAGGAACTGCATCAGATTGCGGTGGCCCGGATAACGCACCGACTTGTAGTCGAGCGATTCGACTCGCCCCGCCAGCGTCTCGCACAGCGTGCCCAGTCCGCCGGACGTATTGAAGGCTTCGTATTCTGTGCCGTCGAGCGAAAAGTGTTCGAGGCCTTCTAGCGGCTGCACCCACTGCGTGCGGCTGTCGCGGATCGCTTCGCAAGGCTGGCAGTATTCGTTGATCAGACCGTCGACGCTCCAGGTCAGGTTGTACTTCAGCGCATTGGTCGGAAACTCCGGCAGCGCGCCGACGCGCATCTTGACGTCGCGGATTTCGCTAAAGCGGTTCGCCAGTTCGTGCGCGGCAATGCCGATGAAGCCCGGCGCGAGACCGCACTGCGGCATGAACGCATGCTCGGCGTCGTCGGCGATCGCGCGGATCGCGTGGGTCGCGCGCACATCTTCGGTCAGATCGAAGTAATGCACGCCCGCACCCTTGGCCGCCGAGGCCACGTTCACCGCGAGGTAATACGGCAGCGCGTTGACGAGCGCGTCGAAGCCTTGCATCGCGGCGCGCAGTGCGCCGGCATCGGCGGAATCGACGCGGCGTGTCGGAATGCCCTGGGCGGCGAGCTTGTCGAGCGCGTGCTGATCGCGGTCGAATGCGACGACGTCGTAGTCGCCGGTTTCACGCAGCATATGCGCGATGGTGTGTCCGATCAGACCGGCACCAACAATGGCTACTTTCATGCGCTTCTCCTTTGTTATGTGTGTGCTGTGTGCAGCTCGGGAAGTGCGCTGCGCTTAGGCGCCGCGCCTCTCGGGCTGAACCCTTGAGCAACAGTTTAGGGAGAAGCAAAAACAGTTCATACGCGCAAAATGATGCGTTATGACCACCGGTTTCGACGTTATGACGAAGATGTTGGTCGAACTGTCGAAACGATATAAAAACCACGTAAAAACCAGCGCCGATTGGACGGGCCGCGCGCGTTCACACGCCGCACTCAAACCATCCCACGGTCGATCTTGCGCGCGAGGATGATCGACGTCGTGGTCCGCTCGACGCCTTCCATGCCGCCGATCTGGTCGAGCAGATCGTTCAGCCGGTCAGGCGAATCGGCGCGCAGCCACGCGACGTAGTCGAACTCGCCGCTCACCGCGCACAGCAACTGCACCTCGGGCATCTTGCCGAGACGCTTCTGCACGGACGGCCCGTGCTTCGGCGCGATGATCATGCCGACGTAGGCCATGATGCTCGAATCGAGCACGTCCTGGCCGAGCCGCACGCTATAGCCGGCGATCACGTCGCTGCGCTCCAGCCGCGCGATTCTCGCGATCACCGTGGTGCGCGCCACGTCGAGCTGGCGCGCAAGACTGGCGACGCTTTCGCGGGCGTTGGCTTGCAGCAGTGCAACGAGGTTGCGGTCGAGGTCGTCGAGCTGGTCGAGGCGCGGAGGTCTCATCGGGAGGCTTGGGGAAGTGGGTGGAGTGGATCTGTGGTCGAGCGGATTATCGCGCGTCTTGAGCGTGTGATGGCGCTAGTGGCGTTGGCGGCCGCGCCGCCGCACTCACGCCCCGAACCGCTCGATCACGAAATCGACGAAGCTGGTGAGCTTGGGCGTGGGCTGGCGATCACGCGGATAGATCAGATGCACGGGCGCGCCGTCGGGCAGATAGTCCTCCAGCACCGACACCAGTTCGCCGCTGGCGATCTCGCGCGCGAGCAGCGCCTCCGGCTGCAGCACCAGGCCGAAGCCGCGCAGCGCCGCCACCTTCAGCGCCTGGCCGTTGTTCGCGCGAAAGCGGCCCGCGCGCAGCGGGTTGTCGTCGGCGCTCTCGCCGTCGAGACGCCACAGACCTTCGCGGCCCCAGTGCAGAAAACCGAGGCATTCATGATGGACGAGATCAGCCGGCGTGCGCGGCGTGCCAGCGCGCGCCAGGTACGCCGGCGACGCGCATGCGCGCATCCGGTAAGGTTTAAGCGGCCGCGCGACCAGACTCGAATCCGCCAGTTGACCGATGCGCACCGACGCGTCGAAGCCCTCTTCCACCAGATCGATGATGCGGTTCGACAGATCGAGTTCGAGACTCACGTCGGGCCACGCGCTCAGATAATCGGTCATCGCCGGGGCGAAGACTTCAACGCCGTAGGTCAGCGGCACCGTCACCTTGAGCACGCCGCGCGGCGAGGCGGTCATCGCCTCGGCGAGCGACTCGGCCTGCTTCACATCGGCGAGGATGCGTCTGCATTGCTCGTAATACTGCCGGCCTATTTCCGTCAGACTTTGCCGACGCGTGCTACGCGTCAGCAGCCGCGCGGCCAGCCGGCTTTCGAGCGCGCGCAGATGCTTGCCCACCATCGCCGAGGAAATGTCGAAGCGCTCGGCCGCCGCCGTCAGGCTCCCTGCCTCGACCACGGCGACGAAAATTTCCATGCTGACGAATTTATCCACCGGCTATTTCCCGTTCGTTTCGGTTGTAAGCGTTTGTCGCATTGGAGCCGCATTGTAGGGATATCGTGATACTAATAGCGGCGACGGCGAAATGGGGCAGCCGGCCGCCGTACGTCGCGATGGCTGACGCAACCCGGCCGCTCGCCACACGCCTTGTCCCAATTCGAATAGACATCAGGAGTTTCGATGAAAAAAGCACTTGTCATGCTGGCTACCGCAGTTTCCATGAGCGGCGCGTTCGCACAAACCCCCGCCCCCGCTCCGGCACCGGCGAGCGCCGCCTCGGCGCCCGCGGGCAAGGCCGGCCACGAGCGCAACGTCGAAGATCGCATCGCCTATCTGCACGCGCAACTGAAGATCACGCCGGCGCAGGAAACGCAATGGAATGCCTTCGCCGACGTGATGCGCGGCAACGGCGAGACGATGAGCCAGTTGTTCCAGCAACGCAAGGCCGCCACCAACGTCACCGCGCTCGACGACATGAAGCAGTACGCGACCATCGCGCAAGCGCATGCGGACGGCATGAAGAAGCTGGTCGACGCGTTCGATCCGCTGTACAGCAGCCTGTCGCCGGAGCAGAAGAAGCTCGCCGATGCGACGTTCCATCATTCGGATGCGGTCGATGGCGGCCATCGTCACCGCCACGGCAAGGGCAAGGTCGGCAAGTCGACGCCCGCTAGCGACGCGATTGTGAAGCCGTAAGCAGCTTGCTTGCGCGCAGCGCGGTGGGTCGCGCTGCGCGTGCCGATCCTTTGCAGTGGACTTGCGATAAGCAGGCACGACGCGCGCCGGGTCTCGCCCAGGTTCCACCCGACTCCCGCTCCCCGTGTCCACGTGTCCATCACGCGGCAAATCCCGTCTTACTCCCCGTATGCCGTGATCGAGCTCGCCAAAGGCGCAGCGAACCAGCGTGTCGCGCGTGCAAAAGCAGCCGGTCGCCAGATGCATCTGGCATGATGCGGGTTCGCGGCATCGGGACATGACGTCCCCATGCTCTGCCCCGACACACGGTCCGCATCGTCGGCACGCCGTCGATATTTCCACTCCTCTCTGCTTCATGACCGAACTCAAGAATCTCGATCTGCGCACTGACGCGCGCGCTCGACGCGTCGTCAAGGACGAAACCGTGAGCGTTGAATTCGCCGCTGCCGAAGGCGAATTGATGAGCCTCGAAGGCCCCAACCGCTACGTGCGCGGCGACGCGCTGATTACCGGATCGACGGGCGACCGTTGGGTCGTGTCGCGTGAGCGCTTCGACGCCAAGTACCTTCCCGCCGACGCCACCCTCGCGCACGGCGAAACCGGCGCATACCGCAACCGTCCCGCCGTGGTACTGGCCAAACAGATGAACGAAGCGTTCTCGCTCGCCCGTTCCGCGAATGGCGGCGACGTGCTGCGCGGCGCCGCCGGCGACTGGGTCATGCAATACGCGCCCGGCGACTATGGCGTGGTCCAGGCCGCGCGCTTCGCGAAGGTCTACCGGCTCGCGGACTGAGCCGTTGCATGAGCGGGCCAATGAGCGATCTCATGAGCCGTCTCAGGCAATCGCCTCAACCGGCCGTCTCAAACGACTCTCTCAGGCAAACTCGTCGCCGAGGTCCACGGTGACCTCGCGCGGCACCGCCTCGCCGTTCGCATACTGCTCTTCGAGCGAGCCGAGGCTCGCTTCGACATACGCACGCAACACCGCGAAACCGCGGCCGCGCAGCCGCGCCGGCAACGCACGGTAGCGCGCCAGCGCCGCCGGCGCGATCACCACCGTCATCACGATGCGCCGCGCGGTCGCGCCGAAGCGCATCGCTACCCAGTGAATCGCCAGCGTCGGCGTGCCGTCTTCGGCCGCGCGCTGGATGAACTGCGTCTGCTCGGGAAACAGATCGCTGATGACGCGCGCCAACTCCTCGAACTCGGGATTGGCGCAGTCGTATTGGTAAGCTTCCATGGGTCCGCCGGACGTGGTCCAGAAGTGATGCCGAAAAGGGAACCGATTTTAGGCAAAGGCCGGTACTTTAGCGAGACGCCGGATCACACCACCGCCACGGGACGCCGGAAAGTCCTGAACAGCAGACCCGCGACGATCAGCGCGCCCAGCGCATACACCGCGTCCACGGCCGCTAGCGGCACGAGCTGCGCCTGGAACAGCGCGGCGGGCACGTCGACCAGCGCGTGCAGGACGATTGCGAGCGGCAGGATACCGCGCCAGCCCGCGCGCACGCCGCGCCACATCAGCACCGACAGACCAATCTGGAACACCAGCGCGGCCACCCGTTCGAGCGCGAAAATGCCGGCCGTCTGCGGCGTCAGGCTGGCGAGAATCAGGTGGATGCGCATCAGTGAATCGGCCGGCAGATTGCTCAGGTAGCTGTCCAGTTCGCCGCGGTTCTCGAACACCGCGAACAGGATCCATTGAATCTGCACCAGCACGCCGACCAGCCAGGCTTCCGCGCCGCCATGGCCGAGACCGTAAGTGAGCGCAGTGCCGTCGTCGGTGCGCGCGGCGTGAGCGGCAGCCGGCGATTTCGCCGCGGCGCGCTTGAGCAGCAAGCGCATGCCGATGAACCGCCCCACTTCTTCGCAGATGCCCGCGGCCAGCGCGCCATACATGACGAAGGCGAGCGGATTCGACAGGAAGGTGGCCGTCGCCGCGTTCCGATGCAGCACGTAGTCGTTCAGCGCGCGCTCGATCACCATCGCGAACAGCGCGAACACGGCGATGCCGGTGATTGCGTCGCGCGGCTTGAGCGCGAGCGGGCGGCGCAGACGCCGGTAAATCAGGAACGGTAAGGCGGCGACGAACAGCGTCGCGACAGCGAGGCTCGAGAGGGTAAGCGGTGCAACAACCATGAGTTTCCTTGCGATGACCGGCGCGCACCCGCTGCGCGCCGCAGCCCGAATGATCGCAGATCAGCGCGAAGTTGACGCGCGAACGATCAACTCGCCCGGCAGCAGACAGTCGCGCGCGGTGGTTTGAACGCCTTCGATGCGTTCGTGCAGGAACTCGACCGCGCGATAGCCGATGTCGTAGGTCGGCTGACGGATCGTCGTGATGCCGGCCAGCTCCGCCCAGTCGGGGTCGTCGATCGAGAGGAGCGCGACGCGGGCTTGCCAGTCGGCGCCGTAGCGGGCTTTCAGATGCAACGCGAGGCGCAACGCGACGGGGGCGTTGGCGGCGAACAGCGCGATGCGGGAGGACGGGGTCGGGTGGTCTGGATTGGCCGCGGGGGCCGCGTTGGTTGTGTTCGCTGTGTTCGCTGTGTTCGCTGTGTTCGCAGCGCCGGTTGCCTTGGCCGCGTCACCATCGCCGCCAGCCGCATCGATTGCACGGTCCAATTTGGCCAGCCCGCGCTCGACATCGGCCGCGTCCGCGAGATCGAGCACCAGCGTATGTCCGCGTGCGGCGCTTTGAGCGCGCATCGCGTCACGAAACGCGACCTCGCGCAGCTGCCGCGAACTGACCTGCTCGAACGGCTGGACGACGAACCAGATGTCGTCAAAACCCTGCTCCAGCAGATGACGCGTACCGAGTTCAGCCGCGGCCCGGTTGTCGAGCCCGACCATGTCGGCGACGAGTCCATCCACCGAACGGTCGACCAGCACCGCCGGAATTCCCCCGCCGCCCACCGGCCGCAACGTTTCCTCCCGCACGCCGAGCGCGTTGACGATCACGCCTTCCACCCGGTACGTCGTCAGCAGTTGCAGATAGCGCCGCTCCATCTCCACTTCGTTCGCCGCGTGGCAGATCAGCGGCATCAGGCCGAGCGCATGACACGCCGCTTCCACACCTTGCAGTACTTCGACGGTGTACGGATTCGTCAGGTCGGCGAGCAGCATGCCGATCAGCCGGTTGCGGCCGCGCTTGAGCCCACGCGCCATCTGGTTCGGCTGATAGTCGAGCCGCGCGATCGCGGCTTCGATGCGCGCGCGCAACTCCGCCGACAGCACGCTCGTCTCGCCGTTCAGATAGCGGGAGATGCTGGTCTTGCCGGTGCCGGCTTCGCGCGCGACATCGGTGATCGTCGCGCGGCGCGGTGGCGGCTGCGGAGTGGTCAGCGGCGATTCACGCGTTGGGTCATTCATGTTGGCTCATTCGTCTCGGCCCGCTCGTGGTGGCTCACTCTTGTATTGATTCACTCGCAGCGGCTCACTCATGTCGACACACGGGAGCCCGCCTGACGTGTGAGGGTTCGCTCGTGTCGACTGATGCGTGCCGACGCACTCGCATCGATCCGCTCGCGTCGGTCCATACATATCGACCCACTCGTGTCGCCTGACAGTCGTGGGCGGGCTCGTGTTGGCCCAATCACGCCGGGCCCATGCACATGGGCTTACGCGTCGGCCCATGAGCATTGGCCATCCGCGTCACTTCCCCTTGAGCCCGCTCACGCAACCGAACTCACTTACCCAACACGTCCCGATTGACGACATTGACCGTCAGCGTCCCGTCTAGCGCCGCAACCAGATTCTCCGCCGCATTTCGCGCCATCGCGTGGCGTGTCTCATGCGTCGCCGAGCCGATATGCGGCAGCGCGACCACATTCGCCAGCTTCAGCAACGGCGAGTCGGCCGGCAGCGGTTCGGTGTCGAACACGTCGAGCCCCGCGCCGTGAATCGTGCCGTTTTGCAACGCTTCGATCAGCGCCTGTTCATCGACGGTCGCGCCGCGCGACGCATTGATCAGGATCGCGCTCTTCTTCATTGACCGGAGTTCGGCCGCGCCGATCATATGTCTCGTCTCCGCCGTGAGCGGCACTTGCAGGCAGACGAAATCCGAGGTCGCCAGCAGTTCCGCCAACTCGACGCGCCGCGCGCCATACGCCTGCTCAGCCTGCGGGTTCGCGCTGCGATTGGTGTACAGCACCTTCATGTTGAAGCCGAGCGCCGCGCGCCGCGCAACCGCGCCGCCGATCCGTCCCAGCCCGACGATGCCGAGCGTCTTGCCCTGCACGTCGACGCCGAACTGGGCCGCTCCGATGCTGTCGCGCCACTGCCCCGCCTTCACCCATTCGGCGAGCTCGACGACCCGGCGCGCCGACGCGAGGATCAGCGAAAACACAGTGTCGGCGGTGGACTCGGTCAGCACGTCCGGCGTGTGCGCGAGCACGATGCCGCGCCGCGTGAGATCGGCGACGTCGAACTGATCGAAGCCCACCGAGATGGTCGACAACGCCTTCAGGCGGCTCGCGCCTTCGAGCATCGCCGGCGTGACTTTCACACTCGCGCCGATGCCGCCGTCGGCATCGCGCAACGCGGCGACGAACGCGTCGTGTTGCGCGGGATCGACCTGCACCACTTCCGCATGCTGTTGCAGATACGCGAGCACATCTTCGGGCAGCGACTTCCATGCGACGATCTTCTTCATGAGCTTTATTTTCCTTGCAACGGTGTGGTGAGCGTGCGCGTCGCTGTTGACGTTTCGGTCCGCGGCTGCGGCTTGACGATCAGCGTCAGGATCACGGCGGCGAGCAGCGCCACGCTCATGAATGCATACGACGCCGCGGGCGAACCGGTGGCGCCGTTCAGATAACCGACCACGTACGAGCCGACGAACGAACCGAGCGCGCCCATGCTGTTGATCAGCGCCATTGCCCCGCCCGCGACGTTCTTCGGCAGCAGCTCCGGCACGATCGCGAAGAACGGACCGTACGGCGCGTACATCGCGCCGCCCGCGATCACCAGCAAGGCGTACGACAGCCAGAAGTGCGTGGAGCCGAGCGCATACGACGCCGCGAACGCCACTGCGCCGACCAGCAGGAACGGCCACACGAACACTTTACGGCGGTTGAGTTTATCCGATGCCCACGAAGCTGCAAGCATCGCGATGGTCGCGGCGAGATACGGCAGCGCCGACAGCCAGCCGGTTTCGACCATGCCGAGCGTCGAGCCGTTCTTCAGGATCGACGGCAGCCACAGCACGAAACCATACACGCCGATGCTCCAGCAGAAATATTGCGCGCTCAGCTTGATCACCGCGGGCGTGCGGAACGCCTCGCTGTAATTGCGCACCGGCTTGATCGCGGCCTGCTCGGCGCGCAGCGTTTGCGCAAGGTCGTCCTTCTGCTGCTGGGTCAGCCACGAGACCTGCTGCGGCTTGTCCTTCACGAGGAACCACCAGCACACCGCCCAGAGAATCGCGGGCGCGCCCTCGGCGATGAACATCTGCCGCCAGCCGAACGAATGCACGAGATAGCCCGACACCACCGACATCCACAGCACCGTCACCGGATTGCCGAGAATCAGGAAGGTGTTGGCGCGCGAGCGCTCGCTTTTGGTGAACCAGTTGCTGATGAAGATCAGCATCGCGGGCATCACGGCGGCTTCGACGACGCCGAGCACGAAGCGGATCACCATCAGCGACGGAATATTGCTGACCATGCCGGTGAGCGCCGCGCAGCCGCCCCACAGGATCAGGCTCCAGAACACCAGCTTCTTGACGCTGCGGCGTTCCGCGTAGATCGCGCCGGGAATCTGGAAGAAGAAATAGCCGAGGAAAAACAGCGCGCCGATCAGCGACGACAGCCCTTTGCTGATGCCGAGATCCTGATTGATGCCGGCGGCCGACGCGAAGCCGAAGTTCGCGCGATCGAGATAAGCGAGGCTGTACGTGATGAATACGATCGGCATGATCGTCCACCAACGGCGAATCGCAAGCGATGAGGTCATGAATGTCTCCTTTGTCGACCGGCGCTGGCGCTTTAGCGCTTACGCCGGTCCCATGCACAGCGGTCGACCGAAGTCGGCGCTTTAGCGCCTGCTCTGGTCCATGCAGATAGTTACTGACGGCATCCTGAAACAATGATGGTCAGTGCTGGGGCGCTGTCGAGCGCTCTTGCTGTTATCGAGGCGGCCAGATGCGTGCCGATAACGCGCGCGTTCAGGCCGCAGTTGCAATGCGCGCAGCGCCAGCCGATGCGCCGGCCTTATCCGCATCCACATCGCCCCGCTCAAGCGCATCGAGCTCGGCGCGCTGCGGCAAGCCTTCCGAATCGCCGATCACCTGGATGGCCAGCGCGCCGATACGGTTGCCGCGCGCGATCGCTTGCGGCAGCGTCCTGCCTTCGAGCAACGCGCTCACCACACCGACCGCGAAGCCATCGCCCGCGCCGACCGTGTCCACGACTTTGGCGACCGGCTGACCGGCGATCACGCCGGCATCGTCGGCGGTGCGAAAGTACGCGCCCTGCGCGCCGAGCTTGATGATCACGCCGCGCGCGCCGCGCTCCAGATAGAAGTGGGCGATGTCTTCCGGCTGCGTGTAGCCGGTCAGGATCTCGCCCTCGCCGATGCCGGGCAGCACCCAGTCGGCCAACGCGGCGAGCGCGTTCAGACCTTCGACCATCGCCGCGCGCGACGGCCACAGGGTCGGGCGCAGATTCGGGTCGAACGAAATCGTCTTGCCCGCCGCGCGCATTTCACGCGCGAGATGAAACGCGAGTTCGCGCGAACTCGCCGAGATCGCCGGCGCGACGCCGGTCAGATGCAGGTGACGTGCGGGCAGCACGTAATCGGCGGCATAGTCGGCGAGCGACAGATGGCTCGCCGCCGAACCCTTGCGGAAGTATTCGACCGCCGGGTCGCTGCCATCGTCGTTTTTCGATTTCAACTGGAAACCGGTCGGATAACGCTCGTCGGTGCTGACGCAGCGCTGGTCGATGCCCTCGCGGGTCAACGTGTCGCGCACGTATTGGCCAAACGAATCGTTGCCGACGCGGCTCATCCAGCCCACCTTGAAGCCGAGCCGCGACAGACCGATCGCCACGTTCAGATCCGCGCCGGCGATGCGCTTCGTAAATTGCCCGACGCCCGCGAGCGGACCGGTTTCGGCGGCGACGAACATGGCCATCGCCTCGCCATAGGTGATGACATCGAGTGCTGCGGCTGGGGTGCTCATGCGTGGCTCCTGGGTGTTGCGGGTGTTGCGGGTGTTGCGGGTGTTGCCTTTACTACGGGTTCTGTCGACGCGGCGGCCAGCCATTCGACGTAATGCGCCGCGTCCGCCTCAAGGCGGCTTGCATCGAACGGAAACTCGATGCCGCGCGGCACATCGCGCGGCAAGCTGTCGAGCACCGCGATGAACCGGTCATCGTCTGCCTCCGGGGCGGCGGGAAAGCGCCGCGCCCCCTCGCCCACCGTCGTCTTGCAATGGATATATTCGACGTGCGGCGCGAGCAGCCGGGCGGCATCGAGCGGCGCGACACCGCGCCAGGCCCAGTTGCCGATGTCGAAAGTCATGCCGAGCAAACCGGCGCGGCCGTCGCGCGCCAGCGCATCGAAGAGGCCGGTGAATTGCGCGAGCGAGCCGCCTTCCGCCAGTTGCCCGTTCTCGACGACGAGCCGCACGTGCGAGCCATCCATTTGCGCAGCAATCGCCGCGCCGTGTGCTTCACCGGCGAAGCCGCCGAGTTGCAGCTTGACGACGCGCGCGCCGAGCGCCGCCGCTTCGTCGAGTGCGAGGCGCAGTGCGGCGGCGTCGAGCCGACCGTCCGACGCATACAGCGACGCGGGCGTCGAATACACAGCCCACATGCCCAACCCGACGATCGCCTCGCCGAGTGCGCGCAGACGCGGCGCAGCGGCGTCGGCCTCGTCGGCGAACAGCTCGCGACGCACTTCGAAACCCGCTGCGCCGGCCCGTTTGCTCGCTTGCGCCCACTTCAGATGACCGTCCGCGTGGACCGCATCCATTCCGAATGCGCTTGCGACGATCACGATGTCTACTGCTGGAATCATGTCGAATTTACCCGGTTCTGCCCGCTTAACCACGCCTGGAACCGGTTCCAGATGCGTTTTAAAAAAAAGCGCCGAGGCGCTTGCGATGCCCGAATAGTGCGCCGGGAGTCGCGGCCCGCACCATAGAGGAAATCCCCAGGCTTAGCGGGCACGGTAAGGGGTGGGCCCTACGTCAGTGGCGAGCGACTGAGGGCGAGGGACGCCGCGAGTGGGAGCGTGCATCTCCACTCGGTGTCGTGCCGGCGTGGAAGCACTCAGCCCCCGTACGCGAGACACAGCGCGAGGAACTGCTCCACCACTCGCGACGGCGCGCTCGCATACGGCACGAGAATCGACAGCCTGCGTGTCAGCGGCTCCGGGCTTAGCGACAACATGCACAACGCGCCGTTCTCGTGGCGCATCGACATCGCGGAGACGAAGCCGATGCCCATGCCGGCCCGTACCGCCTCCTTCACCCCTTCGACGCCGGCAATCTCGAGGACGACCCGCATCGGCACGCCCGCCCGCGCGAACGCGCGCTCGACGCTCTGCCGCACGCCCGAGCCCGCCTCGCGCAACACCAGCGGATACGCCCCGAAGGCTGCCAGCTCCACGCGGCCGCACGCGCCCTCCGGTGCTTCCTGCGCCGCCTGCGCGAGCGGATGCGAGCGCGGCACGATCGCGACGATCTCGTCTTCGCGCCACGCGTGCACGGCGGTGTCCGGCGGCAGATCGGCGCCGGCCGGCCCTTCGATCATCGCGATGTCGACGGAGCCGAGCGCACCGACGATCTCCGTGGTGTTGCCGTCGGCGGTATGCACGCTCACGTCCGGATAGCGGCGATGGAAATCGGCGATCAGATACGGCAGCAGGTAGCTCGCTGGCGTGGTGCTCGCGCCGATTCGCAGCGTGCCCTGTTCGAGACCGCGCAGCGCGTCGCGGTACGCGTGCGCCTGACGCCAGGTTTCGCGCAGCCGCGTCGCGTAGTTCGCCAGTTGCTCGCCGGCGGGCGTCAGCCGCACGCCGCGGCCGTCGCGCTGGTACAGCGGCTCGCCGAATTCGTCCTGCAACTGCCGCAGTTGTCCGGAAACCGCCGGTTGCGAAAGATGCAGCGCCACCGCCGCCCGGCTAATGTTGCGGTGCTCGGCGACAGCGGCGAACGTTATAAGTTGATCAGGGGTCATGGGTTTGAAATATCGGCCTATCTGATACTTCACATTCTAAATCATGATTTTTCATATCGATATATCTAATTTAGGATTAGCCCCATCGAATTCCGTCAGTCATCAAGGACTGCACTATGTCCACCACACCCGTTCCGCTTCACGCAGCGACTACCGCCGCCCCACCCGCCGCAGCGCATTCCACGCGCGGACAGCTCAATGGCGTTCTGTTCGTCGCGCTGTTCGCCGCCGCTGTGACCCGTATCGCATCGATTCCCGCGATCGCCGGCCTCGGCCTGAGCCCGCTGATCGTCGGCATCGTGGCCGGCGCCATTTACGGCAACGCGCTGCGCGACGGCATGCCCGCGAGCTGGGCGGCCGGCGTCAACTTTTCGGCGCGCAAGCTGCTGCGTATCGCGGTCGCGTTCTTCGGACTGCGCGTGAGCCTGCAGGAAATCGCCCAGGTCGGCCTGCCCGGCCTCGCGGAATCCGTGTTGATCGTGGTCAGCACGCTCGTCATCGGAACGTGGGCAGGCATGAAAATCATGAAGCTCGACCGCGATACGGCGCTCCTGACCGCCGCCGGCAGCGCGATCTGCGGCGCGGCCGCGGTGCTCGCGTTCGAGTCGACGCTGCAATCGAAGCCGCACAAGAGCGCGATGGCCGTGGGCAGCGTGGTGCTGTTCGGCACGTTGTCGATGTTCCTCTACCCGGTCCTGTTCAACGCGGGCTGGCTGCATCTCGACACGGTCGGCGCGGGTCTGTTCTTCGGCGGCACGATCCACGAGGTGGCGCAGGTGGTCGGCGCGGCCAGCAACGTGAGCCCGGAAGCGGAGCACATCGCCACCATCGTCAAGATGACGCGCGTGATGCTGCTGGTGCCGGTGCTGCTCGTGGTCGGCATGTGGGTGAACCGCTCGGCGCGCCGCGCCGCGGCGGCGGGTTCCCAGGACGGCTCGCACGAAGCTGCCCCGCGCAAGCTGGCGATTCCATGGTTCGCGCTCGGCTTCCTCGCCTGCGTCGTGATCAACTCGCTGCACGTGCTGCCGGACACCGCGACCAGCACGCTCAACACGCTCGACACCTTCGCGCTGACCATGGCCATGACGGCGCTCGGCATCGAAACGCGCATCGCGCAGATCCGTCAGGCCGGACCGCGTGCGCTGACCACCGGCCTGATCCTGTATGTCTGGCTGATTGCCGGCGGACTGGGAATTACATGGACCGTCCAGCACCTGCTCGGCTAAACCGCCCCCGCCTTCGAACCCACCCCGCCGCGCGCGGGGTTTTGCGCATTCTGGCGACCCATCGGGCGCGCTCGCGCGGCATACTGGTTGCTGGCGTCACCTGCTCCTGCAATCCGCTCATGCTGCGCGCATGAGCGACCGGAATGAGGATCAATCGATGAGCCTGGAACTTTACTATTGGGACGGCCTGCAAGGCCGCGGCGAATTCGTGCGGCTCGCGCTGGAGGAAGCCGGCGCCGACTACGTGGAAGTGGCGCGCGGCGACGAGGCGGAAGGCCTGGGCACGGGCGCGATGATGAAGTTGATGAAAAGCCGCGACGAGCCCCATCCGCCGTTCGCGCCGCCGTTTCTGAAAGACGGCGATCTGGTGATCGCACAGACCGCCAACATCCTGTTCTATCTGGGACCGCGGCTGAACCTCGCGCCGTCGGTCGACAGCCTGCGCTACGTCGCCAACGGCCTGCAACTGACGGTCGCCGACGTGGTCACCGAAGCGCACGACACGCACCATCCGCTCGCGAGCGGCCTCTACTACGAAGACCAGAAAGACGCCGCCAAAGTGCGCGCGCACGACTTCATCGACAACCGGATTCCGAAGTTCATGTCGTATTTCGAGCGCGTGCTGAAGCAGAATCCGGCCGGCGATACCTTCCTGGTCGGCGACGCGCTCAGCTACGTGGACCTGTCGATGTTCCAGCTGATCGACGGCCTGCTGTACGCGTTTCCGCGCGCGCTCAAGCGCTTCGGCGAGCACTATCCGCGGCTCGCCGCATTGCACGACGCGGTGATCGCGCGACCGAACATCGCCGCGTATCTGCAGTCGGAGCGGCGCATCGAACACAACGAGGCCTGCATCTTCCGGCACTATCCGGAACTCGACAAGGCGGCGACTTGAGCCGCGCCGCCCCCCTTCGCCCAACGACAGCAACGCGCCCGCCGTGCGCAGCGGGCGCGTTGCTGTCGCCGGGCGCGTTCCCGAATCCTTTCCCACGCCCTGTACCGTCGACGTGCTTTCATTCCTGCTGAAGCTGCGCACCCGCGCCCAAAACCTGTTCCGTCTCTCGGACGCCCACACGATGCTGGTCTGGTCGGTGGTGGTCGGCATCGCCGGCGCCTTTGCGACGATCCTGTTTCGCGAAGCCATCGCGCTGCTGCAACTGCTGGTGGCGGGCCGCGCCGGCAGCTTCGTCGAGATGGCGCGCAGCCTGCCGTGGACCGTGCGGATCTGGCTGCCGGCCGCCGGCGGTCTGATCGCCGGCTTCTTTCTGCTGATCGCGCAGCGTCACGCCGACAAATGCAATCACGTCGACTACATGGAAGCGGTCGCGATCGGCGACGGCGTGGTGCCGGTCAAGCTGAGCCTGTGGCGCAGCGTGTCGTCGCTGTTCACGATCGCGAGCGGCGGCTCGATCGGCCGCGAAGGGCCGATGGTGCAACTGGCGGCACTCGCCTCGTCGCTGATCGGACGCTGGGTGCATTTCGATCCGTCGCGGCTGCGTTTGCTGGTCGCCTGCGGCGCGGCGGCGGGGATTACCTCGGCGTACAGCGCGCCGATCGCGGGCGCGTTTTTCGTCACCGAGATCGTGCTCGGCTCGATCGCGATGGAGAGCTTCGGGCCGGTGGTGGTGTCGGCCGTGGTCGCCAATATCACGATGCGCGAATTCGCCGGCTACAAGCCGCCGTACGAGATGCCGGTGTTTCCGGCGGTGGCGGGCCTCGAAGTGCTGCTGTTCGTCGCGCTCGGCGCACTGTGCGGGCTCGCCGCGCCGCAGTTTTTGCGGCTGCTCGACGCGTCGAAGGCCGCCTTTCGCAAACTGCCGGTGCCGCTGCCCGTCAGGCTCGCGCTCGGCGGCTTCGTGGTCGGCGTCATCTCCATCTGGACACCCGAGGTGTGGGGCAACGGCTATAGCGTCGTGAACTCGATTCTGCATTCGCCGTGGACCTGGACCGCGCTCGTCCTCGTGCTGGTGTTCAAGCTCGCCGCGACCGCGGCCACGGCAGGCTCCGGCGCGGTCGGCGGGGTCTTCACGCCGACCCTGTTCGTCGGCGCGGCGGTCGGCTCGCTGTTCGGCCAGGGCATGCACGCGCTGTGGCCGCACGCGACCTCGGAGCCGTATGCGTACGCGATGGTCGGCATGGGCGCGTTCCTCGCCGGCGCGACTCAGGCGCCGCTGATGGCGATCCTGATGATCTTCGAGATGACGCTCAGCTACCAGGTCGTGCTGCCACTGATGCTCTCGTGCGTGGTCGCCTATTTCATCGCGCGTGCGATCGGCAAGACCTCGATGTACGAAATCACGTTGCACCGCAACCGCGAGGAACAGGAGCGCACGCGCCTGCGCGCCACCCAGATGCGCGAGCTGATCCGCCCCGCCGAAACCGTCGTGCTGCCGAACGCGACGGTGCAGGACATGACGCGCGTGTTCCTCGAATATCCGGTGAAGTATCTGTACGTCGCCAACGAGTCCGGCGCGTTTCTCGGCGTGGTCGCGCTCAAGGACATCACGTCCGATCTGCTCGACAAAAGCGATACGTCGGCGAAAACCGCCGCGGACTATCTGCAGCCGCACTTCGACGTGCTCACGCCGGACATGTCGCTCGGCGTCGCGCTGCAGCACTTCATGGCGTTTCAGGGCGAGCGTCTGCCGGTGGTCGAAAGCGCCGCGCATCCGAAGCTCGCCGGCGTGGTCTACAAAACCTCGCTGCTCGACGCCTATTTCCGCATGAATCCGACCCACTAGGCGGCGTCACCCCGTCCGGCGCACGGCCCGGCGGCGCCGTGCAAAGCGCCGCAAATTCTCTACAATGGGGAGATCGCTGCGGCACAAAACCGGCACGCTTTCGCCACCGATACCGCAGCGCGCGTGACGTCAGGACGGGCGCGCCGAGACGCCCGCCGTGCGATCGGAGCGAAGATGAGCGAACCGTCCCTCGATGCCGTGCGCCGCGACCAGGCAGGCTGGATCTTCCTGCATATCGAAGGCGAGCCCTACGATCGCGGCGAGCAGCACGGCCAGCTGCTCGCCGCCGAAATCCGCAACGCGATCCATACCGCCCGCTATCTCGCAAAGTGGGACACGGGCGAAGAGTTCGACACCTTCGTCGATGCCGCGAGCGCCCAGTTCGCCAGCAAGCTCGACACCGAATTTGCCGACGAAATCCAGGGCATCGCCGACGGCGCGAAGCTGCCGTTCGCCGAAGTGCTGGCGTGGAACGGCTACATGGATCTGCTGCAAAGCTGGTGGCCGAGCCACGCGGCGCGGCAGCAGCCGCAGCTCGGCGTGAAGCCGTGGCGCGGCCGGCGCGGGCACCATTGCAGCGCGTTCATCGCCACCGGCAACGCGACGCGCGACGGCCGCATCGTGATGGCGCACAACTCCTGGGACCGCTACGCGGCGGGCGACGCGTTCAACGTCGTATTCGACATCGTGCCGGACCGCGGCAACCGCATCCTGATGCAGGGCTTGCCGGGCTGCATCTCCAGCCTCACCGACTTCTGGGTCACGGCCGCCGGGCTGATGGTGACCGAAACCACGATCTCCAACTTCGTCGGCTACAACGCGGCAGGCGCACCCGAGTTCTACCGCTCGCGGCGCGCGTCGCAGTATGCGAACAGCATTGGCGAATGGTGCGAGATGTTCGCGCTCGCGAACAACGGCGGCTATGCGAACAGTTGGCTGCTCGGTGACGCGAAGACCGGCGAGATCGCGCGTTACGAACTGGGGCTGCACTATTCGGGCTTCGAGACCACGAAGGATGGTTTCTACAGCGGCTATAACACGGCGACCGACCTCAAGATTCGCAATCAGGAATGCATCGGCGAAGGCGAGGACTACACGGACGTGCGCAAGAACGGCGCGCGGCGCTTGCGTTTCATGCAGCTCGAGGAAATGCATCGCGGCAGGATCGACGTGGAACTCGCCAAGGAGATGATCGCCGATCATCACGACGTCTATCTCGACCGCAACGACAACCCCTGCTCGCGCACCATCTGCGGCCATCTGGAACTGGATGACGCGCGATTTGGCGGCACCGATCATGGGCCGTTCAATCCCTGGGGGGCCAACGACGGCAAGGTGGTCGATAGCGAGATGGCACGCGCGATGGCGTTCACCGCACGCTGGGGTCATCCGTGCGGACGGCCGTTCGACGCGCAGGCGTTCATGAAGCGGCATCCGCAGTGGAACTGGCTGAACGGGTATATGCGCGACCGGCCGTCGTGGCCGTGGACGCGGTTTGATGTGTTGCGATAGGGGTATGCCGACGGGGGCGCGGGTCTGCGGCGAGGCGCTGCGCCGAGCCCGCCGAGCCGCTCCGCACCACACTTCCCCGCCAGAGGCCCCACCCAGCCGGACACCCCGCCGTCATTGCGTTCGTGCGATCATCTCCAAACAGCAATACCGTTTTGTCGCAAATGTCCGCGCGTTGCAGTATTTGCCATCTAAGATGGTAGGTAGATGCAGGTCGCGCATCGCAGTGCCGCGTGTAGCTTGCGCCGTCCTTTCGACGCGGGGACGGCACAGCGTTTGCTTGATTGTCAGCGCCGCATGAGCTTAGGAGGTCGGGCGATGAAAACCTCGACACTGTTGATCATGGTGACGCTGTCCGCCTCGTGTTTTGCCGCGCCGGTTCATACCGCCGTCGACAGCACGAATGCGAGTAGCCTTGCCGAACGCGCCAACGCCGCACCGGTCGCCCCCGCAGCGCCGGATGTCGCCGCCATCGACAATAACCGGCCGCAGCAATGGCAGCACATCGCGCTGCCGAAGTCTCGACATCTGGATCGTAGCGTCATGGGGAAGAACGAGCATTTGCAGACCTGACGGCGGCCGGTGTCCTGGCGACGCCGCGCTCGCGACGTCGTGGTCATGGGCGCTTGTGTGTCGCGGCGGTTGTCGTGAACCCTTCGTTAGCCTTTCATGCGCCGCGCGGTGCAGGTCATGAGCGTGCACGACTTAAATGGCTGGCGGCGCCGAACGGGCCGGTTCTTTTGTGCCTTTGCTGTCCCGCGCCTGCGTCAGCGCCAACACTCCCAACAACTGATTCCAATCGCGTTCTCACAGGAGCATTTGCATGACTGCCTCGGCTATCCCCGGTGAATCGATCGACCTGCAGATCACCGACCTTCTCAGCGAAGTCCATTTCCCGACCAATAAGGACGCGCTGGTCGACGCCGCACGCGAAGCCGGCGCGAGCAACGAAGTGCTGTCTATGCTCGATGGAATGCCGGAGCAGGATTACGCGGACATTGCGTCCGTCACGCGTCTGATCAGCGGCAATTACGGTCCGGGGCTGGGGGCTTAAGCGGGCGGCGGGGCGCCGCGCCCGACCCAAGCCGCAGTCACCCTCAAACCTGCGACGCCGCCACGACCCGCGTGCGTACCGCCTTGGGTACGCGGCGCGCCACCTCGCGCGGCAACGCCACTTCATTCCTCTCGGCGGACACGCCAGCAACGGCGTTCGCCATCGTCACGATCCGCGCATCCCGCGCGTGATCACCGGCCTGCTGGTAATGCTCGACGAGGTGATCGATAAACGTACGCACCTTTGCCGGCAGATGCAGCCGGCTCGGATAGGCAATCGTGATCTCGACCTGCGGCAAACGGTAATCGCCAAGCAGCGGCACCAGTCGCCCGCACGCCAGATCCCGGCCGATCAGATAGCTCGGCAGAATCGCCACCCCCATGCCCAGCAGCGCGAATTGCCGGAGCATCTCGCTATTGTTCGCGGCGATCGCGTTGACCGGCCTGACCCGGACTTCACCGTCCGGTCCGCTGAACACGCGCTCCTCGCCGCCCTGCTCGGACGGCCGGCTCAAGCACGGATGCTTCAGCAGATGCTCGGGACGCGTCGGCGTGCCGTGCTGCGCCAGATAGGCGGGTGTTGCGCAGACCGTCATATAGCCGGTCGTCAGGCGCCGTGTGACGATGCTCGCGCTACGCATGTGCCGCGCGGCCAGGATGCCGACGTCGAAGCCCTCCTCGACCAGGTCGACATGACGATCCGCGAGCGTGACATCCGGCACGACCGCCGGATAGCGCGCCGCGTACGACTGCACGACCGGGGCCAGGCTATTCAGCCCGAACACCACCGGCGCGACGATGCGCAAGGTGCCGACGGGTTCGTGATTGCGCGCCACCACCATCTGCTCGACGCCTTCGAGGTCGTCGAGAATGTGGCGCACGCGTTCGAGGTAAGTCCTGCCGGACTCGGTGAGCGACAACCGGCGCGTGGTGCGATTGAGCAGCCGCGTGCCGAGACGCGCTTCCAGATCGGCCACGTGCCGGGTGACCACCGCGGTAGAAAGATCCAGCGCGCCGGCCGCACCGACGAAGCTGCCGAGGTCCGCCACTTTGACGAACACGCGCATCGACTGCAGTTGATTCATGGGACGACTCCTGCCTCGGTAAAGCCGGGCCGGCGCAACCTCGCCGCCGTTGAATACCCGTGCGGCAAGGCGCGCGCGGGTTTGCCCAACGAACCGATTGTATCGGTCTGATCATGTCCCAACCCTGACCTGAACATGACATTCCAGACAGATTGGCGAGGCCCCCATGACACTGTTTCAGCGATTGTTGCAGATTTAAACTAGGTATAAACCCTTAGGTGCTGGTAACATAGCGGCCGAAAGGAAATTACCGCCATGCCACATCGTTTTCAGCTTTTCGAAAAAATCGCGTTTTCACTGGTCTGCTGGTCCGCAGCGGCCTGCTCGGCTTTCATCGCCTACGAGCGCTGCCCGGACATCAAGGTGGTCCTGCATGCCGGCGCGCAAGTGCTGCGCTATAGCGGCGAGTACTCGTTCGCCTGCGCGGCGCCCGACCCCGACATCTGTGCGCCCCTGCCGAACAACTAAGTCTGATTCGCCGCGAGCGCGGCCTCTGAATACAGCAGATACGCGCGCGGTCGTCTGAATTCTCCCGCACCCGCGCTCAACAGTGCCGCGCGTAGCGGTGCGACCACCTGAGCGGGCCTGCCCGCTTCCCCTGTAGCGCGCAAGCCGTGCGGCTCACGCGTCGCGCCCGAACACCACGCGCGAAAAAAATCCCGCCAGCACCGCTTCGGCCATCTCCGTCGGCACGTTCTGCGGATCGACCGTGTAGAAGAACTGCACGCCGTCGCACAAGCCCATCAAACCGATCGCGAGCGCTTCCGGCTCCATCAGCATAGGCGTGCCGACACGCGCCGAAAATTCGCGGATATAGGCGCTCAGCTGCTCGACCTTCTCGTGCATGAACGCATTGAAGCGCAGCCGGAAGCGGCCATCGCGCACCGCGAGCAGCTTCGCCTCCACCCACAGCAGGAAACACTTGTTCTCGCGATGCAGGCTGCTGTAGTAACGCAGCACGCGCGCTTCCATCTCCTCACGTGACGCCGCGCTCGCGAAGATGGCCTGCAAGCCCGCCTGCATCGCTTCGTGATCGCGCCGCAGCAGTTCGAGAAATAGTTCGCTCTTGCTGCTGAAGTTCGAATAGAACGCGCCGCGCGTATAGCCGGCCGCGGCCGCGATATCCTCGACGCTCGCCGCGACAAAGCCCTTTTTCATGAAAATCGCTTGCGCGGCATCGAGCAGACGCTCGCGCGTCTGGTCCTTGCTTTGCTCACGTGTCAGTCGTTGCCGTTTCATGGCCGCCAGTCTAGCACCGAAAAGAATTCAAATTCACTCCAACATTCAAATACATGAGTGTATTAGAATGCATGTCACCATTCGAAGTCAGATGCGTATGCCGATTGCATGAACCGGGCTGCGCGTCTTCGCTGGCGGGCCGCTGCGGCTTGCCGTGTTCGTTCGCTGTCTCCAGTTGGGGTAATTGTGAAGCGTCCCGGTTCTCCCGCATCGTCGACGATGCGCCAGCAGTCCCCTCGGCCCATGCGCCGCGCAGCCGGCGCCGTGGCGCTGGCCGCCGCGCTTACGCTGGCGGCGTGCTCGAAGAAAGAAGCAGCGGCCCCCGCGCCGCGTCCCGTGGTGGCGCTCGCCGTGCAGGCGGACGGCAATGCGATGCCGGCAGCGTCCCTGCCCGGTGAAGTGCAGTCGCGCTATTCGACGCCGCTGTCGTTTCGCGTCGGTGGCAAGATCATCGAGCGGCGGGTGCGCCTCGGCGACGCCGTGAAGAGCGGCCAGATCGTCGCCCTGCTCGACCCGGCCGATGCGCAAAAGAACGCGGCCAGCGCGCAGGCGCAACTCGAAGCCGCGCAGCACGGGCTCGTGTTCGCGAAGCAGCAGCTCGATCGCGACCAGGCGCAGGCGAAGGAAAACCTGATCGCGCCGGCACAGCTCGAACAGACCACCAATGCCTACGCGTCCGCGCTCGCGCAGCGCGACCAGACCGCGCAACAGGCCGCGCTGGCGAAGAACCAGTTGCAATACACCACGCTGGTCGCCGCTCACGCGGGCGTCATCACGGCGGAACAGGCCGACACCGGGCAGAACGTATCCGCGGGCCAGGCCGTCTACAACCTCGCATGGAGCGGCGACATCGACGTGCTTTGCGACGTGCCGGAAAGCGCGCTGGCGGGGTTCGCGGTCGGACAAAGCGCCAACGTCACGCTCGCCGCGCTGCCGGGGCGCAAATTCACGGCGCGCGTGCGCGAACTCTCGCCCGCCGCCGATTCGCAAAGCCGCACGTGGCGCGCGCGGCTCACGCTCGACAATCCGGGCCCGGACGTGCGCCTCGGCATGACCGCCGATGTCGCGCCGCAAGCCTCGTCGCAGGCGAACGGCGCGGCGCGGCAAACCGGGTTCTTCACGCTGCCCGTCACCGCGCTGTTCCACGAAGGCCGCGAGCCGGCCGTGTGGGTCGTGCGCAGCGCCGACAACGCGCTCGAACTGCGCCGTGTAACGGTGACGCGCTATACCGAGCGCACCGTCGTGATCGGCCAGGGGCTCAAGGACGGCGAGCGCGTCGTGCTGCAAGGCGTGCATACCGTGACCGCCGGCGAAAAGGTCCGCGTGATCGCGCCGCTGCATCCCGAGGACTTCGCTTCATGAGCACGGCCCATGAACATGAAGAAGGACGCTTCAACCTGTCCGCCTGGGCGCTGCGTCATCAGGCGCTGGTCGTTTTTCTGATCGCGCTCGCCACCGCGTTCGGCATCCTCGCCTATACACGGCTCGCGCAGTCCGAAGACCCGCCGTTCACGTTCCGCGTGATGGTGATCCGCACCTTCTGGCCCGGCGCCACCGCGCGGCAGGTGCAGGAACAGGTGACCGACCGCATCGGCCGCAAGTTGCAGGAGACGCCCGCGGTCGATTTCATCCGCAGCTATTCGCGCCCCGGCGAGTCGCTGATGTTCTTCACGATGAAAGACTCGGCGCCCGTTCGCGACGTGCCCGAGACCTGGTATCAGGTGCGCAAGAAAGTCGGCGACATCGCAGCGACCTTGCCTCAAGGCATACAAGGGCCGTTCTTCAACGACGAATTCGGCGACGTCTACACCAACATCTACACGCTCGAAGGCGACGGCTTCTCCGCCGCACAACTGCACGATTACGCGGACCAGTTGCGCACGGTGCTGCTGCGCGTGCCGGGCGTCGGCAAGGTCGATTACTTCGGCGACCCCGACCAGCACATCTACATCGAGATCGCCAACACGCAGCTCACGCGCCTGGGCATCTCGCCGCAGCAGCTCGGCCAGGCGATCAACGCGCAGAACAGCGTCGCGCCGTCGGGCACGCTGACCACCGCCGACGACCGCGTGTTCGTGCGCCCCAACGGCCAGTTCAAGGACGTCGCCGCGCTCGCCGACACCCTGATCCGCATCAACAACCGCACCTTCCGTCTCGGCGACATCGCGACGATCAAGCGCGGCTACGACGATCCGGTCGTCACGCAAATGCGCTTCGGCGGCAAGGCGGTGCTCGGCATCGGCGTGACGATGCAGCCGGGCGGCGACGTGATCCGC
The DNA here is from genome assembly GCF_056279605.1 of Paraburkholderia sp. TE9906. Classification (NCBI taxonomy): domain Bacteria; kingdom Pseudomonadati; phylum Pseudomonadota; class Betaproteobacteria; order Burkholderiales; family Burkholderiaceae; genus Paraburkholderia; species Paraburkholderia sp. TE9906. The sequence goes on from NZ_JBWCCT010000007.1 coordinate 118,704, forward strand.
CTCGGCAAAGCGCTCGATCAACAGATGGCGCAGTTGCGTCAAGCTTTGCCCGCCGGCCTGCAACTCGTCGAAGTGTCGAGCATGCCGCACGCGGTCGCGCGCTCGGTCGACGACTTCCTCGAAGCCGTCGCCGAAGCCGTCGCGATCGTGCTGGTGGTGAGCCTCGTGTCGCTCGGCGTGCGCACCGGCATGGTGGTCGTGATCTCGATTCCGGTGGTGCTCGCCGTCACGGCGCTGTGCATGTATCTGTTCGACATCGGTTTGCACAAGGTGTCGCTCGGCACGCTGGTGCTCGCGCTGGGGCTCCTCGTGGACGACGCGATCATCGCGGTCGAGATGATGTCGGTGAAGCTGGAGCAAGGCTGGAATCGCACGCGCGCGGCGGCCTTCGCCTACACCAGCACCGCGTTTCCGATGCTGACCGGCACGCTCGTGACCGTCTCCGGTTTCCTGCCGATCGCGCTGGCGAAATCGAGCACCGGCGAATACACGCGCTCGATCTTCGAAGTCTCGGCGATCGCGCTGATCGCGTCGTGGCTCGCGGCGGTCGTGCTGATTCCGCTGCTCGGCTATCACCTGCTGCCCGAGCGCAAACGCCAGGCGCACGAAGCGGAAGACCACGAGCACGACATCTACGACACGCGCTTCTACAAGCGTCTGCGTGGCTGGATCGGCTGGTGCATCGAGCGGCGCTTCGTCGTACTGGCGATCACCGTCGTGCTGTTCGTACTTGCGATGGCGGGCTTCACGCTGGTGCCGCAGCAGTTCTTCCCGAGCTCGGACCGCCCCGAGTTGCTGGTGGACGTGCGCCTGCCCGAAGGCGCGTCGTTCGAGGCGACGTTGCGCCAGGCGCAGCGGCTCGAAAAAGCGCTGGTGGGCCGCCCGGAAATCGATCATACGGTGAGCTTCGTCGGCACCGGCGCGCCGCGCTTCTATCTGCCGCTCGATCAGCAATTGCCGCAGCCCAATTTCGCGCAGTTCGTGATCACGGCGAAGTCGGTGAAGGATCGCGAGAAGCTCGCACAGTGGCTCGAACCGGAACTGCGCAACAACTTTCCGGCAATCCGCACGCGCCTGTCGCGCCTCGAGAACGGGCCGCCGGTCGGCTATCCGGTGCAGTTCCGCGTAAGCGGCGACGACATCGCGACCGTGCGCTCGATCGCCGAGCGCGTCGCCGCCACCATGCGCGCCGATCGCGGCACCCGCAACGTCCAGTTCGATTGGGACGAGCCGGCCGAGCGCTCGGTGCGTTTCGAGGTCGATCAGAAACGGGCGCGCGAACTCGGCGTGAGCTCCGAAGACATTTCGAGCTTCCTCGCGATGACGCTTTCCGGCTACACGGTCACGCAGTATCGCGAGCGCGACAAGCTGATCAGCGTCGATCTGCGCGCGCCGCGCGCGGAACGTGTCGACCCGTCGCAACTCGTCGCGCTGGCGATGCCCACGCCGAACGGCCCCGTGCCGCTCGGCACGCTCGGCCATCTGCGCAACGATCTGGAGTACGGCGTGATCTGGGAGCGCGACCGTCAGCCGACCATCACGGTGCAGTCCGATGTGTCGCCGGGCGCGCAAGGCATCGACGTCACGCACTCGGTGGACCGCGCGCTCGCGCCGATTCGCGCGACGCTGCCGGTCGGCTACCGGATCGAAGTCGGCGGCTCGGTCGAGGAAAGCGGCAAAGGCCAGGCATCGATCAATGCGCAGATTCCGATCATGGTGATTGCCGTGCTGACTCTGCTGATGATCCAGTTGCAGAGCTTCGCGCGTGTGCTGATGGTCGTGCTGACCGCGCCGCTCGGCCTGATCGGCGTGGTGCTCACGCTGCTGCTGTTCGGCCAGCCGTTCGGCTTCGTCGCGATGCTCGGCGTGATCGCGATGTTCGGCATCATCATGCGCAACTCGGTGATTCTGGTCGATCAGATCGAGCAGGACATCGCGTCGGGGCACAAGCGCTTCGACGCAATCGTCGGCGCGACCGTGCGGCGTTTCCGGCCGATCACGCTGACCGCGGCCGCCGCCGTGCTCGCGCTGATTCCGCTGTTGCGCTCGAACTTCTTCGGCCCGATGGCGACCGCGCTGATGGGCGGCATCACGAGCGCGACCATCCTCACGCTGTTCTATCTGCCCGCGCTGTACGCCGCATCGTTCAGGGTACGCGGCGACGAGCGCGAGCCGCAGACGCCGTCCGGTGCGACGCATACGGGGAATTGAGCATGGCTACTCTGACACTCTCCCGCTATCCGCGCCTCGGTGCGCTCGGCCTCGCCGCCTGCGCGCTCGCCGCCTGCTCGTTCGGGCCGAGCGGCGAGCCGCCCGCGATGCCGCAGCCGGCGCACTACGGCGCCGAGGCGCAACCGGCGCAGACGGCGCCCGCGCAAGGCGTCACGCAGCAGTTCGTGGTTGGCGCGCAGGCGGTGCCCGAATGGTGGAAGCTGTATCGATCGGACGCGTTGGACGCGCTGGTCGACGAAGGCTTGCGTAACAGCCCCACGCTCGCCGCGACCGACAAGAGTCTCGCCGCCGCGCGCGAGCAGTTGCGCGCGCAGGTCGGCAGTTCGATGCTGCCGACCATCGACGCGGGCGGCCAGGCGACCCGCAATCGCGCGCTGGCGATTCCCGAGATCGGCCCCAACACGTTTCTGTACAACGTCTTCGTCGGGCAACTGCAGGCGCACTACACCTTCGACCTGTTCGGCGCCGCGCGTCTGGCCGATGCGGCGCTTGCCGCTCGCGTGAACGTGCAGGCCTATCAGTTCGACGCCGCGCGCCGTGCGCTGGCCGCCAACATCGTCACGGCGACGATCACCAGCGCCGCCCTGCATGCGCAGATCGATACCACCGAACGGCTCGTGACGCTCGCCAACGATCAGGCGCGCGACACCCAGCGGCGCTATGCGCTCGGCGCGGTCTCGCACGCGGATCTGCTGAGCGCGCAGCAGAGCGCGGCGAGTCTGGCGGCGAGCTTGCCGGGTTTGAAGCAGCAATGGCTGAGCACGCGTCACGCGTTGGCCGTGCTGCTCGGCCGCACGCCGGACGCGGCGCCGGACGACCTCGATCTCGCGCGGCTGCATCTGCCCGGGCAGGTGCCGGTCGTGGTGCCCTCGGAGCTGTTGCGCTCCCGGCCCGACATTCAGGCCGCCGACGCCGCGGTGAAAGCCGCGGCGGCCGACGTCGGCGTCGCGACGGCACAGATGTTCCCGAGCCTGTCGCTGAGCGCGTCGATGGGACAAGGCGGGTTTAGCTGGCCTGTGGCGCTGTCCGGCGCGGGGGCGATATGGAGCATTGGCGCGTCGTTGTCGCAGCCGCTCTTCCATGGCGGCGCACTGCTGGCGCAGCGCCGCGCAGCGCAGGCCACGTATGACGCCACTCTCTCGCAGTACAAGCAGACGGTGCTGGCCGCGTTCCAGAACGTCGCCGATACGCTCGCCGCGTTGGAGCACGACGCGCAGGCGCTGGACTCGGCGAATGTCGCCGCGCGTTCGGCGCAGGGTATTTTCGAAGAGACGTCGGGACGCTACCGGCTGGGCGCGTTGCCTATTGCATCGACGCGCTCGAGCGAGCAGCAGTTTCGCAACGCACAGCTCGACGAGATCCGCTATACGAGCGCTCGTTTGACGGATACGGCGGCGTTGTTTCAGGCGATGGGCAATCCGCCGGTCGAGGCGGCGGCTGCTGCCGCAGCGTCCTCAACGTCGGCTGCGAATGCGGGCGTGCCGAACTAAACCTGGGATTCCGTACGGTCAAGCCGCGAAGTTATCCCCAGTTTATGTTGAAGAGGCTGTTGAAAACTATCTGACAAGCAGGCTAACACGTTGAATGCGCTGGGATTTGTGGGAGCGGTAAGGAATGAACCAGTGGGCGTTGGGCACTGGCATTTTCTGGCGATGAGGCAGTCGGGATGCCTCAACGTTATCCCCAGTTTATGTTGACAGGGCTGTTGATAACCTTTGGGCCGCACGCTTAAGTGCTTGAAGCGAATCGGTTTGTCAAACGCGTCGCGGGTGGATGCAACACCATGCGGGGGCGTTTGCCCTCGCGACACCGGTCGAGTCGCCGGATCGCAGCGGCGCCGGCACCGCGCCCGGCTTCGGCCACCCCTTCAATAAACCCCCGCCTCTCCCGCCGGCCGGTTCTTGAACCGCTTATGCACCCAATAATATTGATCAGGAATCCGTTTTACCTGTGTCTCGAGAAACTCGGTGATCCGCCGCGCATCGACCGACACATCATCGGACGGAAAATTGCTTAGCGCATCGAAAATGGTCAGCTTGTAGCCACGGTAATCCGGCAGCACCTCGGTCACAAACGGCACGACCCGCGCATTGCCCGCGCGCGCCATCCGCGATACCGACGTCAGCGTGCAGGCCGGTACGCCGAAAAACGGCACGAATACCGAATCGCGCAAGCCGAAATCCATATCGGCGGCGAGCATCACCGGCCGGCCTTCGCGCAACGCGCGCAGCGCTCGCCTCACGCTGTCGCTGCGCGGAATCATCTCCGTGCCGAAGCGGCCGCGCTGCCGCTTGGCCATCGCGTCGAGCAGCAGGTTCGACATCGGCGTATAGAGCGAGGCGACCGGATGGCGCGTCGAATACATCATGCAGCCCGCCTCGATGCCGACGAAATGGAAGCCGACAAAAATGGTCGGCTGCGACGAGACCTCCGCGAGATCGATCGCACTATCCACTTCGACGAGGCGCGCGAGCGCCTGCGCGTTGCCGAACCATTGCGGCCCACGCTCGACGTAGCTGCGGATCACGTGGCAAAAGTGCGCGCGCGCCAGACGTTCGCGCGCTTCGTCGCTCATGTCCGGGAAGCACAGCTTCAGATTGGTGTGCACGACGCGCCGGCGCGTGCTCGGAATCCGATACAGCAACGCGCCGATGCCGGTGCCGATTCGCGCGACCACCCCATAGGGCAGGAAGGCGAACATGCGCAGCAGGCCCGTCGTCAGACAGATGAGAATTCGACTTTTCACAAGGCGGGGACCCAGTGGATGCTGGATGACGAACACAGCGGCCGCGGCAACCTCGGGGTCGCCAACGATCGACGTGACATGCGCGCGCGTCAAACCGGGTCTCGCGCTGCGCTTTGAAGGGGGACGTCTCGCTCGCGGCGGACGTTGCGGTGTGGTGCTGTGCTGTGGTGCGGTGCGGTGCGTTAGCGCTGGTAAAAAGCACCAGAAGCGTGATTAAAACATACTGCCGACCACGCACACAGAATTGGTTGGAAAGAACGGCAGGAAGGCGTCCGGAATACGTTACCCAGACTGCTCGAACACACTCCAGCCGTGCCTTCCTTGCTCTTTCACAAACTCGCGTGCGCGGCCCGCGCGGCTTGCGCACGCAGGCCCATCAAGGCTTGTTCGACTCGAACAGATCCATGATCTGCTTCTTCTCGTTCGACGACACGCTCGGCGGCGGCACCGTCGGCGGCGTCATGCCCGCCGGTCCCACGCCGCCCACCGCGTCGGTGCCGGCCACAGGATTCGCCGAATCGAGCCCGATGCTCGCGACGAAGCCGTTGCCCGGCATCATGTCGGTGAAGAACAGTTCGCCGTCGACCGCGGTCACGCCCGGCGGCGGCTGCGGCTCGGCTTGCGGCACGCCGCGCAGCGCGCGCTGCATGTACTCGATCCAGATCGGCAACGCGAGCTGCGCGCCGAATTCGCGGCTGCCGAGGGTCTTCGGCTGGTCGTAACCCATCCACGCAACCGCCACCAGCGACTGCTGATAGCCGGCGAACCAGCCGTCCTTCGCGTCGTTGGTCGTACCCGTCTTGCCTTGCAGGTCCGAACGGCGCAGCACGTTGGTGCCCGCGCCCGTACCGGCCGTGGCCACCGAGTGCAGCAGGCTGTTCATGATGTACGCGTTGCGCGGTTCCAGCGTGCGCGGCGCGTCACGCCCGGCCGTCAGCGGCTGCGCTTTCGACAGCGGCTCCCCGCGTGCGTCCGTGACCTCGTTGATCAGATACGGGTTGATCCGGTAGCCGCCGTTCGCAAACACCGAGTACGCACCCGCCGACTGCAGCGGCGTGACGAGACCGGCGCCGAGGGCCATCGGCAGATACGGCGGGGTCTTGTCGGCATCGAAACCGAAACGCTGGGTGACGAAGTCCTGCGCGTACTTGGTGCCGATGAACGACAGGATGCGGATCGAGACCAGGTTCTTCGACTTCTGCAACGCGAGCCGCATCGGCATCGGACCGTCCGGCTGGTCGTCGTCCTTCGGCTCCCACGCATCGCCGCCCGGCGTGCTCGCGGGGAAATACAGCGGCGCGTCGTTGATGATCGTCGCCGGTCCCACGCCCTTGTCGAGCGCCGCCGAATAGATGAACGGCTTGAAGCTCGAACCCGGCTGACGCCATGCCTGCGTGACGTGGTTGAACTTGTTCTTGTTGAAGTCGAAGCCGCCCACCAGCGCGCGGATCGCGCCGTCCTGCGGCGTGAGCGACACGAGCGCGCCTTCCACCTGCGGCAGTTGGGTGATCTGCCAGTTGCCCTTGTCGACGGCGACGAGGCGCACGATCGAGCCCGGCTTGATCTTCGTGGCCGCCGTCGCGCGCGCGCTCAGCGCGGCCGCGGTGAAGCGCAGGCCGTCGCCGCTGATCGTCACCTGGGTGCCGTCCACCAGCTGCGCCTTCACCTGCTTCGGACTCGCATCCGTCACCACGGCGGCGATGATCTCGCCGTTGTCCGGGTGATCGGTGAGCGCGTCGTCGATGGTCTGATCGCGCTCGTCGCCCGGTGCGGGCAGTTGCACGAAGCCTTCCGGCCCGCGATAGCCGTGACGCCGTTCGTAATCCATCACGCCCTTGCGCACCGCGCGGTACGCCGCGTCCTGATCCGCCGAATCGATCGTCGTGGTGACGTTCAGACCGCGCGTGTAGGTTTCGTCCTTGTACTGCGCGTACATCATCTGCCGAACCATTTCGGCGATGTACTCCGCGTGCACGCTGTATTCGTTGCCCGGGTTCTTCGTGTGAATCTCTTCCTTCACGGCCTGCTCGTACTGCTCCTGGCTGATGTATTTCAGCTCGAGCATGCGCTTCAGAATGTACTCCTGGCGGATCTTCGCGCGCTTCGGATTGACCACCGGGTTATACGCGGACGGCGCCTTCGGCAAGCCGGCCAGCATCGCGGCCTGCGCCAGCGTGATGTCTTTCAGATCCTTGCCGAAGTACACGCGCGCGGCCGACGCGAAGCCGTACGCGCGCTCGCCCAGATAGATCTGGTTCATGTACAGCTCGAGAATCTGATCTTTCGTGAGCGCTCGCTCGATCTTGTACGCGAGCAGCATCTCGTAGATCTTGCGCGTATAGGTCTTCTCGCTCGACAGGAAGAAGTTGCGCGCCACCTGCATCGTGATCGTGCTCGCGCCCTGCGAGGCGCCGCCGTGCATCAGGTCCGATACGCCGGCGCGCAGAATGCCGACGAAGTCGACGCCGCCGTGCTCGTAGAAGCGGTAGTCCTCGATCGCGAGCACTGCTTTCTTCATCTGGTCGGGAATGTCCTGAAAGCGCACGAGGCTGCGCCGCTCTTCGCCGAATTCGCCGATCAGCACGTGGTCCGCCGTATAGACGCGCAGCGGCACTTTCGGACGATAGTCGGTCAACGCATCGAGCGACGGCAGTTGCGGCCCCATCACCACCAGCGCATAGCCGACAATCAGCGCACCCACCACCGCGACAGTCGCGAGGAGCCCCACGAACCAGAGCGCGAGCGTCGCGCCGAGCGAACGGCGGCCGGCCTCCGCATCGCGCGAAGCGGCATTGCGTCCTGGAGTGCGTTGGTAGGAATCCCGGTCTTCACCGGACGGAGAATGGGAGGAATGCGGTCGTTTGATGATTGGCATGACTGGAAAAGTGGGCGCCTGAAGCACGCCTGTCTGCCCGCGCTCGCGGCGCGCGCATGGGTGGTGATCGAACCCCGTAGCCAGAGGCGTAGCCACCGCGCAGCCGCTTGCCCCCGGCCGGCCGCACGGCACGCCTGGGACCATGTCCGGCGCAACGTAACAGAGCATTTTAAAGAAATCAAGCGGGCGTCAAGCCAGTTTTTTTGTAAGAATTCCCTTCGTGCCGCGGCCACCAGGCATTTTGGGGGTTACGCCCGGGTTATCAGCAGAAAACGGGGAAAGGCCTGTGGACAAAGCCCCTGGAAACGCCACAACTCGTTGATGTCACGGGATTTTCATGTCGCGCCCGTTTCGCATCGGTGCAACTCGTCATATGATGGTCCCGGCGCGCGCAACGACACCGGTGCGCGCGCTGGCGTCTACCGGATAACGCCTTGACCCGCCCATGCCAACAAGTATGCGAGCCAACCATGAACAAGCCGAGCGAACGCATCGTCGTATTCGTGACGACCGCGCAGAAACGCGCGATCACCTCCACCGCCGAGAATCTGGGCATTAGCGTCAGCGAGCTGATGCGGCGCGCCGTGCTGAGCTTCGGCGCGACCAGCGAGCAGGTGAAGGCGGCGAGCATCGTCGACCGGTTGCGCGCGCCGCGCGCGCCCGATGCGCTCGACGCGGCGCTGCAACGCGTGGCGCGCGGCACGCGCTACGCCCGTGCCGTGTTGCCGGCGGCGCTGCAGACACGCGCGGACGGAGGCCCTCCTGAGGCGGCGGACGCAACAGCGGACTCTACCGGTACAACAGGTCACGAGCATTCGTCGCGCGCCGCGGATGCATTGCCACGCGGGCCTGGCGCCCAACCCGCTCCGCTGCTGCCGGCGGGCCTCGCAGCCGCCCTCGCCGCGGAAGCCGATCTGGAAGCCGCGGCCACCGCCGAAGCAGTCGCGCGAGTCGCCGAAGCGAAAGCGGCAGCCGATCAAGCTTCGGCGCAGCAGCCATCCGACATGGAAGCGCCGCTGCGCAACGTGCTGAAGCGCCCACGGATCGACAAGCCGCGCGACGACGACGAACCAAGCGGCGACCCGAGCACCGAAGGCGGCCGCTTCGCGTAACAAAAAGCGCAGCGAATTGCGCATTTCGTGGCATGCCCGTTGCATATCGTTACATTAAGGCGATTCAAATGGACGAGCTTTCGGCATTGCAAGCTTGAGCATTCGAATCGCCATTTGCTCGAATGAAAAAAGCGTCTGACATTTGAGTCATTCGCATCGTTAAAGCCGCCCGGCATGAACGAGCCACGCCTCGCACGCAGGCTCGGCCGGGCATGGCGCACAGCCCCTTTCACTCGCTTCTCCCCCACCTGCCGCGCCCCAGCCGGGGCAATGAGCCATTGCGCCCCGCAAGCCGTTTTTAAGAGGACGCGTGGTGTATATTCGCGGTCAAGTCGAAGACGCCTCGCGCGATTTAACCTTTGAAACTATTCACCGTTTTAACCTTCGAACCGGACAATTCACGGCATCGCTATTGCAATTGGCGAGCGCGCCCCGAACTCCGGTCCGAACGTTTGCGCAGCTTCGTGCGCAGCGGCGTAAAGTAGCAGTGAAAAGCAGTTAAGCGCGCCGGATTATTCAGCGCCAACACCATTCTTTGGAGGTTTTCATGTCGCTTTTTGACAGCATTTCGCGCACGCTCAAAGGTCTCCTGAACGACGCGGCCGACTCCGTGCAGGATCCGTCGCGCGACTCGCGCCAGATCGTGCGCGAACTCGACGAAAGCATCGGCAAGGCCGAGAACTCGCTGATCGAGATTCAGGCGCAAGTGGCCACGCAGCAAAGCAAGCGCGATGTTGCCGCAGACAAGGCGAAGAAGTATGAAGACGGCGCGAAGCGCGCGCTGCAATCCGGCGATGAAGCGCTCGCGCGTGAAGCTCTCGGCGCGCAGGCCACGGCCGAAGCCGAACGCGATGCGCTGACGAAGGAGCTGACCACGCTCGAGCCGTCGGTGGCGCAGCTGAAGAGCCAGATCGAAGACATGCGCAGCCGCCGCAACGACCTCAACGCGCGTTCGAACATCCTGCAGGCGAAGCAGCAGATCGCCGAAGCGAAAGACGTCGCGGCGACCGCGTTGGGCGGGATCGGCGGCAAGAACCTTTCTGAAGATTTCCAGAAGCTCGAAGACAAGGTGTCGTTGTCGAATGCCCGCTCGGACGCCCGTCTGAATTCCGCCGATGTGAAGAGCGGCAAAGCCCTCGACGACAAGCTCGCAGATTTGAACCGCGGCCCGTCCGTCGAAGATCGTCTGGAAGCATTGAAGAAGCAGCTCAACACGCCGGCGCAGTAATCGCACGGCAGTACATGCCGGCGGCCTCGTACGGGCCCGGCATGCCGGCCGATCATCCGCGCGGCCACTGGTAACGACTGAAGGAGACGGGCGCTACGCGCCCGGTCCGCAAATGAAAAAATTTCTCGCAACCGCGTTCGCTTCGCTGCTGCTGGTGTCGGCAGCGGCGTTCGCCGTGCCGAGCGTTCAGCAGATCGAATCGGCGATGTCGCAAGGCAACTGGCAGCAAGCCGATACCGGTCTGAGCGAGGTGCTGCAGGCCCATCCGAACAACGCCCGCGCGCACTATCTGTACAGCCAGGTGCTCGATCGCGAAGGCCGCTATGGCGACGCGCTCGCCCAGCTGCAACAGGCCAGGACGCTCGACCCGCAAATCCGCTTCACGGACCCGAACCGCTTCGCGCAAACCGAATCACGCATCCGCAGGGACGCGGAGCGCGCGGGCGGCAACACCACGGGTCGCGCCGCGAATCCGTTCGCCCAGCAGAATGCGCCTGCTGTGCAGCAACAGTCGGCGATGCAGCCGCAAGCGCAACAACATGGCCCGGGGGTCGGTATGTGGATCGGCATCATAGTTCTGATTGGCGTGATTGCGTTGGTGCTGCGCTGGACTTTGCGCCGCGCGCGCACGCAGGACGACACGCGCGCCGACGGCGATCGTCGCGAGCAGCTCAAGCGCGCGACCGACATGCTCAACGCAGTGCGTTCACTGAAGCTCGACGTGAAGCTTTCCACCGCACCGGGTCATGAGGCGCTGGAAAAGGAAGTCGAAGCAACCGAAGATCAGTTGCGCGGCGTCGTCGAGGGTTTGTCGAACGGCAAGAATCCGCTGCCGCCGTATCAGCTCGACGAGCTCGAACAGCGTCTAGCCAGCCTGCGCGCACGCGCCGACGGGCGGCCCGATCCGGCTGCCGCGGCGGCCGCCGGTAACCAGCAGCAGTCGCCGTATGCGCAGGAAGCGGAACGTTTCGGCAATCCGCCGCAAGCACCCTATCCGCAGCAAGGCCCGTATCAGCAACAGCCGCCGGTCGTCGTCCAGCAAGGCGGCGGTTTTGGCGGTGGCATGGGCGGCCTGCTCACCGGCGTGCTGCTCGGCGAAGCGCTGAACTCCGGCCGCGAGCGCGTGGTGGAGCGCGACGTGATCGTCGACGACGAAGCGCGGCGCCGTGGCAACGACGGCGGCAACGGCGGCGGCCTCGATTTCGGCCAGGGCTCGAACGACTGGAACGACAACGGTGGCGGCGGTGTCGACATGGGCAGCAACGACGATTCGGGCGGCTGGACCGACACCTGAAACAGCATGTGCTGACGCATGCCGATGTGCGCCGCAACGCCAATTGGCGTGCATCGCGTCATTCAAAAAAACAGGCTCCGCAGTTCACAGGAGCCTGTTCTGATTTCTTTGCCGATTCACTACACGAGACATCGGCTCGCAGGGCTTCAATCCGCCCCGCCCCTCCCCGCCTCATGCTGCGCAAGCAGCACCGAACCCGCAAACAGCCTGACGATGAAGCGTTCCGCGTAATCGATCAGCGCCTCGCGGCGCGTGGCATCCGCGTCGATATATTCGGCCGACAGATGAAACAGTTGCAGCACGATCTGCGTACAAACTTCATCGACGCTCACACGGGCCAGCGTCGGCATCAGCGCTAATTGCACGACGTCGTCGGCCATTTCCGCCGACACCTCGTGCAGATTCGCGCGCACCGCCTCACGCAGCGCCGGCGAAGTACCGTGATATTCGGCCAGCGCGCTCAGGAACGCCTCGCGGTTATCCTGCGCGAACGCAAAGAACGCCATGCACGCGCGACGCGGCACGCTATGCGGCTCGGCGTGCGCGGCGAGCCAGCGCTCGCGCCGCAGCATCGGCCGCAAGCGCCGGCTCACCGATTCGACGGCCTCGCGCGCCAGTTCATCGAGCGTGTCGAAATGACGATAGAACGTGTTGGGATTGAGCCCGGCCTCGCGTGCCAGTTCACGCAAACCCAGGCTCGCGAAACTGCGGCCGCCCGCAGTCAACCGCAGTGCGGCTTCGATCAGTTTGCGCTTGCCCGCCGGCAATTCCTGCGCGTCGACAAGGCCTGGGTCGGCGACGGCCGCCGCTTCGAACACGGATTTCATCGGCTTCCGGTGATTGCGCATCGCGCGCGTTTGATAGCAGCACTCTAACGATCTTGACGCGATGTGTACAGTTGTCTACTCTCGCGTTACGCCGCAGTAGACATTTGTAGACAACGGTTTCTTGCCTGGACCTCGCGCCAGGCTTTTCACCCGCTGCCGGAGATCGCCGTGACGTCTGCCACTTCCGCACCATCCGCCGCACCATCCGCCGCGATCGCTCGCCGCGCGCCTTGGCATTACCAGCGTGCCGCGCGCCGAACTGCGGCGCCGCTATACGCAACACGGTTCGAAGTTCGTGACGATCATGGGCGCCGACGTGCATTACGTCGATGAAGGCCATGGCGACGCAATCGTGATGATTCACGGTTTCGCGTCTTCACTGCACACGTGGAATCGCGTCGCCGACGAACTCGGGCAAACGCACCGCGTGATCCGCCTCGACCTGCCGCCGTTCGGCGTGACCGGGCCGCTGCGTTCGGCGAGCGGCGCCATCGAAACCATGAACCTGCCGACGTACCGGCGTTTCATCGACACCTTCATGCAGGCGCTCGGCATCGGGCGCGCAACCTTCATCGGCAATTCGCTCGGCGGCCTGATCGCGTGGGACTATGCGGCGCGCCACCGCAAGGCCGTGGAGCGGCTCGTGTTGATCGACTCGGCGGGCTTTCCGATGAAGCTGCCCATCTACATCGGCCTGTTCAATAGCGCGCTGGTGCGGGCGAGTTCGCCGCGGTGGCTGCCCGAAGCGATCATCAAAAGCGCGGTGCGCAATGTGTATGGCGACCCGCGCAAAATCGACGCGGCGACGCTGCGGCGTTACGTCGAATTTTTCCATGGAGAAGGCACGCGCGCCGCGATCGGCAAGATGGTGCCGACGCTCGATTTCAGCGAAGTCGACACCGACATGCTGAAGACGCTCGACGTGCCCGCGCTGGTGCTATGGGGTGCCAGGGATCGCTGGATACCGACCGCGCACGCGGCCGAGTTCGCGAGTCGCATTCCGGGCGCGAAGTCCGTCATGTATGCGGGACTCGGCCACATTCCGATGGAAGAAGCGCCCGAGCGCGTGATGGACGATCTGCGCGCGTTTCTCGGGGCGCCCGAGGCGCCTGTGGCGGTCGACATCAGCACGCGGCGCGCGCCGGCCTGAGCGTCACACGTCGATTTTTCGCCAACGCTGATCCACATCTTTGCCACGCCACTGTTTCGCGCGCAGCAGCTGCGCGCGAAACATCCTCCCATCACCCCCCGCCCAGCAGACGCAATAGCCCCCAAAGAAATTTGGCGACCATCACGAGCAGCTCCCACAGGTGATAGAGCTGTTGCCAGCCCGAAACGCGCGCAAAAGAGTCGATCATCGTTACCGCTAGGAAAAGGAAAGGCTGCGAGGCGCAGTTCGACCGCACATCATACCGACTGCGGGATACCCCGTATCAAGACGCCTGAAAGCGTGCCGTAAACGCAGCCAGAAGACGCTGCATCCGCGCCGCCTGACGGCGCTGGGATCACAACCGTGCGCTCCATCCGCACCACCCGCGCCATCAAGGAGACGTCCATGACGCGTTTCAGCTTTCGCCGAACAGCCCGTTCGCACACGGTCGTCGGCGATATTGCCGCGCAAGCCGGCAAACTGGGCATCGAGATTTGCGACGTATCGGGTCACGTCGAGGAAGTCGCCGCGCGCGTGCAGCACCAGGCCCAGGTATGCCGGGCGCTGCGCGAATCCGCCGCGCAAACGCTGGCGGGCAATCATCGCATCGCCGCGGCCGCGCGCGAAATGCGCAGCGTGTCGGCCGAAGCCGCAGCCGGTGTGCAGGGATCCCAACAGACGCTCGAAGCATCGCTCGCCGATATTCACGGGCTGGTCGAGGGCGTGACGGTGATCGAAAGCCAGATCGGCGCGCTGCGCAGCGCGCTGGCGCACGTGAGCCGCGTCTCCGAGGAAATCTCGCTGATCGCCCGTCAAACCCATCTGCTGGCGCTGAATGCCGCGATCGAAGCCGCGCGCGCCGGCGAATCGGGCCGCAGCTTCGCCGTGGTGGCCGCCGAGGTGAAGAACCTGTCGGCGAAAACCGCGCAGGCCACCGGCCAGATCGAGACGACGCTCGCGCAGCTCACGCAGCAGACCGAGCAGCTGATCAACGAAGGTTCGGTGAACACCGCGCGGGCGCATCGCGTGCGCGAAGGCACGCGCAAGATCGGCGACGTCGTGCATGCAACCGGCGACGCGATCGCGCAGTTGAACAACGAGGCCGGCCAGATTGCGGCACTAACCGGCGAAATCGAAACGCAGTGTGACGGACTCGAAGCGCAGGTGCTGGAAATGGCGAGCGGTGTCGAGGATTCGAGCGAGAACTTCGCGCAGGCGAAGGACCGCCTGGGGAATCTGCTCGGCGTGTCCGAGACCTTGATCGAGCTGACCGCCGCGACCGGGGTCGAAACCACGGACACGCGTTTCATCGAAGCGGTGCAGCAGGCCGCCGCGACGGTAAGCAAGCTGTTCGAAGCAGCCGTTGCGCGCGGCGAAGTATCGCTCGACGATCTGTTCGATCAACGCTACGTGCCGGTGACGGGGACCAACCCGCCGCAGTTTCAGACGCGCTTCACCGCTTTCACCGACCGCGTGTTGCCCGCGATTCAGGAGCCCTTGCTCGATCTCGATCCACGTGTCGCGTTCTGCGCGGCGGTCGATGCACGCGGCTATCTGCCGACCCACAATCTGAAGTTCTCGTTACCGCCGCGCGACGACGTCGTGTGGAACATGGCGAACTGCCGCAACCGGCGCATGTTCGATGATCGGACCGGCATCGCGGCCGCGTCGCACACGAAGAAGTTTTTGTTGCAGACTTACCGCCGCGACATGGGCGGCGGCCAGTTCGTGCTGATGAAGGACGCGTCGGCGCCGGTGTTCGTCGGCGGGCGCCATTGGGGCGGCGTGCGGATCGGCTACAAGGTTTGAACGCGCGCGGTGCGCCTTCCTGCACGGCGGCACTGAAGCTGAAGGTGCGACGCACTCGCGGCGCACCTCCTTGAAGCGCTCCCTAAAGCGCTCCCTAAGCCGCTTCCTAAGCCGCCATCACCGTGCGCTTGCGCTCGGCGCGCTGCATGAAGTAGTTGGCCACTACCACGCCGAGCGTCACGACCGCGATGAACAGCGTCGCGAGCGCGTTCATTTCCGGGTTCAACCCGAGCCGCACGCGCGAGAACACCACCAGCGGCAGCGTCGTCGAACCGGGGCCGGAGAGGAACGCCGAGAGCACCAGATCGTCGATCGACAACGTGAACGACAGCAGCCAGCCGGACACGAGCGCCTGCGAAATCAGCGGCAACGTGATGGAGAAAAACACGCGCAGCGGCGTGGCGCCGAGATCGAGCGCGGCCTCTTCGAGCGACGGGTGCAACTCCTTCACACGCGACTGCACGATGATCGCCACATACGAAATGCACAGCATCACGTGGCCGATCCAGATCGTGAACACGCCGCGCTCGGCCGGCCATCCGAGCCAGCGGGCCATTTCGATGAACAGCAGCAGCAACGAGATGCCCTGAATCACTTCGGGAATCACCAGCGGCGCGTTGATCATGCCGGTATATAGCGTGAAGCCGCGAAACCGCCCCATCCGCGCGAGCACGAAACCCGCCCACGTACCAATGATCACCGACGCGAACGCCGTCAGCAGCGCCACCCGCAGCGACAGCCAGGCCGCCGCGATCAGCTCGTCGTCGCGCAGCAGCGCCGCGTACCAGCGCAGCGAAAAACGCGTCCACACCGTGACCAGTTGCGATTCGTTGAACGAATACACCACCAGGCTCACGATCGGGATATACAGGAACAGGAATCCGATCCCGAGAGCAATCAACTGCACCATCCGGTTCGGCTTCATTGGCGCCGCTCCTCCATCGCCTTGGCCTGCGCGCGCTGGAAAAACGCCATCGGCACCAGTAACAGCAACACCATCGCGCAGGTCACCGCGGACGCCATCGGCCAGTCGGCGTTGTCGAAGAACTCATTCCACATCACGCGGCCGATCATCAGCGTGTCCGCGCCGCCGAGCAACTCGGGAATCACGTACTCGCCCACCGCCGGAATGAACACCAGCAGGCAACCGGCGATGATGCCGTTCTTCGACAGCGGCAACGTGATCTGCCAGAACGCCTTCCACGGTTTCGCGCCGAGGTCGTACGCGGCTTCGAGCAAGGTCAGGTCCATCTTCACCAGATGCGCGTACAGCGGCATCACGAGAAATGGCAGATACGAATACACCATGCCGATGTAAACGGCGGTGTTCGTGTGATATAGCTCGATCGGCGAATGAATCAGACCGATCGACATCAGGAAGTTGTTCAGCAAGCCGTTGTTCTTCAGGATACCGATCCATGCGTACACGCGAATCAGGAACGAGGTCCAGAACGGCAGCATCACGGCCATCATCAGCAGATTGCGGGTAGCCGGATTCGAGCGCGCGATGTAGTACGCCATCGGATAGCCGATCAGCAGACACAGCACGGTCGAGATCGCGGCGACCACCACCGAGTTCACATAGGTCGCGAAATAGAGGCTGTCGGTGAACAGAAACGCGTAGTGCGAGAGGTCGAGTGTGATGTGAATCGCGCCTTCGGCGAAATTCACCAGCTGCGTATACGGCGGAATGCCGAGCTGCGAATCGGCGAAGCTGATCTTCACGACCAGCAGGAACGGCACGAGGAAAAACAGCAGCAGCCAGACAAACGGCCCGGCCACCACCGCGCTGCGGCCGCTCAGATTGAAGCGCCGCACCGGCCAGTTGACGAAGGCATCGAGCGCGCGCTTCATGACGTCAGCACCACACCGGCCGAGGCGCTCCAGCGCACGTACACTTCGTCGCCCCAGGTGGGCGGATCGATCTCCGTGAGCGCGAGGCTCGTCACGTTCGCGATCACCGTCTTGCCGCCGTCGAGCTTCACGTGATACAGCGAATAGCCGCCCATATACGCGATATTCGTGACGACGCCCTTGCCCCAGTTGTACGCGCCTTCGGGCGGCTTGCGCGTGAGCGCGATGCGCTCGGGGCGCACCGAAATCGTCACCGGCATGCCGAGCGGCCCGGTGATGCCGTGGCTCACATACAGGCGGCACGGCAGGTCGGGCGTTTCGATGAACACGTAGTCGGGTTCGTCTTCGACCGTGTGGCCCTCGAACAGATTGGTCGAGCCGATGAACTCCGCCGAAAAGCGGCTGTTCGGATACTCGTACACCTCATGCGGCGTGCCGAGCTGGACGATCTCGCCTTCGCTCATCACGGCGAGCCGGTCGGCCATCGTCATCGCTTCTTCCTGGTCGTGCGTGACCATCATGCAGGTCACGCCGACCTGGTCGAGAATGTTGACCAGTTCGATCTGGGTGCGCTGGCGGATCTGCTTGTCGAGCGCGGACATCGGCTCGTCGAGCAGCAGCAGCTTGGGCCGCTTGACGAGCGAACGCGCCAGCGCCACGCGCTGCTGCTGGCCGCCCGACAGCTGATGCGGCTTGCGCTTCGCGAAGCGGCCCATCTGCACGAGATCGAGCGCGGTCTGCACGCGCTCTTTCAGTTCGGCCTTCGGCACGCCTTCCTGCTTCAGACCGAAGGCGACGTTCGCCTCCACCGTCATGTGCGGAAAGAGCGCATACGACTGGAACATCATGTTGACCGGCCGGCGGTACGGCGGCAATTGCGCGAGGTCCTCGCCGTCGATCAGGATCTTGCCCGAGGTCACCGTTTCCAGCCCGGCCATCATGCGCAGCAAGGTCGACTTGCCGCAGCCGGAACTGCCGAGCAGCGCGAACAGCTCGCCCTTCTTCACCGACAGGTTCACCCCTTTGACCGCGACGGTCTCGCCGAACTTCTTCACGACGTCGACGATCTGGATGAAATGGTCCGCTGGGTCGCCCGCGCCGGCGCCCGTGCCGACGCCTGTAACGGCGCCCTGGCCCCGCGACGGCGCGCTCGCCCCTGCCACCGCGCCCGACTGGTCACTACTCATCATAATGCTGCTTCACTCCGGCGTTTGACGAACAAAGCCCCCGGTGAACACCGAGGGCTTCTTGATGATGCTTACCTGTTCACTGTTGCCGCGGGTCAGCGGCCGGACTTGAGTTCAGTCCACAGCCGCGTTTGCAGCCGCTGGATTTCCTGCGGCAGCGGCTTGAGCAGGAACAGGGTCTTGATGACATCGGGCGACGGGTACACGGCCGGGTCGTTCGCCACGTCCTTGTCCACGTACTTGCGCGCTTCGAGGTTGGCGCTCGGATAGTAGACCGAGTTGGTGATCGCGGCGTGCACCTGCGGCGTTTCGATGTAGTTGATCCACTCGAGCGCGGCTTCCTTGTGCTTCGCGTCCTTCGGAATCGCCATCACGTCGAACCAGACCGGCGCGCCGCCCTTCGGAATGAAGTACTCGATCTTGTACGGCTTCTTCGCTTCGAGCGCGCGATGCTTGGCGATCACGACGTCGCCCGACCAGCCGTACGCAAAGCACACGTCGCCGCCGACCAGGTCGTTGATATAGCCCGACGAGTTGAACTGCGTGATGTACGGGCGGATTTTCTTGAGCATGGCGAGCGCGGCGCGGTAGTCGTCCGGGTTCGTGCTCATCGGGTCCTTGCCCATGTAGTGCAATGCGGCGGCGAACATCTGGTCCGGCGCATCGAGCACGGACACGCCGCAGGCTTTCAGCTTCGAAATGTTTTCCGGCTTGAACAGGATGTCCCAGCTATCGAGCGGCGTGTTCTTGCCGAGAATCTGCTGCGCCTTGGTGACGTTGTAAGCGAGACCGGTCGTGCCGTACGCCCAGGGCACCGTGTACTTGTTGCCCGGATCCGCGCCGGCCACCAGCGCCATCAGCGACGGGTCGAGGTACTTCAGGTTCGGCAGCTTCGACTTGTCGAGCGGCTCGAAGATGCCCGCGGCGATCTGCTTGCCTGCGTAGTTGCTGGTCGGCACGACGATGTCGTAGCCGGAATGGCCGGTGAGGAGCTTCGCCTGCAGCGTGTCGTCGCTGTCGTAGTTGTCGTACTTGACCTGGACGCCGCTCTGTTTGGTGAAATTCGGAATGGTGTCCTTGGCGATGTAATCGGACCAGTTATACACGTTCAGCTGCGTGTCTTTCGCAGCGGCCGTCAACCACGCCGCCGCACACAGGATCAGCGCCGCCATGTGCCCCACTACCCGTCTTTTCATCCCGTTCTCCGATCTTGGCCCGCTCGCGCCGACCGTGGTCACTCACGCCGTGGCATTGCGCACACGGCTCCCCTGAAAACCTCGAAAACTATCATCAATTATTGCGCGGTCCAAAAAAAACGCCGCGCTGTCGCGCAAACGGTACAGCGCAGGCCGCACCGCTGGAAAATGGCCGCAATTTTAGCGGGTTATCGGCGCGTGTCTACCCGAAAAAATGCCACGGGCGCGGCTTTGTCGTTATCCGGCTGTCGGGTCGAGCTGGCTGGGGCGTAGGCGCGCTCTTGTCATGAGGCGGCTGGTGGTCGATGGGAGCGGCACATCTTGCTGGCAGGCGGCTCCGGGTTCCCTGCTTTCGGCTTTCGGCTTTCGGCTTTCGGCTTTCGGCTTTCGGCTTTCGGCTTTCGGCTTTCGGCTTTCGGCTTTCGGCGGGCGAGGTGCCGCGAAGTCCCGGCCGGCGTATGCGCCGTGCGCCGGCCGACGGTGCACAATAGCAACTGGAGGCCCGGCAGCCGGCGCAGCGCCGCTCGTTCACCGGTCCCGCCATGTCTGCCCGGCCCCACGCGCCGCCGACGCTTGCGCGTTGGGCACGTGGCTTGCGTGAGCATGCAGTCCTGAACCTCAGGCATCGATGAACACCAATCCCTTCGCACTACGGCCCAACCGCCGCCGGCGTCTGCCGGACGACGGTCCGCGCCGTCCGGCGCACTGGTTTTCGTTCGTCGGCGCCGGCGCGCTGATCGCGGTCGGCTATATCGACCCCGGCAACTGGGCGACCGCGCTCGGCGCCGGCGCCGGCTACGGCTACCGGCTGCTCGGCGTGGTGCTGCTGGCGAGCGTGATGGCGATGCTGCTGCAATGGCTGTCGTCGCGGCTGGGCGTCGTGACCGGGCGCGATCTCGCGCAGGTCTGCCGCGAGCGCACCGGCCGGCGCGGCACCCTTTTCCTCTGGCTGACCAGCGAGGTCGCGATCATCGCGTGCGACGTCGCCGAGGTGGTCGGCAGTGCCGTCGCGTTACAACTGCTGCTCGGAGTGTCGCTGACGGTCGGCGTACTGATGTCGGCGGTGTGCACGTTCGCACTGCTCGCGCTCCAGCAGAAAGGTGGTCGCAAGCTCGAAGCGGTGATCGCGGCGCTGATCGGCTTCGTCGGCCTGTGCTTCGTCGTACAGCTGGCGCTGGCGCGGCCCGACTGGCACGCGGCGCTCGCCGGCGCCGCGCCGAGCGTCGAGCTGCTGAGGAACGCCGGCATGGTGTGGCTCGCGGCGGGCATCGTCGGCGCGACGGTGATGCCGCACAACCTCTATCTTCATTCGGCACTCGTCAAGCACCACGCGCCGGAAGGCAGCGACGCGCAGATCAAGGCCGCGTTGCAGGTCGTCAACATCGATACGTTCGCGTCGCTGGCGTTCGCTTTCGTGATCAACGCGGCGCTGCTGATCGTGGCCGCCGCGGTGTTTTATACGAGCGGCTATCGCGACGTCACCGATCTCGCCGACGCCCACCGGCTGATCGCGCCGCTCGTCGGCACGCACTGGGCCAGCATTCTGTTCGCGGCGGCGCTGCTCGCCTGCGGCCTGAGCGCGACCGTCACCGGGACGCTGGCGGGTCAGGCGGTGATGGAAGGCTTTCTGCAGATCCGCCTGCCGCGCTGGAAACGCGCGCTGCTCACCCGCGCACTGGCGATCGGGCCGGCGCTGTTCGCGGTCGCGCTGTTCGGCCAGCACGGTTCCAACCAGCTGCTGGTGGCGAGCCAGGTGGTGCTGAGCCTGCAATTGCCGCTCGCCGTCGTGCCGTTGATCCGCTACACGTCGGACGCGGGCCTGATGCGCGGCTGGCGCGTGCGCGGCGTGCCGCTCGCGCTGGCGTGGCTGTCCGCGGCGTTCATCATCGTGCTCAACGGCGCGCTGCTGTGGCAGCTGGCGTTGGGCGGATGACGCAGCGCGTGCGCAGCCTGGCGGTGAGAGAAGCGGTCCGTGCGACCTTTGCTTCCGGGCGGACGTGAGGCTGAGGGTGGCGACGGGCCTGGGCATGGACAAAGCTCGTTTGCACTGCCTGCTGCTGCGAGGCGCATGCCGCGCATCGGATAACATAGCGGAACTTCGTCTTTACGCGCCAAGGTTTCCGATGTCTTCGAATCTCCACGATCTTCCCGACAGCCCGTGCATCGGCGTGTGTTCAACCCTCTTCGACGACGTCTGCAAAGGCTGTGGCCGCACCGCCACCGAAGTGTCCAACTGGGTGTTCCTGAGCGACGAGGAAAAGCGCGCCGTGTGGGTGCGCATCGAGCAGGAAGGCACCGCGATGCGCTTTCAGCACGACAAGCTCTAAAGTCTCGCGCGGTCTTTGGTGCCGCTATAGGCCCGGCGCCCGCACAGCTTGCGACCATAAACAACGCCGGGATCCCTCCCGGCGTTTCTTTTGGCGAGCCGTACACGGCGAGCGCCGCGCCGTCATCAGAACTTCATACCGACACCCAGACCGACGATCACCGGATCGATGCTCAACCTGCCGAGCGACTGACCGCCGAGCGACGCGTCCGTGTGCATCCAGATCTTCTTGATGTCTGCGTTCACGAACAGTGACCTGGTCACCTGCACGTCAATACCGGCTTGCAACGCGGGACCGAAGCTGTGATTGCTGATCGAGATAGGCTGGCCGCCCGCGCTCAGGCCGTTGTTGTAGAACAGCGTGTAGTTCAAACCCGCGCCCAGATACGGACGAATGCGCCCCGCGTGATTGAAGTGATATTGCAGCAATAGCGTGGGCGGCAGCACGTTCACGCCGCCGAGCCCCCCAAGGCTCGACGTCACCTGATGGCGCGACGTGGCGAGAATCAGCTCGACGCCGAGTTCGTCGCGGATCATGTAGGTCAGATCCAGCTCGGGCACGATCGCATTGTTGACGCCCACGTTGAGCGCCGTCAGCGTCTGGCTCGTGCTCACGTTCGGAATGATGCTGATCGCGCGCAGACGCACCAGCACGTCGCCGGCGTGAATGCCGCTCATCGCGTCGTCGCCGGCGGCCCGTGCCTGCGGTGCCAGCGCGGCCGCGCAGAGCAGACTCGCTGCAACAGCGGCGGCGTTGATTTTTTTTCTGAGTGAGTACTTCATGTGCTTCCCCGTGTGATGAATGTCGATGTCGTGCGGGGATTGTCGAAGCTCCCATCGGGCCGCGCGTTGACCCGCATCAACCCAGCGAGAACGACCAGCGCCCTGCGACAGCCGGTCGCGTCGCGCCGGTCAGCAGCAGTTCGATCAGATCGTGAACGCTGCGAATCGCCGTGCCGAACGGCAATGCTTCTCGGCCGCGAAAGAACAGCCCGTTGGCGACGTCGCCGCGCAAGGCTGCGGCCAGTCGCGTGTCGATGCAGAAGTGGCCGAACTTTTCGATGCCGTCGCGCCAACCGCACACGTTCAGGCATTCGAGCGCGGTGGGACATGCGTGTTTGCGCGCGCCGACCTTCTCGCGGATTTTCGCTTCGTGGCGCAGATAGCGCATCAGCCAAGGCGTCTTCACGGCGCGCGCGGGCAAACCCGTTACGCTGACGAATTCGACGATGTCCTCGGGGGTCGCTTCGGCCAGCACGCGCTTGAAGTTCGGATGCGCGTCGCCTTCCTCGGTGACGGCGAACGGCGTGCCCAGTTGCACGCCGCTCGCACCCGCGTTCAGCAGCTCACGCACGGCCTCGTGACTGTTGATGCCGCCCGCGGCGATCAACGGCACGTCCTGACGCTTGAGGCCAAGCGACGTGAATACGGTCTCGAGTTCTTCGAGCACGCGCAGGAAGTCGAAGCGCCGGTCGTGCAGATCGGCGAGGTTGCCGACGCCGAGATGCCCGCCCGCATGGGCCGGATGCTCGATCACGACGGCGTCGGGCAAGCGGCCTTTCTTCATCCACTTCTTCAGCACGAGTGCGACGCCGCGGCTATCCGACAGGATCGGGATCAGCGCAATGTCGTGCGCCGCGGTCATATCGGGCAAATCGAGCGGCAGGCCCGCGCCCATCACGATCGCGTCGGCGCCGCTCTCGCAGGCCACGCGCACGTAGTCGGCCTGCGCGCTGACCGCTTTCATCACGTTGACGGCAATCATGCCGCGGCCTTCGCCGAGCGTTCTGGCCGCGCGGATTTCACGCGCGAGCGCGGTGAGGTTCGCGTGTTCGAGCGTCGCCGTATCGGGGAACTGACGGCAGAGTTCCACCAGGTCGCGATGATGGTGGCGCAGATCGATACTGGCGATGGTGCCGAGCGCCCCTTCGCGGGCGACACTGCCGGCGAGCCGGTGAGCCGAGACGCCGACGCCCATGCCGCCTTGCACGATCGGCAGCAGCGGGCGGCCGCGGATCACCAGCGGCGGGAAGGAGTGAGAATTGAGCATGACTGGCCCGATGATGAATTATCAAAGGTTTGATAATCGAGCTTCGGGCGCGGGGGCCTTTGCGTCAGGTCAATACGGCCGCGAATGGAGGTGGTGTGCGTGGTATCTGATTGATGCCGATCATCCGAAGCGAATACTCAATGCAATACGAGACGATACGCCGCACGCCCAATAAAAAAGCCCGCTTCGAAGAAGCGGGCTTTGCGATGCAATGTCATGCCGGTCGCGCGTGCGCCGATGACGCTTACTGCACGCCCTGGCTCAGCAGGAAGTCTTCGTAGTTGCCGCCGAAGTCGTTCAACGTGCCATCGGTTTTCACTTCGATGATGCGGTTCGCGAGGCCGCTCACGAACTCGCGGTCGTGCGACACGAAAATCAGCGTGCCTTCGAACTTGTCGAGGGCGATCTGCAGCGACTCGATCGATTCCATGTCCATGTGGTTGGTCGGCTCGTCCATCAGCAGCACGTTGTGGCGGCCCAGCATCAGCTTGCCCCAGATCATGCGGCCCTTCTCGCCGCCCGACAGCACCTTGACCGACTTGCGGATGTCGTCCGCGTTGAACAGCAGGCGGCCGAGCGTGCCACGCACCATCTGCTCGTCGTCGCCTTCCTGGCGGTAGCCGTCGATCCAGTCCATCAGCGTGACGTCGTTCGGAAACTCTTCGTACGTGTCCTGCGGCATGTAGCCCACGTTCGCGTTCTCCGCCCACTTCACGTTGCCGTGATCGAGCTCGAGCTTGCCGAGCAGCGAGCGCAGCAGCGTGGTCTTGCCCGCGCCGTTCTCGCCGATGATCGCGATCCGCTCGCCCGGCTGCACGCTGATGCTGAAGTCGTTGAAGATGGTGCGCTCGTACTTCTTCGAAATCTTCTCGGCCACCACTGCGATGTTGTGCAGCTTCTTCTCGTATTCGAAGCGGATGAACGGATTCTGCCGCGACGACGGCTTGAATTCCTCGATCTTGATCTTGTCGATCATCTTCAGACGGCTGGTGGCCTGACGCGCCTTCGACTTGTTCGCCGAGAAGCGGCGCACGAAGTCCTGCAGGTCGGCGACGCGTTCCTTCGCCTTCGCGTTCGCGTTCTGCTGACGCTCGCGCGCCTGCGTGCTCGCCAGCATGTAGTCGTCGTAGTTGCCCGGATAGACCTTCAGCGTGCCGAAGTCCATGTCGGCCATGTGTGTGCAGACCTGGTTCAGGAAGTGTCGATCGTGCGAGATGATGATCATCGTCGAGTTGTACTGGTTGAGCACGTCTTCCAGCCAGCGGATCGAGTTGATGTCCAGGTTGTTGGTCGGTTCGTCCAGCAGCAGGACGTCCGGCTTCGAGAACAGCGCCTGCGCGAGCAGCACGCGCAGCTTCCAGCCAGGCGCCACGTTGCTCATCGGGCCGTTGTGGTCTTCGATCGCGATGCCGATGCCGAGCAGCAGTTCGCCCGCGCGCGCTTCGGCGGTGTAGCCGTCGAATTCGGCGAACTTCGCTTCGAGTTCGGCTGCGTGCATGTAGTCGTCGTCGGTGGCATCGGGGTTCGCGTAGATCGCGTCGCGCTCGGTCATCGCGGCCCACATTTCGGCGTGGCCCATCATCACGACGTCGAGCACGCGCACGTCTTCGTACGCGAACTGGTCCTGGCGCAATTTACCGAGGCGAATGTTCGGTTCGAGCATCACGTTGCCCGAACTCGGCTCCAGGTCGGAACCCAGAATCTTCATGAAGGTGGATTTGCCGCAACCGTTCGCACCGATCAGGCCATAGCGGTTGCCTCCCCCAAATTTGACCGAGATGTTCTCGAAGAGGGGCTTCGGCCCGAATTGCATGGTGATGTTGGCGGTAGACAGCACGGCGCGTCCCTTTGAATGTGATATCGGCGAAAAACCCAATATTTTAGCAGGTTATCGCGAATTCAACCCGCACGCACCTCGCCGCGCACTTCGTGTTACCCGCCCGCGGCGCCGCGCGGCGTCTGCAAAACGTCGATGAAGGCAGACAGATCGGCCTCGGCAAGCCCCATCGCCGCGCCCAGCCGCAACAATTGCTGGACCGTCGACGACACCGGCATCGGTGTGCCGGTCTCGTAGGC
Source organism: Paraburkholderia sp. TE9906 (assembly GCF_056279605.1). Classification (NCBI taxonomy): domain Bacteria; kingdom Pseudomonadati; phylum Pseudomonadota; class Betaproteobacteria; order Burkholderiales; family Burkholderiaceae; genus Paraburkholderia; species Paraburkholderia sp. TE9906. The sequence goes on from NZ_JBWCCT010000007.1 coordinate 144,666, forward strand.
GGTGGCCGCGACCGTGTCGATGTCCTTCTGGAAGGTGCGCAATGCGCCGATCGGCGCGAGGCCGGTCTGCGTCATGCGCGGCACGAAGATCTGCAACAGCACGGAGTCGGCCCAGCCGCCGGCGAGCCCCTCGGTCAGTTTCGCCGCGTCGAGGCCGCTGCGCTGCGCGAGGCTGACCGCCTCGGCGATCGCGGCCAGCGTCGCCGTGACGATGGTCTGATTGCACAGCTTCGCGGTTTGGCCCGCGCCGACTTCGCCCATATGCGTGACGCGCGACGCGTAGGCATCGAGCAGCGGCTTGACGGCCGCGACATCGCTCGCCGTGCCGCCCGCCATGACCGCCAGCGTGCCGGCGTTCGCGCCGGCGACGCCGCCCGACACCGGCGCATCGATCCAGCCGACGCGCGCCTCACCCGCGCCCTGCTGCGCCGCCGCGGACGTCGCTGCGGACGTCGATGCGAACGTCGATGCGAACGAAGCGGCCAGCGCCGCCGCGCGCTGCGCGAACGCGCGCGTCGCGGCCGGCGGAATGCTCGAGTGATCGACGATCCAGCGCAGCCGGACCAGTTCGGCCGCATCGCCGCTCAACAGCCCCGCTGCGCCGAACACGGTCTCCTCCACCGCCGCCGCGTCGGCGACGCACAGCAGCACCGCTTCGCAGCGCAGGGCCAGCTCACGCGGCGTATCGGCGACGCGCGCGCCCTCCGCCACCAGCGCTTCGGCCTTGGCCCGCGTGCGATTCCACACATGCACGGTATGCCCCGCGCGCAGCAGATGCCGGATCATCGGCGCGCCCATCAGGCCGGGACCGCAAAAACCAATTTCCACTTTCGAACCTCGTCGGCTGTCGGATTGAGTTGCGCGGACATGATAACGGCCGCGCACCGTCACCGGCTACCGGGCACACGACGTGCGGCACTGCTGGCCGATAGGCCGGCCGCGTGCCGCGTGTGCCAGCGCATTTGCCAGCGCGTTTGCCACCGCATGTGCCACACGTGCCACACGTGCCGCGTTTCCCGTTGCCTATACTTTCTGGACACCAACGAAGACCAAGGAGGAAGCTCATGTCAGACCACGTCTACAAACAGATCGAACTAACCGGCTCGTCGACGGTATCGAGCGACGACGCCGTCAAGACCGCGATTGCCAAAGCGTCGAAGTCCTTGCGCAATCTGCACTGGTTCGAAGTCACGGAAACGCGGGGCCAGATCGAAGACGACAAGGTCACCCACTGGCAGGTGACGATCAAGGTTGGCTTGCGGATCGAATAACGCAACTGCGGCAACCGGCGCTGGGGGCCGGCGCGCGTTGACAGGTCAGCGGCACAGGCCTGGCATGTGCGCAAAACGTGAGCGCCCCGCTAGCGCCCGGTCCGCAACAAAAAAAGCTGCGTCCGTACTGGACGCAGCTCCTCAAAGCAGCGGTTGCCGGGACCGCCGCCTGGTCGATCGCGAAGCCACGCGTGCAGCGCCGGGCAGCAGCGGCTCAGCGTGACGCTTTACTTCGGCAGCGAACCGTCCACGCCTTCCACGTACCAGTTCAGACGTTGCAGTTCCGGATCGGTCAGCGTCTTGCCGGCCGGCACCTTCACCGCACCGGACTGATCCTTGATCGGGCCGGTGAACACGTCCCACTTGCCGCCCGCCAGTTCGTCGCGCTTCGCGGCGACCTGCTTCTGCGCGTCGGCCGAAATCGCCGAGGTGTTCAGATTCTCCAGGTTGACGGCCTTCTGCGGAATGCCCCACCACACCGGATCGTTCTTCCACTTGCCGTCCAGCACCTGCTGGATCGCCGCGTTGTAATACACGCCCCAGTGCGCGACCACCGAACCGAGATGCGCTTCAGGACCGAACTTCTTCATGTCCGAATCCCAGCCGAACGCATGCACGTGTTTTTCCGACGCGGTGGCGAGCGTCGCGCTCGAATCGGTGTTCTGCAGCAGCACGTCGGCGCCCTGGCCGATCAGCGTTTCAGCCGCCTGCTTTTCCTTGCCCGGATCGAACCAGCTGTTGATCCAGATGACCTTCGTATGCACCTTCGGATTCACCGAGCGCGCGCCGAGCGTGTACGCATTGATGTTGCGCACCACTTCCGGAATCGGCACCGACGCGACAAAGCCGAGCGTGTTGGTCTTCGTCACGTAGCCCGCGGCGACGCCGGCCAGATACGCGCCCTGGTACATGCGCACGTCGTAGGTGCCGAAGTTCGGCGCCTTCTTGTAGCCGGTCGCGTGCAGGAACACGGCGTCCGGGAAATCCTTCGCGACCTTCAGCTGGAAGTCCTGAAAGCCGAAGCTCGTGCCGATGATGATCTTGTTGCCCTTGTTCGCCAGATCGCGGAACACGCGCTCCGAGTCCGCCGATTCCGGCACGTTCTCGACGCGCGTGATCTTGATCCTGTTGCCGAACTTCGCTTCCGCTTCGCGCGAGCCCTGGTCGTGCGCGAAGGTCCAGCCGGCATCGCCCGGATTGCCGAGATAGACGAACGCGACACCCGGCGCGTCGGCGGCCTGCGCGGTTTGCGCGAGCGGCGCTGCGAGCGCGAGCGAAGCCGCGCCCCACGCGAAAGCGGTCAGCAGATTTCTTCTCTTCATGTTGGGTCCTGTTGTCGTGTTGGTCGAATAATAGGAAACGTAGGGTCGCGGGCTGCCCGATCAGCCCGCCGAGAAAAACGGCTTGCCGAGCGATGCCGGCGCATTCAGACGGATCGTGTTCGGATTGCGCGAGATCAGCACCAGCACGACGACCGTCGCGACATACGGCAGCATCGCGAGGAATTGCGTCGGCACGGGCACGCCGATCGCCTGCGCATAAAACTGCAGGCCGGTCACCGCGCCGAACAGCAGCGCGCCGATCAGGAGGCGCCCGGGGCGCCACGTCGCGAACACCACCAGTGCGAGCGCGATCCAGCCGCGGCCCGAGGTCAGGTTCTCCTGCCACAGATGCAGATTCACGATCGAATAGTAGCCGCCCGCGAGCCCCGCCATGCCGCCGCCGAAGGCCACCGCGCCGTAGCGCACGCCGATCACCGGAAAGCCGACCGAGTGCGCGACCTGCGGCGATTCGCCGACCGAGCGCAGCACCAGCCCGGCGCGCGTGCGGTACAGAAACCAGCCGATCACGGCGAACATCAGGAACGCCAGGTAATCGAGCGGCGTGAGGCTGAAGAGCGCGGGGCCGAGCACGGGAATCTTGGAGAGACCGGGAATGGTCCACGTGTCGATGGTCGCGCGCACCGCGGCCGACGTGTACGGCTTGCCGACATAGGCCGACAGGCCAATGCCGAAGATTGTCAGCGAGAGGCCGGTGGCGACCTGGTTGGCGAGCATGGTCAGCGTGAGAAACGCGAACAGCAGCGACATCGCGAGACCGGCGCCGATCGCGGCGAGCACGCCGACCCACGGGTTGCCGGTAATCGTCGTGACCGCGTAGCCGGTCACGGCGCCCATCAGCATCATGCCTTCGACGCCGAGGTTGAGTACGCCCGACTTTTCGGTGACGAGTTCGCCCGCGCCCGCGAACATCAGCGGGATCGCGGCGGTGACGGCGCTCGAGGTGAGCGCGCTGGCTTGTTGAATATCCATGGAAGTCCGGCGAAAAGATCAGTGAGCCTGGTTGGTGAGCCTGATTAGTGAGCGGCGGCCAGCGAGCGGCGGCGCACACGGTAGTTCACGAACAGGTCGGCACCCAGCAGGCAGAACAGCAACAGCCCCTGGAACACGCCGGAAAGCGCCTGCGGCAATTGCATCGAGGTCTGCACCGCTTCGCCGCCGAGATACAGCAAGGCCATCAGGAGACTCGCGAGCACGATGCCGACCGGATGCAGCCGTCCGACGAACACGACGATGATCGCCGTGAAGCCGTAGCCCGGCGACCAGGTCGCCTGCAGCTGGCCGATCGGACCGGCGATCTCGCCCATTCCGGCGAGACCCGCGAGACCGCCGCTGATCAGCAGCGACGTCCAGATGGTTTTCTTGTCGGAGAAGCCCGCATAGCGCGCGGCAAGCGGCGCGAGGCCGCCGACGTTCATCCGGTAGCCCGCGAAACTCTTGCGCATGAAGAGCCACACGAGCGGGATCGCGATCAGCGTGACGAACACCGACGCGTTCAGCCGCGTGCCGCGCAGCCATTTCCAGTGCCAGTCGCCGTAGAGCGTCGGGAATAGCGCATCGCCGCTGAACATCTCCGAAAGCGGGAAATTCATGCCCTGCGGATCGCGCCACGGGCCGCTCACCAGATAGATCAGCAGTTGCGTGGCCACGTACGTGAGCATCAGGCTCACGAGAATTTCGTTGGTGTTGAAGCGGCTCTTGAGCAGTGCGGGAATCGCCGCCCACGCCATGCCGCCGAGCACACCGGCGATCATCATGGTCGGCAGGATCCACCAGCCGGTGGCTTGATCCAAATAGATCGCGACGCCGCTTGCGGCGATGCCGCCGAGCAGCATCTGCCCTTCCGCGCCGATGTTCCAGACGTTGGCGCGATAGCCGATCGCGAGGCCGAGGCCGATCAGGCACAGCGGCGACGCCTTCAGCAGCAGTTCGGACCAGCCGTTCACGCTCGACAGCGGTTCGATGAAAAACGCGTGCATCGCCTGCAAGGGATCGCGGCCCACGAGGCTGAAAATCAGAAAGCCGATCGCGAGCGTGAGCAACGCGGCGATCAGCGGCACGGCGAACTGCATCGTGCGCGAGGGCGTCGTACGTGCTTCGAGTCGATAAGGAAGAATCATGGGTAGCGTGTGAGTTATTGGTTCTGGTTGTGAAGCTCGAACGACGCGGCTCGCCTCTTCTCGCCTCGCGCGCTTTACGCGTGCGCCGCCTGTTCCGCCGACGGCGCCGCGCCCTCGCGCCCGCCGAACAGACCCGCCATCCAGCGGCCGATTTCCTCGGCATTGGTCGCCCCCGTCGCGCGTACCGGCGAGAGCCGGCCGCCGGCGAGCACCGCGAGGCGATCGCAGATGTCGAACAGCTCTTCCAGTTCCTCCGAGATCACCAGAATCGCGACGCCGCGCGCCGCCAGATCGAGCAGCTGCTGACGGATGAACGCCGCCGCGCCGACGTCGACACCCCATGTCGGCTGCGCGACCACCAGCACTTTGGGCGCCTGCAGGATTTCGCGCCCCATGATGTATTTCTGCAGATTGCCGCCGGACAGGCTTTGCGCGAGCGCGTCCGGGCCGCCGCAACGCACATCGAACGCGTCGATGCAGCGCTTGGCGAACGCACGCATCGCGCCCGCCCTGATCCAGCCCGAACTCACCATCTGCTGACGATGCGCGGTGAGCAGCGCGTTCTCCGATAGCGACATCGCCGGCACCGCGCCACGGCCCAGGCGCTCCTCCGGCACGAAGCCGAAACCGAGCGCGCGCCGGCCGCCCGCGCCGAGACGCCCGGCCGCCTTGCCGCAAATCGTGACCGCGTCGGCGCGCACGCCGCGTTTTTCACCGGACAGCGCCGAGAGCAACTCCGCCTGGCCGTTGCCCGACACGCCCGCGATGCCGAAAATCTCGCCCGCATGCACGCCGAACGACACGTCGTGCAGCGACGTGCCGAACGGGTCGTCGCTCTCCACCGACAACTGCTTCACGTCGAGCAGCACGGCGCCCGGATTGTGCTCGCGGCGCGTGTAATCGGGCAGCGAATGGCCGACCATCAACTGCGCGAGCGACGCATGCGTCTCGCCCTTCGGCTTCACGTGACCCGTCACACGGCCGCCGCGCATCACCGTCGCGCTGTCGCACAGTTCCTGGATTTCGTCGAGCTTGTGGCTGATGTAGAGAATGCTGCAGCCTTCGGCCGCCAGCCGGCGCAGCGTCGCGAAGAGCTTTCTCACCGCTTGCGGGGTCAGCACCGAAGTCGGCTCGTCCATGATCAGGAGGCGCGGATTCTGCAGCAGACAGCGCACGATCTCGACGCGCTGCCGCTCGCCCACCGTCAGGCTGTGCACGTGACGCTGCGGGTCGATGTCGAGCCCGTAGTCGGCCGAGACTTCGCGGATGCGTTTGGCAAGCGTCTTCAGATCGAACGGTTCGTCGAGTGCGAGCGCGATGTTTTCGCCGACCGTGAGCGTCTCGAACAGCGAAAAATGCTGGAACACCATGCCGATGCCGAGCTTGCGCGCCGCCGCCGGGTTCGCGATCTCCACCACCTCGCCTTCCCAGCGAATCTCACCGGCGTCGGGCCGCACCGCGCCGTAGATGATCTTCATCAGCGTGCTTTTGCCGGCGCCGTTTTCGCCGAGCACCGCGTGGATTTCGCCCGGGGCGACGATCAACCTGACGTCGTCGTTGGCGCGCACTGCCGGGTATTGTTTGCTGATGCCCTGGAGCATCAGCCGGGGCGCCGCCCGGGGTGCCGTCTGGGTCGGCCTCGGTGCCGGCTGCGCGGCGGCGCCGTCGCTATAAGAAGAGTCGCTCATGTGATTCCGTAGTGCGTCAGTGACTACCGGTTCCGGCGCGTCCGCCCACCTTGCCGGCGGACGATCCGTCACCACAACCGGATGACAATACCTAATTCGACCCGCTCAGTCGAGCCATCAAAATTCCCGCAAACCCGCGCCGCAGCGCGCTCTGCGGGTATGCCACCCTTGACGTCGTTTTTCGTTCATATTAAAACGCATATACCCCCACGCCCGTTCGATCAGCCAGAACATATATTTCGGAGAAGTCATGAGCCAGCAACGCGAGGCGATCGATACGTACCTACTGCGCGTCTTGCACACCTTGTTGATGGAGCGCAGCGTCACCCGCGCGGCCGTCAAACTGAATCAGTCGCAACCTGCAATCAGCGCGGCGCTGCGCCGGCTGCGCGACATCACCGGCGACCCGCTGCTGGTGCGCGGCAAATCCGGCATGGTGCCGACCGAGTACGGCCTGCGCCTGCTCGAGCCTGTGCAGAACGCGCTGCGCGAAATCGAACGCATCAAGTTCCAGCAGCACAACTTCGATCCGGCGACCTCGATCCGTTGCTACCGGATCGGCTGCCCCGACTACCTCAACGTGCTGTTCGTGCCGACGGTGGTCGAACGTTTTCGCCAGGCCGCGCCGAACGCGACGCTCGAATTTCACTCGCTCGGTCCCGCCTTCGACTACGAACTCGCGCTCGAGGACGGCAAGCTCGACATCGTGGTCGGCAACTGGCCGGAGCCGCCGGAGCAGTTGCATCTGTCGAATCTGTTCGTCGATCAGATCGTCTGCCTGATGAGCACCACCCATCCGTTCGCCAAACGCGGCGGCCTCACGCTCGACCAGTACCTGAACGCCCCGCATCTCGCGCCGACGCCTTATTCGGTGGGCCAGCGCGGCGCGATCGACGTGCATCTCGCGCGCGAGCGCCTGAAGCGTCACGTGGTCGTCACGTTGCCGTACTTCAATCTGGCGCCGTACGTGCTGATCAAATCCGATCTGATCTTCACAACGACGCGCCTCTTTGCCGATTACTACGCGAAGTTCCTGCCGCTGACCGTGGTGCCCGCGCCGCTCGATTTCCCGCCCATGCAGTACTACCAGCTGTGGCACGAACGCGTGCATTACTCCGACGAAGTGCGCTGGCTGCGCAGTCTGGTCGCCGAAGCGACCAGGACGTTGATCGACAAACCCTGACGGCTCGTTGCGCAGCCTGTTACGCGGGTGGCGGGCGTGTACCGTGCATGACGACGGCATCCCTGCGCCCTGTTCGCCCGCGCTCCCCGCTTTTCTCTTCGCTTTTCTCTTCTACGCCGCCGCTTCGTAAAGCGTCTTCGCCAGCCGGTTGTGCTGCTCGATGACCGGCCCGAGTTCCAACGTCGTCAACTGGCCGTCTTTCACCACCACCTTGCCGCCGATTACGCTATGGCTCACCTGCGAAGGCGCGCAGAACACCAGCGCCGCGACCGGGTCGTGCAACGCGCCCGCAAACAGCGGCTGACGCAGATCGAACGACACGAAGTCCGCCGCCATGCCCGGCGCGAGCGCGCCGATGTCGTCGCGATTGAGCACTTTCGCGCCGCCCAGCGTCGCGATCTCCAATGCGTCGCGCGCGGTCATCGCGTCGGGCCCGAAACCGACCCGCTGCAACAGCAGCGCCTGGCGCACTTCGGCGACCATCTGCGCGCCGTCGTTCGAAGCCGAGCCGTCGACGCCCAGCCCCACCGGCACGCCCGCGAGACGCATCCGCTTGACCGGCGCGATGCCCGATGCAAGCCGCATGTTCGAACACGGACAGTGCGCCACCCCGGTGCCCGTGCGCGCGAACAGCTCGATGCCCGCGTCGTCGAGTTGCACACAGTGCGCGTGCCACACATCGTGGCCGACCCAACCGAGATCTTCCGCATACTCGGCGGGCGTCATGCCGAACTTCTCGCGGCTGTATGCGACATCGTTGACGTTCTCCGCGAGGTGCGTATGCAGCGACACGCCATACTGACGCGCCATCGCCGCCGACTCGCGCATCAGCTCGCGGCTCACCGAAAACGGCGAGCACGGCGCGACGACCACGCGCAGCATCGCGTAGCGCCCTTCATCGTGATACGTCTCGATCAGCCGCTGCGTATCCTTCAGGATGTCCGCTTCGCGCTCGACCACCGAATCCGGCGGCAAGCCGCCGTCCTTCTGCCCGACGCTCATGCTGCCGCGCGCCGCATGAAACCGCATGCCGATCCGCCGTGCCGCCGCGATGCTGTCATCGAGCCGGCTGCCGTTCGGATAGATATACAGATGGTCGCTCGACGTCGTGCAACCGGACAGCAGCAGTTCGGCCATCGCCGTCAGCGTCGAGACTTCGATCATCTCCGGCGTGAGATTCGCCCACACCTTGTACAGATTCGTGAGCCAGCCGAACAGCTCTGCGTTCTGCGCGGCGGGCAACGCGCGTGTGAGGCTCTGATACATGTGGTGATGCGTATTCACGAGGCCCGGGATGACCAGGTGACCGCGCATGTCGAGCACTTCGTCGGCGGTGGGCGGCAACTGCGCCGTCGGCCCGACCGCGACGATGCGGTTGTCCTCGATATACAGACCGCCGTCGCGCAGTTCGCGCCTCGCGCCGTCCATCGTGACCAGCACGTCCGCGTGCTTGACCAGCATCGTTTTCTTCGGCTTACCCGACTGGTGTGCCACCTGTTCCATCGTCATTCGTTTTCTCCGCTTCAGTACTTCCGTGCAAAGCCGCTCGAACGCGATGTGGCGGCCCGCCAACCGCGCCGCCGCGTCCCGTCGAACGCCGTTGGCCCGGTTACCCGGCGTGCTTCGCCGTCTTCGGGGTGTGCCGCAGCCGGCTCGTCTGCGCTGCGGCGCACAGGTGTAACCTTCGACGGCCAAAATAAGCATGGCAACTCGCGCCAATGCGATACCCAAGTTCAGGCTATCGATATAGTGGGCCTTTTTTGGCGCCGCTACGATCGAAGCGACGCGCAGCAGTCGACGCAAGCGACTCGTTGCGACTTTCGTCGGGTTGTCCAACATGCGCCAGGTATTATCTTTCCTATCTCGCGCGCGCTGAACGGAACAACCTTTTTACAATGGCTGCCACGGCGCTCGCTTCAATTCGCCGACGGGTATGTAGCCACTGACGTGGAGCCTCGATCCGCCGCAAACGTATCTGGATCGGGCTGCCGCCGAAACCTCGCAAACACACAAGGAAAATTGCGAATGGGAAAGCTCACTACCCATGTGCTCGACACCGCGAACGGCCGTCCCGGCGCGGGCATCAAGGTCGAACTCTTCGCGCTGGCGGGCGACACGCGCCGCGCGCTCAAAACCACCATCACCAATGACGACGGCCGCTGCGACGCGCCGCTGCTGGAGGGCGACGCGCTCGTCGCGGGCGAATACGAACTCGTGTTCGGCGCGGGCGACTACTTCGCGTCGATCGGCACGAAGGTGCCGGAGCCGCGTTTCGTCGATCGTGTGGTGCTGCGCTTCGGCGTGGCCGACGCCGCTGCGCATTATCACGTCCCGCTGCTGGTGTCGCCGTGGTCGTACAGCACGTATCGAGGCAGCTAGAAGGCGTTGGCGCCGGCCATGTCCGATTGCATTGCGCAGATGCTCGCCGGCACTTTCCTGATGCCTCGCGAGCACCCGCGAAACGTATTCGAACGCACATGGCCTCTCCCGACCCGACGAACCTGAGACCCATAACAAATCGACGCCGTGCGAACTGAGCGCACCGCGTCTTCGACCCCGCAGTCAGCGCGGTGAGCCCGGGCGGCCCGAGATCCGTCAGACGGGTCCAGCGCGGCGCCGAACGTCATCGCGCGTACAACGAATCAGAAGTGGAGGAGTGTCATGGAAGGCTTTATCACCGACTGGTTGAATCTGGCGATTCGCTGGTTCCACGTCGTCGCCGCGATTGCCTGGATCGGCGAGTCGTTCTATTTCGTTGCGCTCGACAACAGCCTGAAACCGCCGCAGGACCCGAACCAGCGCCGGCGCGGCGTGTTCGGCGAACTGTGGCACGTGCACGGCGGCGGCTTCTACAACATGCAGAAGTACACCGTCGCGCCCCCGGAAATGCCCGACGATCTGCACTGGTCGAAGTGGCCGTCGTACACCACGTGGCTGTCTGGCTTCGGCCTCTTCACCGTGCTGTATCTGTTCTCGCCGACCACGTATCTCATCGATAAGAACGTGCTCGACATGGGCCCGGTGGTCGCCGTCGCATCGGCGATCGGCTTCCTCGCGGCCGGCTGGATCGTGTACGACTCGCTGTGCCGCATCCTCGGCAATCGCGACAAGGTGCTCGGCATCTGCGTCGGCGTGTACGTGGTGATCGCAGCATGGCTCGCGTGCCATATCTTCGCGGGCCGCGCGGCCTATCTGATCATGGGTGCGATGCTGGCGACGATCATGTCGGCCAACGTGTTCTTCGTGATCATTCCGGGCCAGCGCAAGATGGTCGACGCGATGCTCAAAGGCGACACGCCGAACCCGATCTACGGCAAGCGCGGCAAGCAGCGCTCGGTGCACAACACGTATTTCACGCTGCCGGTGGTGTTCGCGATGCTGTCGAACCACTACGCGATGACCTACACGCATCCGTACAACTGGGCCGTGCTGCTGGTCATCATGCTGGCGGGCGCGCTGATCCGCCAGTTCTTCGTGATGCGCCACCGCGGCCAGGTGCTGTGGTATCTGCCGCTCGTCGGCATTGCGCTGATGTTCTGCGCACTCTTCTGGACCATGCCGAAGCCGCTCGTGCCGCAAGCGCAGGCCGCGAACACGCCGGCGGTCAAGGTGGCCGACATCGCGCCCGTGCTGCAACAGCGCTGCGTGGCCTGCCACTCCGCGCATCCGACGATGATGGGCAGCGCGCCGGCCGGCGTGCTGCTGGATACGCCCGATGAAATCTCGCAGAACGCGCAGCGGATCTATCAGCAGGCCGTGACGTTGAAGGCGATGCCGCTCGGCAACGTGACGCACATGACCGACGACGAGCGCATGAAAATCGCGGCCTGGTTCGAAGGAGGCGCGGCGAAGTAAGCGCGGCGGCCGGACGCGAGGTTCGGCTTACCTATCGACGCAGCGGCATGAAGCGGGCTTTTCGCGCGAGCGGCAAGCCCGCTTTTTTTCGTCCTGAAGGGCGTGGCCGGGCACGGGTCAGGACGGTCCCCCCATCAACATGTAGCCCTTAGGCTACAAAAACTCTCGAAAATCGATAAAATGTAGCCCTTGAGACACAAATTTCAAAAGTGTTTTTGTAACCCATGGGCTACAATATGGATACTAATTGCCGAAATTGATGCCCCAGGGCTACATATGACCCATCTCGCCGACGTATCGGACATGCTGAAAGCGCTGCGGCGCGAAAACAACCTGTCGCAAGAGGAACTGGCGCGCCGCGCCGGCGTGGCGCGCACCACCGTCGCGCGCATGGAAACGCTCGCCCGCAACGACATGAGCGTGTCCGTGCTGCTGCGTCTGCTCGAAGCGGCAGGCTACGACCTCAAGTTCGTCGCGCATGGGCATGGGCGCACGCTGGAAGACATCCTCGCTGAACAACGCAGCCCGGAGCCAAACCAGTGAGGCTCGACGTCCAGGTGCTGGGCAGGAACGTCGCCACGCTGTTTCGCGAACGCGACGACTACGTCCTCAAATACAACGCCGACGCGCGCGCCGCCGACTTCGTCAGCCTGACCATGCCGGTGCGCGAAGAAGCCTGGCGCTGGCCGCGCGACCTGCATCCGTTTTTCCGGCAGAACCTGCCTGAAGGTTATCTGCTGAATCTGATCCGCGAGCAGTTCGGTCCGTTGCTCGACGGCACCGACCTGTCGTTGCTCGCGGTGGTCGGCGCGATGGGCATCGGCCGCGTCACCGTAACACCCGAAGGCGTCGCGCCCGGCACCGAACTGCAAGCGCTCGACGTTCAGGACATTCTGCATGGCGACAACACCGCCGATCATTTCGCGCAGCTCGTGCGCGAATATGCGCGCGCGGCCATCTCGGGCGCCGTGCCGAAGTTCATCGCGCCGCAGGAACAGGCGGCCGGCGCCGCCGCGCCGATGGTGCTCGGCAAGCCGACCATCCGAACCAGCCGCCACATCGTCAAAGGCTCGGACGACAGCACGCCGTTCCTCGGCTTCAACGAGTTCTACTCGATGCGCGTGCTGGAACGGCTCGGCGTCGCGCCGGTGGCGCGCACGCAGATGTCGGACGATGGCCGGGCGCTGGTGGTCGAGCGCTTCGACGTCGATGCACAAGGACTGCCCGCGTATGGCGTCGAAGACATGTGCGGCCTGCTGGGTTTGCCGCCGCACGAAAAATACAATTCGACCAGCGAGAAAATGCTCAATGCCGCGCGCGCCTATCTGCTCGATCGCGACAGCATGCGGCAGCAGCTCCAGCAGCTCGGCTGGCATTTGCTGACCAACTACGTCGTGCGCAACGCGGACTGCCACACGAAGAACATCGCGCTGTTCTACAGCTCGGTCGACGACGTCGCGTTCACGCCCGTCTACGACATCGTCACGACGCAGGCTTATCCGCGTTTCGCGGCCAATCCGCCGGGCCTGCCGATCGACGGCCGCAAGACCTGGGCGGCCGGCAAGACGCTGGAGCGTTTCTTCAACACGCGCATGGGCATCGCACCGCGGCAATACGCGCAGATGGTCGAGGCGTTGTGCGATTCGGCGGTTGCCGTCGGTCATGAGGTGATCGAAGCGGCACGCAACGAACCGCAGTGGCACACGGTCGCGAAACAGATGCTGCACGCGTGGGACGACGGCATGACGGCGTTGCGCTCGCCGAAGAAGAGTGTGCCATTCAGGGGGCTCAAACCGGCGATCGAAGCCGCCGGGTTTTCCGCGCCCGAGCCGGTCGAACGGGCACGCGAAGTGATTGGACGCTCGCCGCTGCTGGGTAAGCGCTGAGGCTTCGGGCGTTGTTTCCCGTGGCGCCTGAAGGTGCGTTCAGGCTTCAGGTTCGCGCATGCAAAAAAAGCCCACGGCGTATGCCGTGGGCTTTTCTTCGCTCACCACCTCAAACCGCTACTGCGCTCAACGCATCTTCAGTCAGCCATAGCGACTCGGCCAGATCCTGCTCATTCAGGTTGAGCCCCTCACCGCCACGATCGATGACGATAAAGTCGCTCACGTCCCCCAACGCGATCAGCGGATGGTGCCACACGCCCTTCGCATAGTTGACGCCCTGCCAGCCGCTCGTGACGAACGCGCGAATCTTCACCGCGTCCAGTTCACCCGCCGGCGCCACCACGACCAGATACGGTTTGTCGTTCAGCGGCACGAACGCCTGACTGCCGAGCGGATGACGCTCCAGCATCTTCACTTCGAACGGCAGCGTACGCGGCTGTCCGCGAAACAGGTTCACCAGCGTGCGGCCGTCCTCGTCGGTGACATCCACTTTCGCGAGATCGTGATAGCGGATCGTCGTGCCGAGGTTGATCGGAATCTGCTTCGCGCCTTCGAGTTCGATCACGTCGCCGAACGCGGCGAATGCTTCCTTTGTCAGCGGTTCGATAGCGAGCGTTTTCATGATGCGAGCGTGCCCCACAGACGCAGACGCGATACGCCGCCGTCCGGAATGATATTGAAGCGAATATGCGTGACCGGCCCGAGCGCCGCGATCTCGCTTTCGAAGAAATGCTGCTTGTCCATCTGCAGCTTCTGTTCGCCGAGCAGGACCGGCCAGAACATCGCCTGCGTGACGAGCGAGCTGTCGGTGCCGCCCTTCACGTACGCGGCCTGGATCGAACAGCGGTCAGGATAATTGCCCTTGAAGTGCGCCGTGTCCACTTCGATCTTGCCGATCACGCCCGGCTGCGCCAGCGCGACAATTGCCCAGTCGTTGCCCGGCTCGCGACGGCGCCGTGTTTCCCAACCGTCGCCCATGTTCACGCCGCGGCCCGGCATCAGCAGCGTCGACGCCGCGCCGAAGTGCTGATTGTTGGCCGCGACCAGATACGCGCCGTTTTCCATCGCGGCCAGATCGAACTGCTCGGTGCGGCTCGCGCCGGCCCAGTCGACCTGCGGCTGGCCATACACGCGCAGACGCGCGATCCCGCCGTCCGGATAGATGTTCACGCGCAGGTGCGTGTACGCGTTCGCATCGCTCACATCGAGATAGTGGTGGCTATTGCCCTGCAATGTGGTGGACGGCACGATCTCGGTCCACTGCGTGGACTGATTCGGCGCGCCGTCGATCACGCGCGCCGCCTCCACCGATGCCGCCGGCGGAAAGTTGCCCGTGAAGTGGCTGGTGTCGAGGTCGAGCCCCTTGATCACGCCAGCACGCGCGAGCTTCACGACGCACCAGTCATAGCCGGTGACGCGCTTGCGGCGGGTTTCCCAGCCGTCCATCCACTTGCCGTTGTCATCGTACTTGCCGGGGATGAAGACGGCCGGCTCCGGATTCAGCATGCGCTCCTTCGGGGCGAAGAAGTCGTCGCTGGACTCGAGCGCCTGCGCGCCCAGACGCGGGTCCGCCAGGTTCACATAGCGGCGCGTGAATTCCGGTGCGTTGGGGTCGAGAATCGGGAGTGCCATCGTTGTCGTCCTTGATGTGTGAAGGTGCTGGAAAAACGTTGCCGTTCGAGGGCCGCGACGCGAGTCTCAGGCGTACCGGAGGCCTACGCGTCGATCAGGTCGTCGAGCCGGAAACGTGCGATGCGGTAGATCTGATCGAGGCTCGCGCGCAATTCGTCGGCGTGGCTGTTGTTCACGCGCGCCTCGAAGTTGGCGATGATGCCGTGACGGTCGTAGCCGCGCACCGCGAGAATGAACGGGAAGCCGAACTTCTCGCGATACGCGCTGTTCAGCGCGAGCAGTTTGTCGAACTCTGCCTGCGTGCATTGCGCGAGGCCCGCGCCGCTCTGCTCGCGCGTCGATTCGGCGGTCAGCTCGCCGCGCACCGCGGCCTTGCCGGCAAGCTCCGGGTGGGCGTTGATCAACGCGAGCTGCTTCTCGTCACCGGCCGTTTCGACGATGCCCGACATCGTGCGATGCAGTTCGTCGATGCTCGCGAACGGCCGTTGCCGAGCGGCGATTTCCGCGACCCACGGCGAGTGCTCGAAAATGCCCGACAGCGCCGCGACGAACGCGTCGGCCGAGATGCTGTTGAGTTGGTTCAGAGTGTATTGCATCGCCTTCATGCGGCCGTCCCGCGGTTGCTTTGCTGGTAAGGATGATGTTCGCGCCAGTGCCGCGCGATATCGACGCGCCGCGTCACCCACACCCGATCGTGCTGTTCGATATGGTCGAGAAAGCGCTGCAATGCGCGAAAGCGCCCAGGGCGTCCGAGCAGGCGGCAGTGCATGCCGATCGACAGCATCTTCGGCGCTTCGTCGCCCTCTTCGTAGAGCACGTCGAAGGCGTCGCGCAGATAGGTGAAGAAGTGGTCCGCGGTGTTGAAGCCTTGCGGGCTCGCGAAGCGCATGTCGTTGGTGTCGAGGGTGTACGGCACGATCAGTTGCGGCACCCGCGCGCCTCCCGTCACGTCGACGTCCATCCAGAACGGCAGATCGTCGCCGTAGTAATCCGAGTCGTACAGGAAGCCGCCGTATTCGGCCACCAGCCGATGCGTGTTCGGGCTGTCGCGGCCGGTGTACCAGCCGAGCGGCCGCTCGCCCGTCACGCGTTCGATCGCCTCCATGCCGAGGCGCATGTGCTCCGCCTCTTTCTCCGGCGACATGTCCTGATAGTGAATCCAGCGATAGCCGTGGCACGCGATCTCATGGCCGAGTTCGACGAACGCGCGCGCCACCTCGGGATGGCGTTCGATCGCCATGCCCACGCCGAACACTGTGAGCGGCAGCTTGCGCCTTTCGAATTCGCGCAGGATGCGCCAGACGCCCGCCCGCGAGCCGTATTCGTAGATCGACTCCATGCTCATGTGACGCGCCGGATACGCCGCCGCACCGACGATCTCCGAGAGGAACTGCTCCGAACCGGGATCGCCGTGCAGCACGCAGTTTTCGCCGCCCTCCTCGTAGTTCAGGACGAATTGCACCGCGACACGCGCTCGCCCAGGCCAGTTGGCCTGCACCGGGTGGCGGCCGTAGCCGATCAGATCGCGTGGGTAGTTCGGGTCGAGTGGCATGGTTTGACGGATGCGTGGTGACGGTACGTAAAATTCGCGCGGCGCTCACGCGGCAAGCACATCGCGCAGTCTGTGCATGAGCATGTGGGCCGTGCACGAGGTGCTCGCCGCCGCCGACCCAACCCTCTGAATCAGCCGCAAAAAAGCACTTCAGGCACCCGCGCCGAGTTGATCCAGTGTAGCGAAAACACCCGGGTGCGCCCATACACCCGGCCAGATAGTGCGTGTCAGACGGAATGTATGTGCTGGCCCGGCGCGCTAGCGTTTACCCGCAGCGGATCCGCGGCTTCGGCGTCGTGCGGGCGCTGCGGATCCGGATCGGCCGGCGCCGGGCTAAACGCGGCCAGCGCGCCGTCGTAGCGCTTGGCCAAGGGCCTCGCATAGTCGCCGCGCTTGGCCGTCGACAGACGCAGTGCGACCAGCGCCTCCGTCCATTTGACAGCGGCTGTCACGCCTTCGATCACCGGCGCGCCGAGCGCGTCCTCGATCTCCGCGCATAGCTCGGCCATGCCCGCGCACCCGAGCACGATCGCGTCCGAGCCGTCCTCGGCAAGCGCACGCCGGCATTCGTCGAGGATGATGCGGCGTGCGGCCGAGCCAGGCTTGTCGAGATCGAGCACGGCGACGTCGGTCGCGCGCACGTTGCGGCAAAACCGCTTCATGCCGTAACGCTCGGCGAGGTGCCATGCCATGCCGCAGGTCCGCGCGAGCGTCGTCACCACCGAGAAGCCAGGCGCCAGCACGCTCGCCGCGTGCATCGCCGCCTCCGCGATGCCGATCACCGGACCACGCGCCAGCTCGCGCGCCGCGTATAAACCGGGGTCGCCGAAGCAGGCGATCACGTAGCCGTCGCAGCCCTCGCGCTCGCCCGCGGCGACTTCGGCCAGCAAGCCCGGCGTGGCGAGCGCCTCGTCGTAATAGCCTTCGATCGACGGCGGCCCCATGGTCGGATTCACCGCGATCACTTCGGTACCGGGCGAGGCGACTTCACGGGCGCAGCGGCCCATGGCTTCGGTCATACGCTGCGTCGTATTCGGGTTGATCAGTTTGATGCGCATAGGAACTCCAGTTGACGCGCTTCGAAGGAAGCCCGCCTGGGACTGTGGGATTCAGCGTGCGAGTACGCGATAGAACAGCGCACCGAGACCCGCGCCGATGAACCAGGAGAAATTCGCCATGCCGTCGAGCCCCGGCGTCATCACGCAGATCACCGCGATCAGCGCGGCCGGCAGCAACGCGGCCACGGCCCGGTAGTTGACGCCATTGCGATACCAGTACGAGCCGGTGGGCGCGACCGTGTACAGATCGTCGAGCACGATCTTCTGACGCTTCACGAGATAGTAGTCGACGATCAGGACGCCGTACAAAGGGCCGATGAAGCTGCCGAGCACGTCGAGCGTGTAGTGGATCACCGCCGGGTTGTTGAACAGATTCCACGGCGTGATGAAGATCGATGCCACCGCCGCGAGCATTCCGCCCGCACGCCAGCTGATGAGGCGCGGCGCGACGTTCGAAAAATCGAAGGCCGGCGAGACGAAATTGGCCACGATATTGATGCCGATGGTCGCGATCGTGAAGGTCAATGCGCCGAGGATCACCGCGGTCGGATAGTCGATATGGCCGACCGTTTCGACGGGGTCCGTGATCAGCTCGCCGAATACCGGCAACGTGGCGGCGGTCGTGATCACCGTCACCAGCGAGAAGGCGAGAAAGTTGACCGGCAGACCCCAGAAGTTGCCGCGCTTCACACTGCGAAAACTTTTGCCGTAGCGCGAGAAGTCGCCGAAATTCAGCATCGGTCCGGAGAAGTACGAGACCACCAGCGAGGTCGCCGTGATCATCACCGGCACCACCTGCATGCCGTGATATTTGACGCCGCCCAGGTTGATGCCGATGTTGCGCCATCCCGCGCGATACACCATGTAGCCTGCCAGAATGAACATCACCACGTAGACGGCGGGACCGGCGAAGTCGATGAACTTCTTGATGGTCTCCATGCCATGCCAGAACACCAGCGCCTGCAAGACCCACAGCAGCATGAAGCCGGCCCAGCCGAGCGTCGACAGGCCCATGAAGCCATGATGATGAACGTCGGCATAAGGCAGCAGCGACGGCACGAACTTGAGCACGACGATCACCAGCGCGCTCGACGCGAGATAGGTCTGAATGCCGTACCACGCGACCGCGATCAGCCCGCGAATCACCGCGGGAATATTCGCGCCGAGCACGCCGAAGGTGGCGCGGCACGCGACCGGGTAAGGCACGCCGTTCGCCTGGCTCGGTCTCGCGATCAGGTTGCACAGCAGGTTGACGATCGTGATGCCGACCAGCAGCGCGATCAGCACCTGCCAGCTCGTCAGCCCGAGCGCGAACAGACTGCCTGCGAACACGTAGCCGCCGACGCTGTGCACGTCCGACATCCAGAACGCGAAGATGTTGTACGCGCCCCAGGTTTGATTGCGCAGCGGCGCGAGATCTTCGTTGTAGAGCCGCTCGCTGTAGCCGGCCGGCATCGACGGATCGGCTTGCGTGCCTTCGTCTGTATAAGTGGACATCGAGGGATTGCCGGGCGCTGCACTGAACTGAGCCATGATTCCTCCTTGAGATGGGGACCGTCGATAGCGCATCGAAGGACGTTGCACCGGCCATCCCGGTCGCGCCCTCCTCGCCCATCCGGGATCGAGAGAGCGGCGCCATCCGGCAGGCCGTGCCGCGGGCGTCTCCGTACTGAAGTACTTGTGGTTATCGCATCGCCAGCCGCCGCGGATTCCCGGCGATGCGTCGCTGCTCGAAGTCGGTCGCGTGGCGACGGACGTGCGTGCGCAAGCCGGCAGCGCTCACGCCGAGCCGCCTTGCAACGCCTGATTCGGTTCAATTCAATTCAGTGCCGCGCGCGCCGCTGATGGACGCGTGCCTGTTCCTGCTGATTCGTGCTCGTTGGTGCTCGTCGGTGCTCTTGCTGCATGCCTCAGCCCGATGTCGATCCTGCTTTGGACGCCTCTTTCGATGCCGCGCCCCGCGCGCCGAACACTTCATGCAAATCTGCCGCACCACGTGCGGGGCGCTCCAGCATCTTCAACTCGACGCTTTGCAGATGGCGCGACATCAATGCCGCCGCCTCTTTCGCATCGCCGGCGTCGAGCGCGGCGAGAATGGCTTCATGGTCTTCGAACGAACAGGGACTGCGCCCAAGCGACTCGTACAGCGCGGAAATCAGCGTCGAGCGCGCGACCAGTCCATTCAGACAATCGCACAGCACGGCGTTGCCGGTGAGCCCCGCCAACTCGGTATGAAACTCGCCGGACAGGCGAATCCACGCCGGAAAATCACGTGTTTCGAACGCCTTGCGTTCACGGCCGATCATGCTGCCGATACTCTTCAATCGCCGCATGCCGTGGCCGCTGCAGATCTTTTCGACCACTGCGAGTTCGATGATGCGGCGCATTTCGAACACCTCATGCACTTCCTGCAGCGACGGACTCGCGACGAACGCACCGCGATTCGGTTCGAGATCGACGAGGTGGTCGGTCGCCAGTTGCGCGAGCGCCTGGCGGATAGTGCCACGCTTCACGCCGAATACTTCGCACAACTGTGCTTCGGTCAGCTTGGCGCCGGGTGCGAGCCGATGTTCGAGGATCGCGGCGCGGATGCGCTCTGCAATCGCTTCGGGCTTCGAACTGTTCGCGGCGGCGTCTGTGTCGGACATGATTTGCGTCTCGGTATGGTGGTCATCATAGGATGGACATAAAGATTGTCAACAATTTTTCTTTGGAACTTTGACAATCTTCGTTGCGGGCCCGGTCGGCTGGTCAAGCGGCGCGTGGCGTCACAAGGCCTCGCTTCAATATGAGTTTAATTAGGTGGCGCGGAGGCTGTCTATTGGGTGCGCATTTTGTCAACAAAATGGAAACCTTCACTGGGACTGGCCCGTATGTGGGCGACGCGAATAGCTGACAGTTAGTTGCGTTTGTAAAATCAAAAGAAAGCGGGCCATTGCCCGCTTCGCTCCGGCCCAGTCCGGCCCGTCAGGTCAGCCGAGACACGGATAGCCGGACAGGCTCAGCTCGAACCCATGCGCATCGGCGACGAGATGCGCGTCCGCGCCCACCGGCAACGTCAGCATGTTGCGGACATGCCCGAACTGCAACCCCGTGACGACCGGAATGCCGATCAACGACCTCACCTGCTCGATCGTCGCGCTCAGGTCATAGCCATTGTCGTAGTCGTACGCTTTGCTGCCCGAGAAGTCGCCGAACACGAGCGCCTGCTGCTGCGCGAGGATGCCGGCCAGATGCAGTTGATAAATCATCCGCTCGACCCGGAACGGCTGCTCGTTGACGTCCTCGATGAACAGGATGCCGCCCTGCACCGGCGGCATGTACGGCGTGCCGATCAGCGACGCCAGCACCGCCAGATTGCCGCCCCACAGCATGCCCGACACGTCGACCGGCTGCGCTTGCGGCGTGTTGCCCGTCACCGTCATGGTCGGCTGCGACACAGCGGACCAGAAGTGTTGCATCGTGAATTCGCTGAGATCCTCCGCGCCGAAATCGCTCATCAGCATCGGACCACCGAACGTTTTCAAGCCGGCGCGCGCCAGCAGCGCGAGCTGGATCGCGGTGAAATCGCTATGGCCGACGAGCGCGACTGGCTGACCGGCGAGGCGCCGTTGCAGCCCTTCGTAGTCGAGTCCGTGCAGGATGCGCACCGCGCCGTAACCGCCGCGCACGGCCAGCACCACGTCGGGCAGCTTGCGCGACGGATCGGCGAGCCGGTTCAGATCGGCCGCGCGCTCGCCGTCGGTGCCCGCGAAGCGCTGATAGCGGCGCTTCGTCGCGTCCTCGCCGTCGACCCGGTGTCCCTGAGCATGCAGACGACGCAACGCGCGATGCACCACCTCGGGGTCGTGCGGATATCCGGACGGCGCAATCAGTTCGAAAGTGCGATGGACGGTCATGGGCAAGACCTGCTGAAGGTGGTTGTTTTAATGCGGCTCGGTGCGGGTATGAGCCGGCTCGCCGTCGGCTTCCGGAGCCGCTTCGGGACCTGCGTCACCACGCGCCGCCGCGCGTGCCGCGCGGCTCGCGCGGCGCCGCTCGGCGAAGAACGACTTGAGCGCCGCGCCGCATTCGGCTTCGAGCACGCCGCCGCTCACCGTGGTGTGATGATTCAGTTGCGGATTCGCGAACGCATCGACGACGCTGCCGCATGCGCCGGTTTTAGGATCGCGCGCGCCGAACACGACGCGGGCAATGCGCGCGTGCATGATCGCACCGGCGCACATCAGGCACGGCTCGAGCGTCACGTAGAGCTCGCAGCCCGGCAGCCGGTAGTTCTCGACAGCTTGCGCGGCGGCGCGCAACGCGACCATTTCCGCATGTGCCGACGGATCGTGCGCGCCGATCGGATGATTGAAACCTCTTGCGATGACTTCGTCGCCGCGCACGAGCACCGCGCCGACCGGCACTTCGCCGGCCGCGCGTGCTTCTTCTGCGGCGGCCTGGGCGAGCGCCATGAAGCGGCGATCACGTTCGGAGAAAATGGCGGACACCGGTGGATCGGCGGGGGTGTTGGCGGGGGTCGCCTCTGTGCCGCTAGCGGCCGCCGACGCTACGGAAGCGTCGGCCGCGTCGGCGCACGCCGATATGGACTCGTTAGGCGCGACTGGCACGTCCGGCATTTCATGGGATTCGCTGGATGCCGGCTCTGGCCGTGGCCCTGAGGCGGCGCGGTGGACGAGCGCGTCGCTCACCGCGAACCCGCGTCAGCCGTATTGAGGTTGCCGACGCGCTCCAACAGCCGCTCGGCGATTCGCCGGCAATAGTCGCGCGGCAAAACCAGCGGGCCGCCGCGCAGCGATTCGAGCGCCATATCGAGCGCCAGCATGCGCGCCTGGAGACGGCAACGGGTAGCCTGGTCACTCACGGCATTCAGCTCCGTTTGCAGGTCGCGCAACGCGCGCAACTGCTCGACCGCGGGCGGCACGAAGCCCGCGTTCTTCAGGATCCGGTTGGCGACGCGCACCTCTTCCGGGACCAACGCATCGTCGTCCTGGGGCAGCGGCGCACCCGCGCCCGGCAAGTCGTCGAATTCACCACGCGCGGCGGCGGCGGCAATACGCTGTTCGACAAGCGCATCAAGCAATCTCATCTGCAATCCACTACGTTGCGGCCCAAGCATTCTATCAGGGAGCGCACGACCGTTCTGCCCGTCTGGTGGGCAAAACGCGCCGGTTTTCAGATATTGCGTATTTGGGGGACGCATAGAGGTCGGCAACAGTGAAAGATCCGTCTGGGCGGCGCTTCTGGCGCAGGCGGCAGTGGTGCTGTACGGGCCGTTTGCGCGCGTGAAGCTGCCTGCTGTCTCCCGCCCGTTCCATGAAACGGAGGCATGACAGAGGCATGACACACACGCAGCGCGCGCCCTCACATTGCCAGGCCGCCGCAAATCATGACTCAGCCGCCGCCAGCGGCCAGCGAGCCAGCGCAACATGGCGCGTGCGTCCAAGCAGACTGTGTATCAACGCAAACTCGCGCACGTTCCAGCACGCCGATTCAACTGGACGCTCCGCAGCCCAAGGCATGCCATACGCCAAAGTGACGTGCGGCACGTAGGACGTGGCGATTGAACCCGCGCGTTCCCCAAAACCGGCGTGCTGCAACGCGTGCACCAGCGCGTCATGAAGCGCATGAAGACCGACGAAGCCCTCGCCACCGGTCAAGACAAGAGGACCCGGCCGGGGTTTCGACCCAAAGCTCGCGACCGCGTCAAATCCGACCGTGAATGGCGCCATGTGAATCGACGCGGCGGCCCGTATCGCGGCATCCACCTTATCCGGAGGCAGGCCGCCTGCGAAATTCCCGAGATGCAGCAATGTCACATGCAGACGGTTAGCCGCGAGCGGCTTGCTGCGCACGCGCGTGTCCGCGCAGAGTTCTTGCGCGAGCTTCGAAATCGTGGCCGCCGTATTGACGTCGGGGAAGACCGCGAAAAACAGACCGTCTGTTGGCGTCGGCGGCGCTTCAAGTCCGGGCAACCATAGTTGTTCAGGCATTTCGTTCGTCACCGGGTAAAGCCGGCATAGAGGAATCTTCCTTCATGTTGAAGTTCGCGCGCGACCACGACGCATCAGTGGCACCCCTGTGTTTCCCGGATGGGGACCACATGCACTCACGTTCCGCCCACGAGTGACACTGTACATTCATACAGTATCTGCAGCAATGTGCAACTGCGCAAAAAGCTCGAAGTGTTGGACGCCGCCGCGAAATGCGATGTGGCACGCACAAGCAGTGGCGTCCTTAACGGCGGCTCGCGTGGCATCGTCGGGTTGGGCGTCTGCATCGGCGTGGCATTTGCACAGTTTTACGCCGCAAGGCCGCTGCATGCCGTCGCTGGAAATACTGCGCGCCAATTTCTGTTGATACGGTCGAGAAAGGCGGAATTGCAGAGCTGGTTGGGCAATGCAGGACGTTCCGGTGTCACACACGCCCCCTTGCGCCAAGCCTTTTGGCTACCTTGAGCACCGCCACCTCGCGAAGGCTTCGCGGCATCTGCGCCGATCGCCGGCACCGATACCGCAAAGACCCCGCGCCTTGCAATCAAGGCAGCGCATAAGCCATCACATAGTCGCCCAGCTTCGTGCCAAACGAGCCATGCCCCCCCGCTGCGATCACGACATACTGTTTGCCATTCGCTTCATAGGTCATCGGCGTTGCCTGGCCGCCTGCGGGCAAGCGGGCCTGCCACAACATGTCGCCGGTATCCGTGTCGAACGCGCGGATGTAGTTGTCGGCAGTGGCGCCGATAAAGAACACGTGGCCCGCCGTCGTCATCGGGCCGCCCAGCATCGGCATGCCCATCTTGAACGGCAGCGGCAACGGCGCGCTGTCGCGCACTGTGCCGATACGCCTCTTCCAGACGATCTGGTTCGTCTTCAGATCGATCGCCGACACATAACCCCACGGCGGTTGCTTGCACGGCAAACCGGTCGGCGCAAAGAACGGATTCAACTCGACGCCGAACGGAATGCCGTACTGAGGCTGAATGCCGGTTTCGGTGCCGCTGCCGCCTTTGGCGTTCTTATCCGGTTCGATCGGGTTGCCCGGGCCGCGCGGAATCAGCTTCGACACGAACGGCAGCGCGATCGGATTCGCAATCGCGATCTGCCGATCCGTATCCACGGCAAGGCCACCCCACTCGAACATGCCGAGGTTGCCGGGGAACACCAGCGTGCCCCGTTCCGACGGCGGCGTGAACGTACCGTCATAGTCCAGATGCTGGAACATCACGCGGCACACGAGTTGATCGAACATCGTGGCGCCCCACATATCGGCGCCCGTCAATTTCCGGCTCGGCCGGAATGTCAGATCGGAGAACGGCTGCGTCGGCGATACGTGATCGCCTGTCGCCGCACCTTGCGGGACCGGCCTTTCCGGCGCCGGCACGATCGGTTTGCCGGTGCGGCGGTCGAGCACGAAGATGTTGCCGGTCTTGGCCGGCGCGTAGACGACCGGCACGACATTGCCCGACTGATCGGTGATGTCGGCGAGCGTCGGCTGGGCCGGCAAGTCCATGTCCCAGAGATCGTGATGGACGGTCTGATAGAACCATGCCAGCTTGCCGGTGGTCGCATTGAGCGCGAGCAGGCCGCTGGCGAAACGTTCCTGCTCCGGCGTGCGGTTGCCGCCCCAGATGTCCGGCGTGGTCACGCCCATCGGCAGATAGACCAGATCGAGCTTCGCGTCGTAGACGGACGGCGCCCACGAATTCGGCGAATTGATCGAATAACGCTGACCTTCGCCAAGCACCGCGTTGGGCTCTTTCGCGCCCGGATCGAATGCCCACAGCAGCTTGCCCGTGGTCACGTCGAAACCGCGAATCACGCCGGAAGGCTCACGCGTCGAGTAATTGTCTTCGACGGCGCCCGCGATCACAATCACCTTGTCGGTAATGACGGGCGGCGAGGTCGGCTCGTATTGACCGGCGGTCGTCACCGGCTGGCCGGCTTGCAGATCGAGGTCGCCATTGGTCGCGAAGTCCTTGCACAACTGGCCGCTTAGCGCGTCGACAGCGTACAGGTGACCGTTGTTCACCGGCAGATATATCCGGCGCGCGCATGTCGCGGGCGCCGCCGACGGTGCCGCCGCCTGCCCGTCATCGCCCGCACCGGTAGCCGTCAGGTCGTGATACGACACACCGCGACACGTCACGTGCTGGAAGCTCGGATCGGTCTTCAGCTTCGGATCGAAACGCCACTTTTCCTGGCCGGTCGCGGCGTCCAGCGCGAACAGGATCTGGTGCGGCGAGCATAGATACAGCAGGTTACCTATTTTGATCGGTGTGACTTCATCGGTGATCTCGCCCGGGTCGGTCGAACGCTTCATGTCGCCGGTGCGGAATGTCCACGCCGGTTGCAGATTCTTCACGTTCTCCGCGTTGATCTGCTTGAGCGGCGAGTAGCGCGTGCCGTGCTGAGTGCGGCCGTACGCGGGCCAGTCGGCGTCAGCGGCAGATGCGGCCGTGGCCGCCTCGGGTGCGGACGCGCTGCTCAGCGTGCCGTTCAGTTCCTGCGGATCGTTGAAGACCGCATAAACCAGCACGACGCCGCTGACAATCAATGTGGCGCCGAGCGCCATGGCCGGCGTCCTGGCCGGCGCGTCGAAGCGGCGATAGACAAATGGCAGCAGCAGCCAGATGCCGAAGATGACCAGCACGCCGAGACGCGGCGTCAGCGCCCAGAAGTCGGTGCCGACTTCCCACAGCGACCATCCGATGGTCCCCAACAGCAGCAATGCATAGAGACCAAGCGCAAGCGGTTTGCGGCGCTGGACGAGAACGGCCGTGACCAGCATGACGACGCCTGCGATGACGTAGTACGGCGAGCCACCGCTCGCCACCAGCCAGACGCCGCCGACCAGCAGATACAACCCGGACAAGGCGGCGAAGACCACAGTCAGCACGCGTGCTATGGAAGAAGATTCGGATCTTTGCATCCTGATTACCTCTGCAGTTGGTAATGCCGCGTCGGAATGAGACGAAACGCCTGGCAAGCGGGAAGGCTTGAACGCTCCGGGGACGGGATTGACATTCTGCTGTCGCGTAGCACGATTCGTACCTCGAAGCATCGCGAGTCGAACGGCGCTATGCGGCTCGCATGGCTGAGCGGCATCGGCCTGGCGGCAGCGTGTTCATCGACAGGAGAGACCGTCATGACACATTCCTTTCATTGCATGCCGCGCAGTTTCCTCTTTGCCTGCTGTGCGCAAGCGCCATGGGTTGTAAGCCAGTCCATTGACGATGATAGCCGAGGGATAGCGTGTCATCGAGAGATGTGTGCTTGAAAGCGCGTCCCGATGAAGCGGGCGGCGGCGGTGCGGACATCCTGCCGCTGTCGGCGGCGACCCGGCATTGCGTACGACAGGGCATTGGCATTAGCCAATACCGGTCGATGGATGCTCTATCCGGCACAGCAGCGGTGGATCATCGACAACGCCGGCGACAAGTCACCACCATCGCGCATTCGGGGTTACATATTCAAGTACATGGCTGCAAAAACGGCACAAGTCTTGGTGATCGTCCGCCGTTTGTCATCGTGTCGGCTAGAAATGGACGATTGCTCCAATCCCTACACAGCTATTTGCACGGCGACGATGACTCCTATTTCCCCATTCAATGCGGCAAGCGCACTCGCCCCTGCGAGACAGGGTCTTGTTCATTAGCCGCACCACGCGAAAATCCACGCGACAAGACCGTCGAATGAAACCCTGCAACTTCAGGCTCCTTCGAGAATTTGTCTTAAAAGAATAATGATAGGATTACTTATAATATAAATGGCCGCACAACGCGACAAAATCCCCGGCAAGCGCGTTTTTCTTCCGTGGCTTAGTAACTTTTCTTTTGAAATGACCATTGACCACGCCGTCGCTGAATCGCCCGCAATCGAATGTAACCTGATGCCCGCAATGGTTTTGCTAACCGGGGTCACACCCAGCATCTTCGGCACTTCAAGCCCGCACTGTTCCGGCGAAACCCGAGACGCACACGGTCAATCGTGCGTGAATGCCAAAAAGGTTTATCGGTGGTGCGCAACCACGGCCTGCTGTTCAAGCACCGCCCTCGCCGTCCCACTTCCCCACGCCGGCACAACGGCAAGATCGCCGTGAAGCAAAGCAATGCCGTTGCTACCCGGACGAATTCGGATTCCGTTGCGAAGATGGCGCCGCGTTGCGCATCAGCTTTGCACTGGACTGCTGCGAACGGAAGGCCGTGTCGAGATTGCGCCCGTCAATCAGACACGACGAACAGACAAGGTCGACGCGGCCACCGACCGCGACCAATGTATTGACCTCAGGCGCCTCGCCCTGCTCCGTCGTCCCGTCCAGATCCGGCAAGCTCGCGGATGAGACTCTCCGCCAGCGGCCACTCTCCATAGCCGGCCGCAGGGTTCAGATGTCCCACTTCGCCAAGGTCGACGAAGCGGCTGTTCCAATCGGCGGCCATAGTGGCAACGCGATCGAACGCCGCAAGGGGATCGTTGCGGCTGGCTCCGACGATGCTCCGGAACGGCAGCGGTTTGCGCGGGATTGGCAACCACCCGTGATCTTCGAGCACGTCCAGCGTCGGATAGCCTGCGGGCATGGGCAGTTCCAGGTCGGCCGGGGTAGCCAGCAGCGCGCCCTGAATCGGACGGCTGTGGTGCTGCGCCCAATGCACGGTAATCATGACGCCGGCGCTGTGAGCGACCAGCACGATCGGCCCGTCGATCTTCGCGATGGCCTCGTTCAGTGCCGCGACGCGCGCCGCGCAACTGAGCTTGTCGTATTCGAGCGGCGGCACTGAAGCCGCTTTGGGAAGGCGAGCCTGCAGCAGCGTCTGCCAGTGTTCGGCCACGTGGTCACGCAGGCCGGGCACGATCAGTATCGTAGGTGCCGTATCGGGAGTCACGACGTCGATTCCTTCAGGTTAATACGGCCGGTCGCCAACGATCCCGGCTCGCTCCATCTTGCGATGGCACGGCGCGTAATCCATCACCGCATAGTGCTGCGTGCTGCGGTTGTCCCAGATCGCGATGCTGTTCGGTTTCCAGCGCCAGCGCACCTGGTACTCGGGGATGTAGGCCTGGCTGATGAGATAGCGCAACAGATCGCCCGCACCCGGATTGGCGTCCTGTCCGAAGCGCACGCGCGCCGGCGTGTGGTAGTTCGTGATGTGCGTCGTGAACGCGTTGACGAACAGCACTTTCTCGCCCGTTTCAGGGTGTGTGCGTACAACCGGATGTTCCGCATCGGGATATTGCGCTTTCAACGCGTGCCGTTTTTCGATCGGCATCGCCGCACCGAAGCTCGCTTCGATGCTGTGGCGTGCGTACAGATCGGCGATCTGCTCCTTGACGTGCGCGGGGAGGTTCTCATACGCGAGCACCATGTTCGCCCACATCGTATCGCCGCCAACGGGCGGACATTCCACGCATCGCAGCACAGCACCGAACGGAGGCGCATCGCGCCAGGTTGCATCGGAATGCCAGGCGTTTTCGTAGCGGTCGTTAGGCTGATCCGGCGACTTGTAAATGCGCACGAGGCCTGGATTCTCGGGATCGCTGCCCGAGACCGGGTGGCCCTCCAGGTCGCCGAAGCGCCGCGCGAACGCGACATGCTCGGCACGGCTAATCTCCTGATCGCGAAGGAACAGGACGCGATGCTTGAGCAGGTTCGCGCGAATCTCGGCAAAGAGGCCATCGTCGTGGATCGCGTCGGCAAGCCTGACACCCACCAGTTCGGCGCCAATGGCGTTGCTGAGTTGTTCGATATGCATGTCGCTCTCCTTAAATGACGAACACGGACGAGCCCGTTGTCTTGCGCGATTCGACATCGCGGTGCGCCTGCGCGGCATCCTCGAGCGCATAGCGCTGATTGATTTCGATGCTGATGCGGCCCGCCGCGACGTGGCCGAAGATTTCCGCGGCCAGGTCCGCTTTTTCGGCGGGGTCGGCGATATAGTCGGCAAGCGCCGGACGGGTCAGATACGGCGATCCTTTCATGGCCAGGATCTGCGGATTGAATGCCGCGATCGGTCCCGACGCCGTGCCGACGCAAACAATCAGGCCGCGGCGTTTGACTGAATTCAGCGTGGCATCGAATGTATCCTTGCCGACGCTGTCGAAAACCACATTGACGCCGACGCCGTCGGTCAACTCGCGTACGCGCCTCGCGACGTCTTCGTGGCTGTAGTTGATGGTGTGCGCGCAGCCGTGCGCGCGGGCGACTTCCGCCTTCGCTTCGCTCGACACAGTGCCGATCACCGTAAGGCCCAGCAGCTTCGCCCATTGCGAGACGATCAGCCCGACGCCGCCCGCGGCAGCGTGAAGCAGAATTGTGTTGCCGGGTTTGAAGTCATAGATGCGCCGCATCAGATACGCCGAGGTCAGGCCGCGCATGGTCATGGCTGCTGCGGTCGCGCAACTGATGCCTTGCGGCAGCTTGATCAGCGGCTCAGCCGGACAGAGACGCTCCGTGCTGTAGGCGCCCAGCGTGTTGATGAAACCCGTGTAGGTGACACGATCACCTACCGCGACGTTCGTCACGCCCTTGCCCACTGCTTCGACGACACCGGCTGCTTCCACACCCATGCCGGCAGGCAACGGAACCGGATAGAGTCCGGAGCGGAAATAAGTGTCCGCGAAATTCAGGCCAACGGCCTCATGGCGCAGGCGAACCTCACCGGGCCCCGGCTCGCCGACTTCAACGTCTTCGTAACGCAAGACTTCAGGGCCACCGGTCTCATGAAAGCGGACTGCTTTCGCCATGATTCGTTCTCCAGGTTGTTTCTCGATTGACTTAAAGGTAATGCGGTTGCTGAAGGACCTCTACGCCCACGGCACTGAGGTCGATTACCGCACGGTCTCCATGTGCTGCTTTGACTACGCCGCGCTGCCGCTTCATCAGGCGGACCGCGCAGCAAGTGCTCCCTTTTCCCAAAGCGCACAAGCCAGGCCGATATCTACGCCGCTCGCGAAGCAGGTGGGGAGCCTCCCTCTTCAGGCGCCGTCGGCAGGAAATCTCGATTGCCATGCTGGCCGAGTTTTGCCAGCGCATCGGGCACATGCCGACGCAACGGAAGAGGGATCAGTTGAACGAAGATACGGCAATCCGGCGCTACGGATTTCGTTTTTGATGACATTCTTTTGTGATTTGGCGACACTGCGCGTTAACACCAATCCCACGCCAATGGGCCGAATACGAGGCGCTGCGATCGAGCGTGGACAGCAGCCCGACCGCCCGGCGCGCCGCTGAAATGCCCCGCCCCGATTGCAGACCTAAGCGAGGTCAGTGACGAGATAATGCGAATCCATCCAGTCGTAGCTCGAACTGCCGCTTGCCCAGGCCCAGTTGGTCCGGCCGTCGCCTGTTCTGCTTTCTGCACGATCGACTGTTGCCTCCTTGGCTGCCGTCCTTCCGCCCTCTGCCTGAGGTGCGAGGTGTTGCGTCTGCGTCCCGTGTTGTCCAATCCTGGTCATTGCTGAATTTCCTGTTAAAAGAACTGGCAGCAGCACCGCGCCGCTAACCTGGCCGGCTAACTTGCAAGGAGTGGGCCAACCCGGCACTGAAGATCCAGACCATTGATTTAACGGCACAATGTTTTTTCCCGCTGCGTCGCCAGCTGCAAAAGTGAAATTTGAATTTCACTTTTGGCCTCGCCAGGAACATGCGCCGATATCAATCGGATTCCTATCTTTCTCGACAAAGCCGCGTCGCAACCGCCGTCAGCGCCCCCTTAATGCATGCGGGAACCGACCGGCTGCTTCATACAAGGGTTGATTACGGGCGCACGTCCCCTCTGCCTCGAAGGTCGTGGCCGACTTTGTCAATAGATGGGCTGATTTAGGTAGTCGATTTGCGTTGAGTCTGGACTACGATCGGCTCAACAGTTTCCCTGCCGCAGTCATCAGCACTCCCCCGCCCGTACCTGCGTTGTCCAACGCAGCTTTCCGGATTGGCACTCGCCCCTCTCGCCCTGGGAGGGAATCGACGCGAACGCTGTCGCCAGCGCCTCGCCTCAGGAGACGACACGATTGCGATCCGTCGGCCACGCCCGATACGGTGCGGCGGCGGCGTTTCGGAAACAGACAGGGCAAGTCCATTCATTAACGACTAGCAGAGAAAGAGATGAACGAAATCGGTGGTTACGACATTGAAGACCTGGAAGCCGGCATGACCGCGACCTATGCGAAAACCATCACGGAGGCGGACATCCAGTCCTTCGCGGCCGCATCGGGCGACAACAACGCCGTTCACATCGACGAGGCATTCGCGCGGACCACGCCGTTCAAAGGGTGCATTGCGCATGGGATGCTGACCGCCGGTGTGATTTCCGCGGCGCTCGCCGGGCAACTCCCGGGCCCCGGCACTTTGTACCTCGGACAGAATCTGCGTTTCAAGGCACCGGTTCGGCCTGGTGACACGGTGCATGCGACGGTGTCGGTGAAAGAACTGCAGTTGGAACAGCGCCGGGTCGTGATGTCGACCGTGTGCACAGTCGGAGGAAAAGTGGTGATCGACGGCGAAGCGGTCGTCATGGCCACGTCTCGTACGCGACGCCTCGCCGAATGCGCGACCCACGCTGAACAGTCTGCCAGCGTCGTTCAATCAGGCGAGGCGGTGTAATCATGTCGTTAAACGCACCGACTGAATATCTACAGGGATTTCTCGATTCCGGACCGCTGTTCTGGCGCGCGATGGCGAGCATGAAACCGGATGGAGACCATTACGATCAGAACGCCGCGCACGCCAAGCCGGCGCCGCTCGGAACACGGCTCGCCCCCGTGGCCCTGCTCGATGCGGTCTCGGCGTACTGGCCGCAGATGACATCGGTCTGGACCCGCTCTCTGGCTAGCACACTGGGCGCGCAAACCGAGCCCGTGATCGCCCCGAAGCGCAGCGACCGCCGCTTTCTTGCCGAAGACTGGCGCAACAATGCATGGTATAGCCTGCTCAAGCAGAGCTACCTGCTCAACGCGCGGTTTCTTGAAGAAGTGGTCGAAGCTGCCGTACTTAGCGAAAAGGACAAACAGAAGCTCGTGTTCTTCTCGCGGCAGTTGATCGACTCGCTGAGTCCGGCCAATTTCGTCGCGACCAATCCCGAGGCGCTCAAGCTCGCGTTCGAATCCAACGGCGACAGCTTGCGCCACGGCTTCACGAAACTGCTCGACGATATGCAGCGCGGCAACATCTCGATCACAGACGAAACCGCTTACGAGGTTGGACACAATGTGGCGGTGTCGCAAGGCGCAGTCGTGTTCGAGAACGATCTGTTCCAGCTGATCCAGTACGCGCCGCTCACGGACCGGGTCGCCAAACGTCCCGTGGTGATCGTTCCGCCCTGTATCAACAAGTACTACATTCTCGATCTGCAGCCTGAAAATTCCTTCGTGCGCTTTGCCTGCGAACAGGGGATGACGGTGTTCATGGTGTCGTGGCGCAACCCCGATGCCACCATGGCGCAAACGACATGGGACGACTACGTCGAACAGGGCGCGTTGACGGCCATCAACGTAGCGCGCACGATCACCCGAGCCGACCAGGTCAACGCCGTGGGATGGTGTGTGGGCGGCACCATTCTGTCATCGGCAGCGGCGATCTCGCGCGCTCGCGGCGAGGACAAGCTGGCCAGCATCACCTTGCTCACCACGATGCTGGATTTCGAAGAGCCTGGCGAGCTGGGTGTATTCATCGACGAAGCCGGCGTCGCCCAGCGTGAAAGCGCAATCGGCCGGGGCGGCATCTACTCGGGCAAGGAACTGGGGTTCACGTTCCAGACCTTGCGGGCCAACGACCTGATCTGGCCTTACGTGATCGACAACTACCTGAAGGGCAAGTCGCCGATGGCATTCGACCTGCTGTACTGGAACGCCGACAGCACGAATCTGCCCGGCCCCATGTACACCTGGTATTTGCGCAACATGTATCTGGAGAACAACCTCTGCAAACCAGGACGCTTGACGGTGTGCGGCACGCCAGTCGATCTCGGACACATCGATGCCCCCACCTACGTGCTGGCCACGGAGGAAGACCACATCGTGCCGTGGCGATCGGCCTATCGATCCACGCGACTGGTTGGCGGCCCGACCCAGTTCGTTCTCGGCGCGAGCGGCCACATAGCCGGGGTCGTCAATCCTGCCTCGAAGAACAAACGAAGCTTCAGGGCCGGTGGTGATGCGACCGGCGATCCGGAGGCGTGGCTGGCGTCTGCCGAAACACAGCCGGGTAGCTGGTGGACGCACTGGATCGAGTGGCTCAAGCCGCACGCCGGAGAGCCGGTGAAGGCGCGCACGAAACCGGGAAGTACCCTTCATAAGCCGCTCGAAGCGGCACCGGGGCGTTATGCGAAGGTTCGTACGGCATAGCGTTGCATCGGGCCGGGCGCGTGCTCACGCCCGGCTGCCGCGAGACTCGGCGAACCCTATGATCGGGGCGGCGTTGCCGGTGACGGCACGCGAACGGCGTGCTCACGGACAGCCGCCGCAACCTGATCCCGATGCACGCCAGCCAATTCGACTGGATGAACCGACCTCCCTCTGCCTGACGCTGACCTGCCGATTCCGGTGAGCTTGCCGATAGCGCCAACCGGCGCCGAACGCTGCCGTACAATGACGAACGTGGTGCACCGACATCAACGAGCCTCGTCAAAGCCATGCATTCACCCAGCGCCACCGTCCCGATCTCACTCCTCAACGGCTTCCTTGCCGCGGCGGGGGCACGGCCTGGTCTCGTGCGCAAGTATCTGGATGAGGCTAGCATCTCCCCCGCGCTTCTGACCGAACCGGGCGCGCGCGTCACGGAGGAACAGTTTTCGACGCTATACCGTGCGCTCGCCATCGAATTCGACGACGAAATGCCCGGCATCTTCGCGCGTCCGATGCGCAGCGGCACGCTGAAGTTTCTCTGTCTGAGTCTGCTTGATGCACCCAATCTGGAAACTGCCATGCATCGGTTTGGACAGTTCTTCCACATCGTCCTCGACGACTTCAGGTTCGAGTCGCGCAGGGACGGCCTGATCGCGTGCGTCGCCCTTCACCCCGATCCGTCGTCGAACGTCAGCATGCTTGGGCAGCAGCTCATGTTAAAGCTCGCGCACGGCGTGGCATCGTGGCTGATCGGTCAGAAGATTCCCCTGCTGCAAGTCGAGTTTGCGTTTTCCTGCCCACCGCACACGGTGGATCATCTGTATCTGTTCCCCGGCCCGGTCCATTTCGACCGCCAGCAAACAATGATGCGCTTCAGCGTCGGGTATTTCGACATGCCGATCCGCCAGCGCAAAACGAATCTGCGCAACTTTCTCGCGCGTGCGCCGGAAGACTGGATTTTTGTTTCCTTCAGCGAGCAGCTCACGAGCCACCGCGTCAGGCAATACCTCGCCGCCTGTTTGCCCGATGTGCCGACCATTGAAGAGGCCGCGCGAAGTCTGCACTGCTCGGTCCGCACGCTGTGCCGGCGCCTCGCCGCTGAGGACACCGCGTTCCAGACGCTGAAGGACGAACTGCGGCGCGATATCGCAATCCAGCGACTCACCGGTACACACGACGCCATTGCCGCGATTGCGGGCGATGTCGGCTTTGACGACCCTACCGCGTTTCATCGGGCTTTCCGGCACTGGACCGGCAGCACGCCGGGCGAATACCGCCGCCATCCCTGAGCGCATCCCTAAGTGCGTCCCTAAGTGCATCCCTGAGTGCGTCCCGAACGCGTCCCTGCGCGCCTGACGGCGCCATCGCGCGGCAGCCCCGGCACGTTGCCCCGAGCTGCGAAGTAAGCGCATATCGGCGAGCCGTCCGGTTTGCGGGTCGTGGCCGGGTTTGTCAATAGATGGGCCGATTTGGGTAATCGATTTACGTGCAAACGGGACTACGATCGGCTCACTGTTATCGCACCGGGCCATCGCGTCTGCCTCCGCCCGCGTCCCCTCTTCAATTGCACCTCTGGAAATCCATCATGAGCTACACGGCACCCGTCAAAGACATGCTGTTTGTCATCAACGAACTCGCCCATCTCGATCGCGTGTCGACGCTTGCAGGCTTCGAGGACGCAACCGCCGACACCGCGCAAGCGGTGCTCGACGAAGCGGCAAAGTTCAGCGCGGACGTAATTGCGCCGTTGAATGTCGAAGGCGACAGAAATCCGAGTATCTTGCGCGACGGCGAAGTGTTCGCCACGCCGGGCTTCAAGGAAGCCTTCCACCAGTTTGCCGAAGGCGGTTGGCAAGGTGTCATGCATCCCATCGAATACGGTGGCCAGGGCTTGCCTAAACTGCTGGCGACGCCGTGCATCGAGATGCTCAACGCCGCCAACCTGTCGCTGGCCCTGTGTCCGCTGTTGACCGACGGCGCGATCGAGGCGCTCCTGACAGCCGGCACCGAAG
Source organism: Paraburkholderia sp. TE9906 (assembly GCF_056279605.1). NCBI lineage: Bacteria > Pseudomonadati > Pseudomonadota > Betaproteobacteria > Burkholderiales > Burkholderiaceae > Paraburkholderia > Paraburkholderia sp. TE9906. The sequence continues at coordinate 180,603 of NZ_JBWCCT010000007.1, forward strand.
CGCAAAAGCAAGCCTATTTGCCGAAGCTGATCTCCGGCGAATGGACCGGCACGATGAACCTGACCGAGCCCCAGGCCGGTTCGGACCTCGCCTTGGTCCGCACGCGCGCCGAGCCCCAGGGCGACGGCACGTATCGCGTGTTCGGCACCAAGATCTTTATCACGTGGGGCGAACACGACATGGCGAAGAACATCGTCCATCTCGTGCTGGCTCGCACACCGGGCGCGCCTGAGGGCGTCAAGGGCATCTCGCTCTTTGCCGTACCGAAGTTTCTCGTCAACGAAGACGGCTCGTTGGGTGAGCGCAACGACGTGCAATGCGTGTCGATCGAACACAAGCTCGGCATCAAGGCGAGCCCCACCGCGGTGCTGCAGTTCGGCGATCACGGTGGCGCAGTCGGTCAACTGATTGGCGAAGAGAGTCGCGGCCTCGAATACATGTTCATCATGATGAATTCGGCCCGCTTCGGCGTGGGCGTGCAGGGTATCGCCGTGGCTGAGCGCGCGTATCAGAAGGCCGTTGCGTATGCGAAGGATCGCGTGCAAAGCCGCCCGGTGGATGGCACCGCGAAGCAGTCCGTCGCGATCATCCAGCACCCGGATGTTCGCCGCACGTTGACGACCATGCGCGCGCTGACCGAGGGCTCGCGTGCCCTCGCCTACGTCGCCGCCGCGCACAGCGATATCGCGCATCGTCACGCGGACCCGGCCGTGCAGGCGGAACACCAGGCCATCTACGAATATCTCGTGCCGGTAGTGAAAGGCTGGAGCACGGAAATCTCCGTCGAAGTGGCCAGCATGGGCGTGCAGGTTCACGGCGGCATGGGCTTCATCGAAGAGACGGGCGCTGCACAGTACTACCGCGACGCCCGCATCCTGACGATCTACGAAGGCACCACGGCGATTCAGGCGAACGATCTGATCGGGCGCAAAACCTTGCGCGACGACGGTGCGGTGGCGAAGGCCATCCTCGCCCAGATCGATCGAACGCTGGGAGAATTGCGGGAATGCGCGTCGTTCTCCGCCCACCCCGCATTCCGCTCGCTGCACAAGCGGCTCACGACGGGCCGCGAGGCTCTCGCGAATGTGGTGGAATTCATGCTCGCCAATGCCAAAAGCGATCCGAATGCGGTATTTGCCGGCGGCGTGGCTTACCTGAAGCTGGCCGGCATCGTCCTCGCGGGCTGGCAATTCGCCCGTGCGCTGCTGGTGGCTGCCGGGAAGCACGATGACGATCAGTCGTTCTACGATTCGAAGATCGCCACCGCTCACTTCTTCGCCGATCACATCCTGACTCAGGCCGTCGCGCTCGAGGCATCCATTGTCAGCGCGAAGAACAACGAAGGCATGCTGGCACTGAGTGAAGACCAGTTCTAAAGAAAAGGCATCACATCGTGACAGATACAAGTCTCATTGAGCAGTACGGCCCACGCGAGTCGATGGAATACGACGTCGTGATCGTCGGCGGCGGCCCGGCTGGCCTGTCCGCGGCGATCCGCCTGAAACAGCTCGCGGCTGAAAAAGGCGTCGAGCTGGGCGTGTGCGTACTGGAAAAAGGCTCGGAGATCGGGGCGCATATCCTGTCGGGCGCGGTGATGGACCCGCGCGCGATCACCGAACTGATTCCGGACTGGAAAGAAAAAGGCGCGCCGCTCACCGTGGACGTGACCGAAGACCGATTCCTCTTTCTCACGGAAACCGGCTCGAAGAGCGTGCCGGTCTGGGCGCTGCCGGACAACTTCAAGAATCACGGCAACTACGTGATCAGCCTCGCGAACGTCACGCGCTGGCTCGGTCAGCAGGCCGAAGCGCTCGGCGTCGAAATCTTCCCGGGCTTTGCCGCGGCCGAAGTCCTGTACAACGACGATGGCTCCGTCAAAGGCGTCGCCACCGGCAACCTCGGCATCGGCAAGGACGGCGAGCCGACCGAGAACTTCCAGCTCGGCATGGAACTGCACGCGAAGTACACGCTGTTCTGCGAAGGCGCGCGCGGCCATCTCGGCCGTCAGCTGAACGAGAAATTCAAACTGCGCGAAGGCGTCGATCCGCAGGTCTACGGCATCGGCATCAAGGAACTGTGGGAAATCGATCCGGCGAAGCACAAACCGGGTCTCGTGATGCACACGGCCGGCTGGCCGCTGCAGAACGATACGTACGGCGGCTCGTTCCTCTATCACATGGATAACAACCAGGTGGTGGTCGGCTTCGTGGTGGGGCTTGGGTATTCGAACCCGTATCTGTCGCCGTTCGAGGAATTCCAGCGCTACAAGACGCATCCTGCGATCCGCGCGATCCTGGAAGGCGGCAAGCGCGTGTCGTATGGCGCGCGGGCGATTACCGCCGGTGGCCTGATGTCGCTGCCGAAGCTGGTATTCCCCGGTGGCGCGCTGGTCGGTGACGACGCGGGTTTCCTGAACGCATCGCGGATCAAGGGCTCGCATGCGGCGATCAAGACCGGCATGCTCGCCGCCGATGCCGCGTTCGACGCCGTGCAGGCCGGACGCACCAGCGACGAACTCACGGCCTACCCGGAGAGCTTCAGGACGTCGTGGCTGCATACCGAGCTGTACCGCGCGCGCAATTTCAAACAGTGGATGAGCAAGGGCCTGTATCTCGGCACGCTGATGGTCGGCATCGAGCAGAAGCTGCTGGGCGGCAACGTGCCGTGGACGCTGCATCACCAGCATTCCGATCACGAGATGCTCAAGCCGGCCTCGCAGTGCACGCCGATCACGTATCCGAAGCCGGACGGCAAGCTGACGTTCGACCGGCTCTCTTCGGTGTTCATCTCGAACACGAATCACGAGGAGAACCAGCCGGCGCATTTGACGCTGAAAGATCCGTCGGTGCCGGTCAACGTGAACTGGCAGACCTATGCCGGTCCTGAGTCGCGCTATTGCCCCGCGGCGGTGTATGAGTTCGTCAAGAACGACGACGGCAGCGAACGGCTCGTGATCAATGCGCAGAACTGCGTGCACTGCAAGACCTGCGACATCAAGGACCCGACGCAGAATATCGTGTGGGTCACGCCGGAAGGTGGCGGCGGGCCGAACTATCCGAATATGTGAATGACTATGCGGGCATCGAAAACGATGCCCGCATAGTCATTAAAATGAAGACGTGCCGCGTGTCACGAGAAGTCGTTCTCGTGACACGCGGCACTGTCATTGGGAAGTTCGGTAGAAGCCCGAAAAGATGTACCGCCTGTTGAGCTTGCAGTGTTCGTCGCGCGAGAGCTGCAGGCAGAGACCACAACGGCCGGCGATAAAGCAAGCCATGTGGTCTTCGGCGATAGTATTGCCACTGACCCTCAACACATGTGCACGGCGCATGTAGCCGCCATGAGCGGCGGTATCTGCGAAGCAGCGCCGGCACGGACCGTGAACCACCCATGCAGCCGGACTCGAGGTTCTCTCCGGAGAAAGCCCGATCGGATTTCGACACAGACAGTCGGGATCGACGCGGCCGCCCGGCGCGCTCCGCATCGACTACAGCAGGTCACATACCGCCAAACGGCTTCTCCACGGTCAACTTGTTGGTGACCGAAGTAACTCCGGGAACCCCCCTCGCGATCTCCACGACCCTGCCCACCTGGGAAGCGTCCTCGACCGTACCACTCAGCGTCACCGCGCCGTCCTTGGCGACCACGCTGATGTTGCCGGCGCTGATGTCCTTCTGCTTCGCGATCGCGTTATAAACCTGCCGGCGCAGCGCGCGATTCGCCTTTCGTCCTACGGGCGCGGTTGCCGAACCCGATGCCGCCGTCACAGACGCGCTGGCCGGTGCGCTGCTTTGGGACCACGCGCTCATGCACGTCGCCATGACGGCGAGTCCAACAGCCAGCTTGAAAGTCTGAATGCTCTTCATTGAATACTCCGGTTGTGGATGGCGGAATCAGAAGGTATGGCGAATGCCGATCATGGCCGCCGTGGTCGAGACGCCTGGCGCAACCGGAACCCCATAGATGATCGTCTGGTTCATGGTCCCCTTGTTGTCGACGTAGCCGACTTGCGCGTACGCCCGGGTCCGCTGGGACAGGTTGTATTCCGCACCCACCGCGATTTCGCTCGAGTGATTGTCCGAATGGTTCCGGTCCTTCAGGTAGTAGAAGCCGGAAGTGATCTTGAAGCGCGTATTGAACTGATAGCCGAGACCGGCCGAAATCATTTCGAAGTCCGCAGTATCGCTGTGCGCCGGGTTCTTGCCCACGCCGTACGAGCCGGATAGCGAGAATCCGGCGATCGTGTACATCGCGCCGAAATAGTAGAAGCGGTTATTGGCCTGGCCCGTCGCGGGCACGGCAGGCGCTGCCGGGTAGTTCAGCGGATAAGGATTGGTGTCGTGTCCGTTGTAATACACGGCCGCAAGATTCAAACCATAGTTCGAGTACTTGAGCACCGCCGACTCGCGTGTACCGCCCTGAAAGTGGCCGGCCACACCACCCGGCGCGTATTCGAGCGCGAGCGACGCGCCATAGAATTTCGGCGAGTTGTACACCAGCGCATTGCTGTCGTACAGCGCGCCGATCGGGGCATTCGTGCTGGTGCCGGGCCAACCGGCCGCCTGATTGACCCCAAGCCACGCAGTCAGAATACTGCCGAAGTATTGAGCGCCACGGACATCGGTTTCCGACATCGCGTAGATCATCGGAATGATCTGCCGCCCGGCGTCGAACGTGCCGAACGGACCCGATGCGCCGATCGTCGCGAACTGGTTGAAGATCGCGACCGCGCCCGGCGTGTCGGACAGACCGGCCTTGCCGGTCGTCGTGTTGAACGAGCTCTGCAGCTTGAAATTGATCTTGTAGCCGCCGCCGATATCCTCGCTTCCCTTCATGCCCCAGAAGCTGGAATAGATGCCGCCGTCCTTGAGCTGATAGACGTGCCCCAGGTTGCGGGCGGTGGGCTGGAACGTCGCCGCCGAGGTGCTCTGATACAGAAATCCGGTATCAAGCACGCCATAGAGGGTGACTGTCGACTGGGCCTGGGCGGCGCTGACGAACATCAGCAGCGCCGCGGCGCTGCTCAACTTCAACTTCGATTTCATTCTGTCTCCTTTGGTTTTTAGGTTTATCGTTTGAATTCATCCGCGATGCATTCAGGTGAGCGCGTGAGCCGACAGGTAGTAGTTCCCGTACTGCTCGCGCAACTGGTGCTTAAGCACCTTGCCGGTCGCACCGAGCGGGACCGTTTCGAGGAAAATCACGGCGTCCGGCTTCCACCACTTCGCAATCTTGCCGTCGAGGAAGGCGAGCAATTCGCCTCCGGTGAGCCTGCTTTCAGGCTGTCTCACGACCAGCAGCAACGGCCGTTCATCCCACTTCGGATGACGCGCGGCGATACAGACCGCCATCGCCACTTGCGGATGCAGGCACGCGACGTTTTCGATGTCGGCCGAGCTGATCCATTCGCCGCCGGACTTGATGACGTCCTTGCTGCGATCCGTGATCTGCATGAAGCCGTCGGCATCGATCTTCGCCACGTCGCCGGTCGGAAACCAGCCGTCACGCAGCGGTGACACGTCGTCGCTGCGAAAGTATTGCCGCGCCACCCACTGACCGCGCACCAGCAGGTCGCCGGTCGCCTTGCCGTCCCACGGCAGCTCGTCGCCCTGCGGATCGACGATCTTCATGTCGATGCCGAACACGGAGCGGCCCTGCTTGGCCTGAAGCGCGTAGCGATCATTGCCGGACAGCGCGCACTGATGCGCCTTGAAGCTGCATACCGTGCCGACCGGGCTCAATTCCGTCATGCCCCACGCGTGCAGCACGTCGACGTGATAGCGCTCCTGAAACTGCACGGTCATCGCCGTCGGACACGGCGCACCGCCGATGATCGTACGGCGCATCGACGAGAAAGCGCCGTCGCGTTCGGCGACATGGGAAAGCAGTCCCTGCCAGACCGTCGGCACGCCGGCCGACAGCGTGACCTGTTCCGTCTCGATCAGTTCGTAGAGCGACTGGCCGTCGAGCGCCGGCCCCGGAAACACCAGCTTCGCGCCGACCATGCAGGCAATGTAAGGCAGCCCCCACGCATTCACATGGAACATCGGGACCACGGGAAGAATCACATCGCGTGCGGAACAGTTCAGCGAGTCGGGCAGCGCCGCCGCGTACGTGTGCAGCAATGTCGAGCGATGGCTGTAGAGCACGCCCTTCGGATTGCCGGTCGTGCCCGAGGTGTAGCAGAGCGACGACGCACTGTTCTCGTCGAGCAACGGCCAGTCGAACTCATCGCTCTGAAGATCGATCAGGTCCTCGTAGCACATCAGCATGCTGGACTGGCTACACGTCTGCTGCATGTGCTCGCGATCGGTCATCGCCACGAAAACCTTCGGGCTTTTGACGCGAGACGCAATGCTCTCGATCAAGGGCAGAAAAGTCAGATCGAAAAACACCACGCGGTCTTCCGCGTGCTCGATGATGTAGGCCAACTGGTCGACGTGCAGCCGGGGATTGAGCGTATGCAACACGGCGCCGGACCCCGACACCGCGAAGTACAACTCCATATGCCGGTAGCCATTCCACGCCAGCGTCCCGACGCGCTCGCCCGGCTCGATGCCGAGCGCCGCGAGGGCATTGGCCATGCGGCGGGCGCGTTGCGCAAGATCCCGATAGCGGTAACGGTGAATGTCTCCTTCGACACGCCGCGAAACGATTTCCTGATCGCCGTGATGGCGATCGGCGTGTACGAGTAGCGAAGCCACCAATAGCGGTTGCTGCATCATCAAACCTTGCATCCTTGTTCTCCTGAATATTCGTGTGGCCCCGCGGCGGGTCCGTCGCTACGGCCCCGCGCCCGTCATTGCGGCGCGTGCCGATCGGCGATGACCACGTGCGCAATCCGTCGCAGCAAGCCTGCCGCGGTTCTACCGGATCGGCGTGTGTAGCGGGTTCATTGACCGCCGGTGCGAAGCCCCGCCGGTCAGACCCAAATCGTTGAAAAGCAGTGCGGAACCGTTGTTTAGCGGGCGGCCCGGTCGCGCAGTGCGTCCAAGCGGTCCAGATCGGCGGAGTAGTTGCGCTTGCCGATAAAAAACGCGACCGCGGCAATGAGCGACGCAAACGGAACCAGTTGCAACGCGCCGAGCAGCCCGATCCGGTCGGCGACGACGCCCGTCAGAATCGCGGCGGGCGCGAGACCGAGCAGATTGTTCGCCAGCGTCAGCGTGGCGAACGCGGACGAATGAATCGACGGCGGCGTGAGATTCGCCACCATGGCGCCCGAGGGACCGCTCGCGCCCGCGCTGCAGAACATGCCGGCGCCGATCAGCACGAGTTGCAGCGGACCCGCCGGCAGGTGAATACCGATCGCGAGCAGCGTGAAGCTCGCGAGGCAGATCGCGATCGCGGTGCCCCACTTTCTTTCCCGTGACTGCTTGCCGAGCCGGTCGGCCAGATTGCCGCACACCACCATGCCGAGGCCCGTCACCAGCACGAACACTGCGGCGCCCATGGCAGCCTTGCCGGTCTGCATCCCGTAGTAGCGGTTCAGGAAGCTCGGCATCCACGCCCACAGCGCAGCAGGCACGAGCAGATGAACACCGCTGCCGAGGTAGGCGCATACGACCGACTTCGTCGAAAAGAGCCCCTTCATCAGCGCGCGAAAACTCATGCGCACACCGAGACCCTGATTACCCATGCTCGCAACCTGGAGCGGCGCAAGACGCTTTTCGGTGACGACGAGCCAGTAAATGATGACCAGCACGATTCCCACGGCCGCCATCGCGCCGAATGCGGGACGCCAGCCCATCTGAGCGGCGACCGCGCCGCCGAGCGCCATGCCCAGCACCGAACCGAACGCGCCGCCCGCCATGAAGGTGCCGGTGAGCGTGGCGCGCAGCCGCACCGGAAAGATGCTCAGGACAACCGCGATGCCGACGCTGCCGTAAGCCGCTTCGCCGATGCCGACGAAGGCGCGCGCAAGCAGCATTTCGCCGTAGTTCGTCGCGATCGCGCAGCCCAGCGTCGCGAGACTCCACATGGCCGCCATCAGGACGATGCTTTTCACGCGGCCCCAGCGGTCAGCCAGTACCGACAGCGGGAACGTGAGCAAGCCGACCATCAGCGCGACCACACTGCTGAGCGAACCCAGCCGCGTGTCGGAAAGACCCCAGGCGGCCTTGAGCAGCGGGAACACCGCATTCAACACTTGCCGCGACATGTAGTCGGAAAGCAGCAAGCCGACCGTCAAGGCGAATACCACCCAGGCATAGGGGCGTACATCGGCTTGTGTTGCTGAAACTTCTCCCGTGGTGGGCTCAACGTGCTGCATGAGCATCATTCGTCTCCTTCGCGTCTATCTCGTGTTTATCTGGTTGGCTGCCGTGCTGCCACGCAGCAGACGATGGCCGATTCTGAATATCCAGTCGCCCTCGCAGCGCACCGGCAGGCATCCACTTCGTCGTCATGCCGCTTCGTTGAAACGGTCTTGCCGGTGGCAGTCCCGCGCCGGGGTTCACGCGCGAAACGCCTGAAAACTTTCCGGAGCGAAACTCACATCCTGCTCGCACAATACGACCATCGCGCATTACACTTTTATGATCAGGCGCCATCCTTTTAGCGGGCGATGCCACTGCGCGTAAACACCGGTATTCGTTGCCGCGGGCATCTCACGTCGGAAGGCAAAGCGCTCCCATTGGGATCTACGGAGGCAATGCGATGGAAACGATGTTGCGCTCGGTAGCGATGAGCGGCTATTTCGATGTGACGCGGCGGCTCGGACTGAATCCGATCGAACTCATCCAGCAGGTGGGGATCGATCCCGCGGCGCTCGCGAATCCGGATGATCGTGTCCCGGCCGCCGCGTGCTGCCGGCTACTCGAAATCACGGCCGACAAGGCCTCGTGCCCGACATTCGCGCTGCAGATGGCGGAAACCCGGCAAAAGTTCGGCACCGGCGTAGTCAATGTGTTGCTCGCGCACAAACGCACGCTGCGCGAGGTGCTGCGGGCGGCCGCAGAATTCCGGCACCTGCTCAACGAAGCGCTGGCCGTCTACATCGAAGACTCGGGGGAAACGGTCACCATCCGGGAGGAACTGGCCGTCACCCCGGGTACGCCGACGAAGCAGGCGATCGAACTGGCGATTGGGGTCCTCGCGCGCCACTCCAGCGCGCTGCTCGGCAATTACTGGAAACCGCGCGCCGTGCATTTCACTCATCGGGGGCCGGCTGATCTGACGTTTCATCGACGTTTTTTCGGCTGTCCGCTCGAATTCGGCAGCGACTTCAACGGGCTCGTGTGCGCGGCCGCCGAGCTCGACTACCCGAATCCGGCCGCCGACCTCGAACTGGTTCGGTATGCCGAAAGCCTCGCTACACCGCTGAACGCAGCAGCCGCGGATTCGATCGAGCAGGAAGTGCGCAAGGCGATCTATCTGCTGCTGCCCGTCGAGCAGGCTACGGTCGAGCTGGTGGCTCGGCATTTGCATCTGAGCGTGCGCACCATGCAGCGGCAACTTGGATCGGCCGACACATGCTTCTCGACGCTTGTCGAGGAAGTTCGGCGGGAACTGGCGATACGCTATATGAGCAACGCACGCTACCCGATCGGGCGGGTCGCAGCGCTGCTCGGCTACACCCAGCAAGGTTCTTTTACGAACTGGTTCACCGCGCAATTCGGTATGACGCCGCGTGATTGGCGTAGTGGCCAGGCGAAATGAACGGACGTTCTGTGGCGTGCTCGAGTGTGCGTGCGCGATGCCTGTCAGGCTGCGGCGCAGGCCGGCGAATGCGCTGACTTTTGCCCTTCCGCGTTGCGCGAACGGGGTACTCTACTCGTCCGATCCGGCTGGGGATGGGAAAAGCGCCTGGCGATTGCACGTCGGCCTTATCGGCCATCAGAGGCTTGCGCGGACCGAGCAGACTACCCCACTCGATCCGCGCCTTTCGCGGGCGTGCAACACGCCCGCCGGGCTCACGTGTTCAAACGACCTTGCGCAGGAAGCCCTGCGTGCCACCGTTGCGGTTGGGCGCGAAACCGTTGGCAAGCAGAGTCTCTTCCACCGTGTCGTAGAACACGCCGATCTTGCTGATCTCGCGCGCCTCCTGGGCGGTGGCCACCTTGCGGCCAAACTCGCGTGAGATGCGCACCAGTTGCTCGATCTGCTCGACCGTGCTCATCTTTCTCGTACGCGACTGGTTCCAAAGGTTGTCCTCGATGCCGCAGCGCACGTGCAGGCCCATGGCAATGCCCATCATGTTGACCGGCAGCACGTTGCGCATCGAGCTCTCCACCGTCAGCACCGCGCCATCCGGCGTGGCGCGCACGAAGTTGGCCAGGTTGTAGATATTCGGTGCATCCATGCCGCCGCCGATCGCCACCCAGTTCATCACCAGCGGACCCTTGTAGATGCCGCGCCGGATCAGACGCTCGACCGACTCGAAGCTATTGATGTTGTAGCACTGGAACGCGCTCTGAATGCCCGCCGCGTTCAGGCGACGGATGTGTTCCTCCGCCCAGCCCGGCTGCGCCGGCACCGTCATCTCCTTGTACGCGTTGTAGACTTCTGGGTCCGCCATGGAGGTGCCCTTGACGTCGGCATCTTCCCAGTGCTCAACGACGTTCATCTGCGAGGTATTGATCGTCACCGTCACCTGGTCGGGCTTGGGGTCGAGTTCGGCCAGCATGTGGCGCGTGTCGTCGCTCAACCATTTGGCCGCGGCGCCTTCGCTCTCGGGTGCGAAGCTGATCGAGCCACCTACCTGGATGATCATCTCGGGCACGGCATTGCGCACGCCGGCGATCAACTCGTTGAACTTCGACAGACGCTTGCTGCCCTTGCCGTCGAGTTCGCGCACGTGCAGGTGCAGCACCGTGGCGCCGGCGTTGTAGCAATCCACCGCCTTCTGGATCTGCTGGTCCATCGTGACGGGGATGTCCTCGGGAAAGTCGGAGGGCACCCACGACGGCGCGTAAGGCGCGGCGGTGATGATCAAAGGTTGCTGGTTTTCGGTGTAGAGGGAACCGTCGAGAAAGTTCATGGCATGGTCTCCAGGCGCGGGTTGAGGGGAAGGAAACAATCAGGGGGTGCTAATAAAGTCCTGTCGTCAACGGAGCGTCGAGCAACAGAAAACTTCGCACCCTTCCCCCGTAAATGACGGATGTATCAGCTCCGCATCGGGCAGGTGCAGGCGCGACGGGAGATCGATCAGTTCGGCGAAGATACGGCAATCCGCCGAAGCGATTTACGTTTTGGCTGCCATATTTTTATGATTTAACGCCACTACGTGTTAACACCCAGTCCAACGTGGAGATATCTCGAGACCATCCGGCTCTGAAGGCCGAATGCCGGGCTGTGCTGCCCGGTTTTCTGAAGCGTCGCTCGGGCAGGCGTGCGTTCCGTAGGCAGGAATGCGAGCGGCCCGGGTTTATCCGCAGATAGACCCGCAGAGGATCGTTCCTCTCGCAGGCACTGGTCGATGAGTTGGTTCAGCACTCGTATTCGACCGCCCTCAGGGCCTCCTGCCCGGCGCGGGCAACGTTGATCTCACCCCTGTCGTTCGACTCTTTCATAGCTTAGCTATTCTTAATACTGGAGCGATACTGCCCTATCACTGCAAGTTTTCAACAGCGTGCGAGACGTCGATCGAATGAGCTTATCTGTCGAAACTCAGCGTTCCCTTTGTGCAAGCCAGCGTCGGTACTCTTTTGACCGCGTCTTCGTTCGGATTTGTTCAGCGACTAATGTAAACAGCGGCGAGGCAGTCGAGTTTGGTGAAAGACCATCCCCCATTCTTCGCAATTGCAGCTTTGCAAGCGCCATGCTGGCGACATTGTTGAGAGCCTTTTTCTTGAAACTTACCGATGGCAACTCAACAGCTAGTTCTCCATGCAGCCATTTCGCAGGAAGGTCTGGGTCATAGGCGAGTGCCCGGCCAATCCCGACAATAGCGACGCCTGGACGACCGTCTTCAGCTGTAAGGGCGGCCTCCGTCACTGCCCGTCTGCGTATCCCGCCCGTGACCATCACCGGCATTCGAGCAGCCGCGACAATGTCTCGGGCGAAGTCAATGAAATAAGCCTCACGCTCGCGAGTGCTCGCGCTTTCCGGACTGCCCTGCATGGCGGGGCTTTCGTAACTACCGCCCGATATCTCAGCGAGATCAACAGCGTATTCATTAAGCCAGCGCACGACTTTTATTGCGTCGTCCGGCCCAAAGCCAACAAACCAGTGCAAACAACCGCCGAATGGGAAAGGCCCGTGGATAAGCGAATGTGTCTTCGCGCGGCTCTGTCAAGTTAGCGCGCGTGGAGTACCTGTGTGGCCTACGGCTAGTTATCCTTATTAAATAACCTTATCGCCTGCTGCAGTGATAGTCCGATCATGCCATGTGGCGAAACGTTCCTGAAGTACGGCACGATGACATGCCGCGTTCAATCCGATGTCTGGGCAACCCGAAGTGCTGCCGGATCGGGCCCAGGCAAGAGAGAAACGCCTGCGTACGACGCGCCTCGCGAAAGCTGCGCGTCTGGCGTTCGCGTCTGCGGGTTGGCGGGTGGCCGAGGCGCCGTCGGCAGCCACGTGTCCTCGAATGGCTGCGATCTTGAAGCTGCCATTGAACTCATGGCGCAGCGAAGGGCCGCTGTGGGTCCGCCCGACACCCTCGGCGCAATACCGGTCGGATGCTCATTTAGAGGCACTCGGCCCGGCCTGAACATCAAAAAACGCGCGTGCGCACCAGCCCGGCATCCTGGCCGCCCGTCACCGTCAGCACGGGCGGATCGGTCACGATCGACTTGAGTTCGCTTACCGTAGACGAAAGCGCGCGAAGATCGGGGAGCGGACGGTTCAGTGCCGCGTTATTGCGCAGCGCGGTTTCAAGCGACTCGGCCATGTCGAGCAGCCGCGCGTCGCCGCGAAACGGACCGACGAGTTGCAGGCCGAAAGGCATGCCCGCGTGATCGGTACCACAAGGTAGCGACAGGGCCGGGTTCGTGAGCAGCGTGACGACGTAGGTGAGCGCGACCCAGCGGTAATAATTGTCGAGCGGGCGGCCATTGACCTCGGCGAGATGCCACTGGGACCAGGGAAACGGTGAGATCGACGAGGTAGGCGAGACGATCAGGTCGTAGTCGTCGAACTTCGCCTGGAAGCGGCGGAAAATCTTCGTCTGTTCCGCATGCGCCCACACTGCGTCGCGAAGCGACATCGCCTGCGCCATCTCGTAATTGGCGCGCGTGTTCGGGCCGAGCAGAGATGGGTCGCGCTCGTAGGTCTCCCTGAAACTGGCGAGGAAGTTCTGCGCGCGAATCACGTCGAATGTACGGTCGGCCTCGCCCATGTCGAGATCCACCGGCTCGCACAGCTTGACGTAGCCCGCGATCGCCGCCATCTTCGCGCGGAAGGTCGCGCGCGTCGCGTCGTCGACAGCGCACATGCCGAAGTCTTCGGTATAGCCGATACGCAGCTTGCTGACGTCGAGTGGCGCGCCATGCCCGAATGCTGACCCGGCGATGGGATACCCGAGCGGATCGGCGTGATGCAAGCCGGCCTGGGCGGCCAGTTGCAGCCGGGTGTCCGCGACGTTGCGCCCCATGGGCCCACTCACGTCGATCGGCGTCCAGCCGAGCACCTTGCGGTCGATCGGCACGAGGCCCGGCGAGGGCCGGAATCCGACCACGCCGCAAAGCGCCGCGGGAATACGCAGCGAGCCGCCCGTATCCGTGCCCGTGCAGAGCGGCAGCATACCGGTGGCGAGCGCGACGGCCGAGCCGCCCGAAGAGCCGCCAGCGTTCAACAACGGATTGAACGGATTGCCGGTAGCGCCCCAGACCACGTTGCGCGTGTTGGCCCCCGCGCCCATCTCGGGTGTGTTGGTCTTGGCGGTCACGATCGCGCCCGCGGCGCGCAGGCGAGCCACGAACGCGTTATCGCGCGCCGGCACGTGGGCGCGAAAAAGCGGCGAACCGTAGGTGGTCAAAAGGCCTGCCGTTTCCTCCAGATCCTTGACACCGAGCGGCAGCCCGTGCAGCGGGCCGAGCGGCTCGCCGCGCGCAACGGCCGACTCCGCGCGCCGCGCTTCCTCGCGCGCTCGCTCGAAGCAGGTCGCCGCCACGGCGTTGACGGCCGGGTTGATCGCCTCGATCTGAGCGATGCAGGCGTCGAGCAGTTCAACCGGAGAAAGCTCGCGCCGCCCGATGAGTTCACGGGCTGTCACCGCCGACAGGGATACCAGCGAATTGTCCATATCTTGTGTGTTCCTGGAATAAGCGTTGGCTTAGCTGGGCGTCCCGTTCACGGCGACAGCAACGGCCTACGCGCGGCGGCCAACCGGTTGGTCCCACCTGCGCCCCCAAGCGAGCGCACGCCAGGCGCACCGCCTGGGTCGCTTTAGCCGTGGGCGACCTCCGTCGGCGCCCACTGCGTGACACAGGCGACGATCGCGTTGCGCGTGTTTTCGAGGTGTATCCGACTCTGCTCGCGTACGGACAGCGCATCGCCCGCCCGGAAGGCGTCCAACAGCTGCGCGTGCTCGCGGTTATTACTCTCCATGAGGTCTTCCTTGACGTGCATCGCCAGCGACACATAGGGACGCGCGACACCCGAGAGGCTCTCGACGATCTCGAACAGGCGTGTTTTCTCCTGACTCCCTATCAGGTGCCGGTGGAATTCCACGTTGAGCAACGCCCATTTTTCGGACGACGGGGTCGCGCGCATGGTTGCGTGACACACCGTGGCCGCCGCGAGATCGGCGGGCGCGAGTTGCCGGCAGGCCCGCTCCGCGAGCATGGGCTCGAGCAGCATGCGCAGTTCGTAAATCTCGCTCACGTCTTCCGCAGTGAGACCGCGTATGACGACGCCCCGGTTCGGGTCGATCGACACCAGCCCCTCGGCACGCAGATCGCGAAACGCCTCGCGCACAGGCGTCGTGCTGACGTCCAGGCGCTTGGCCACCTCTTCCTGTCTGAGACGAGTATTCGGCGGATACACTCCCTTCAGAATCTCCGCCCTCAATGTTCCGAGGACGTATTCCTGGATGGTTCGATAGGGCCTGCTCAACGTCTCCTCCTTTTGCCGCGTCGCCGTGTTAGCGCATGCCGAGCACTATAACCGACAGTGGCGCACTCGCGACCCGTCAGGCGGATGCCGCTTCGGGATGCCCAGCCGATACGGACGAGTCCGGCCATTGCGCCTGCAGCTGGCTTTCGACCCAGGCCGCGATCTGCAGCGTGCGTAGATCGGCCCCGAACTCGCCGACCACCTGGAACGCAAGCGGCAAGCCATTTGCGGTGCGGCCTGACGGCACGGTCACGGCTGGGCTGCCTGTCAGGCTCCATGGTGCGCAGAAGATCCCGTCGCCTGTGTCCGAGAGCCCTGCGGGTGCCTCACCGGGCGCCGACAGGGTCACGAGCGCGTCGCATCCGGCAAGCAGCGGCTTCGATTCGCGACGCAACCGCGCCTGCAGCGCAATGGCAGCCTCGTACTCAGCGGCAGGCGTTGCCGCGCCAGCCGCAATCAGCGTATGCATGTGCCCACTGACGAGCTCAGGATGCCTGACGGCGGTAGGGCCGATCGAGCGCTGCGCCTCGACGCACGCAATGACCTGCACCGAGTCGACCATAGCCTGCATATCCGCGCCATATTCAAGTTCGACGAGGGTGGCGCCGGCGGTGCGCAGACGCTCGAGCGAGGCCTCGAAGTTCTCCTTCTGTGCCGGCTGCACCCGGTCCCAGAAGGGCGTGCGCAACACGCCCAGTTTGGCTGGAGGATTGGCTGGAAACCATGCAGCCCATGCATCGAGGCTCGCCAACACCTCCGGCCGGTGCTCGACGAAGAGTGCATGCGCGAGCGCCGCACCCTCCACCGTCTGCGCGAAAAAGCCGACATGATCGAGCGAGCCGGACAGCGGATGCACACCGTCGCGGGACACCTTGCCGAAACTGGGCTTGTAGCCGACGACTCCGCAGTAAGCGGCCGGCCGGATGACCGAGCCGACGGTCTGCGTACCGAGCGCAAGCGGCACGATGCCGGCGGCCACGGCGGCCGCTGAGCCGCTCGACGACCCGCCCGGCGTGTGCAGTCGGTTCCACGGATTGACCGTGGGTCCTGGCTCACGCCAGGCGAACTCGGTCGTCACCGTCTTCCCGAAGATCACCCCGCCTGCCTGTCGGATGGACCCGACGATACGCGCGTCCGCCGAAGGCTGGTGTCCGCGATAGACCGGCGACCCGTAGGCGGTCGGCATGTCGCGTGTATCGATCAGATCCTTGATACCGACCGGCAGGCCGGCGAGCGGTCCGTTGACTGCGGCAGCCACGTCATAGGTGTCGGCTCGCGATGTGAACGCGCGGAGCCAGGGCTCGAGCTCGTCAGCACGCGCCTTGGCGGCAGAGAGCCGCGCGCGGGCAGCCTGGACGTCGCCGCGGCTGGCAAGGAGGGTATTCAGCAACGATTGTTTTTGCATTCTGGTGATAGCTTTACCGTTGATTGCGCGAATTGCGCGAGGAATCCGGATCGATTCGAGCGGGCGCCGGCTTTGCGCGAGCGCCCTCTCCCGTCCCCGTGCCTATTTGCGCGCTGCTGCCGCCGCAAACGAATTGTCCACCGCGCCCGCATATGTCACGCTGCCCGGCTTGATGTTGCCGAGGGACTCCTGCAGGGCCAGCGCGTTACGGAACGCCGGCTCGGAAATCTCGGGCGTCGCTGCGTAGATCTCCTGATCGATCAGGCGCTGTACGGCGCTGTCGACCACCTTCGGGTCAAGCGTCGGAAACTCGGTCCGCGCAACAGCCTTCGCCGTATCGGGCGAGTGCTGGATCAGCGCCTCGGCCTCGCCGATCGATTTCACGAACGCAGCAACCATCTGCGGCTTGGCTTTGATCGTGGACGCGAGCGTGTCCATGCTGGAGAACACATAGCCGCCCGGATAGGCCCTGGGGAACCCGTAGACGATCCGGTAGCCCTGTGACAGCCCGGTATCGACCTGCGGCTCGTAAAGCGCCGCTGCTTCGTCGCGTCCCGCGCTGACCGGTGCGAGCTCCGTACCGATCTGCACGGTGTCGAGCTTCACGTTAGCGAGCTTTCGCTCGCTGACGAGGCGCTGCAGAAGATAGGTACTCGTCGTCGGCGGCAGCGCAGTGGCCACGCTCTTGCCGGCGAGATCGGACACTTCCTTAACCGACGAGTCCGGCGGCGCGATGATCCAGACGGGCACGCCTGCAACCACGTTCGCCACATTGACGAGCGACGCGCCCTTGAGGTTGGCAAGCATCGCCGTCATCGGGTCCTGCAGCGAAAAGTCCGCGTGAGCGCCGATCACCGCAGCCACTCCGGCTGCGCCGCCGCCGGCCGTCACTTTCTGCACCGTGAGACCGTTCTTTGCAAACAAACCTTTGTCGAGTGCTACGTAAAGCGGCAGATACTGAATCGACTGAAAGGCCTGATAGACGACTACCGGCTCGGCAGCAACCGCCATGCGGGCCCCGGAAGCGGCGAGCGCCGCCACAAGGCAAGTGCCCAGAAACTTCACCGTTTTCTTTTCCATGTAATCACCTTTGCTTCCGTGAATTGAACAATCCAGCTCAGAATCGATGCCATCAACGTGAGAACGATAATGCCCAGCCAAACAGTATTGAGGTCAAACAAAGAGCCCGCGACGAACACTTCATGACCCACTCCCGCCTGCGAAGCGATGTATTCGCCCACCACCGCGCCGATCAGTGCGAAGCCGATGTTCACGCGCAGCGTCGAGAAGATCCACGGCAGTGCGCCAGGCACGATCAGTTTGCTGAAGATCATGCCCGGCTTCGCCTTGAACGAGCGGAACAGATTCAGCAGGTCCTGATCCACCTCGCGCGCCGCGGCGCACGCGGAAATCATCGCGACCGCGAACGTGGAGATGCCGGCCAGCCAGACCTTCGAGGCCATATCCGAGCCGAACCAGATGACAATCAGCGGACCGAGCGCAATCTTCGGAATGCTGTTCAGAATGACCGACAGACCTTCGGCCACGCCAGAGACCCTCGGCACAAACCAGAGCAGCAGCCCGAGGCCGATACCGAGTCCGCTGCCGACCACGAGACCCATCAGCGTTTCGAAAAGCGTCGCCAGCGTGTCTGGGACGAGTGTGCCCTGCGGCGAAAGGCCCAGCACCGCAGCCCGATAGATTCCTTGGGGCGAGCCGAAAAGGCGGCCGTTGACCCAGCCAAGCGTAACCGCCAATTGCCAGCCAGCCACAATCGCGACGACGATCGTGACGACAATGCCGGTCGTGCCAAGCGTTTTGGAACGCCCACTTGTTGCGCGCTTGCGTGTGACCGTTTGTGAGATCGCGACGTCGCTCATGCCGAGGCTCCCGCGTGCTGGATTGAGTGCCCGCGCAAACCGCTCCAGATGCGCGAATGGTAGGCACGGAACTCAGGCGCTTCGCGCGCCGATACCGCGGTGCGGGGCCCCGAAGTGGAGAGTCGAACGTCGATGTTGTCCTCGATGCACGCCGGCCGTCCGCCGAGGAGAATGACGCGGTCGCTCATCGCGATTGCCTCCTCGATGTCATGCGTCACGAGAATTACGCTCGTGCCGTTTTGCTTGCGCAATTCCATGACGTCGTCCTCCAGCGTCAGGCGGGTTTCGTAGTCGAGCGCCGAAAACGGCTCATCGAGGAGCACGAGCGTCGGATCGACGAGCAGCGTGCGGGTGAGCGCTACGCGCTGGCGCATGCCGCCCGAAAGCGCGTGCGGATGCGCGTCGGCGAAGGAATCGAGACCGTAGCGCGCCAGCATCTGTCTCGCGCGCTCGATGTCCTCGCGCCGAACCTTGCGGTAAAGCTCGATGCCCAGCACCGCGTTTTCCAGCACCGTGCGCCATGGCAGCAGCAAGTCCTTTTGCAGCATGTAGGCGATGCGCCCCTCGCCGCCATCGGCGCGTCGACCGACTTCCACGCGCCCGGATTGCGGCGTGAGCAGCCCCGAAATGAGATTGAAGAGCGTGCTCTTGCCGGCCCCGCTGCGCCCGACGATCGACACGATTTCGCCACTGGCGACGCTGAAATCCAGCCTGTCGAAAATGGGCACGCTGTCGCCGTCGGCGGTCTGGAACGCATGACTCAGCTCGCAAACCCGCAAGCGATCACTGGGCTTGGCTACAGGCGCCGAGACCTCCGCCCGGTGCGATGAAGAACAATTAGGTGAACTCATGGACATCCTTAGAAGAACGCAATTGCAAGCGTGACGCAGCAAGACCACCCTCCTTCCCGGCCCTCGCCGTTGCGGTCCCCATAGACCGATGCGTCGCCAACACTGAAAACTGTGCATCGCACATAATGCATAATGCACATTCAAAAAAAAGGCGCCAACGAATCAAAAAAAAGCGGGACGCGTTGCCGGTCGCAAGGGAGACAACGTGGCGCAGGCAAGCAGTTTCGCGGGAGCAAGGACCTGACAAGGCTCTGTCAGGTTGATGCTGAGGCGGCGGTAGGATGCCGTGATGAAGAAGAGAAAATCCTTTTATCACGGCCACCGCTTTCCCGCCGGCGTCATCAGCTGCGCGGTTCGCTGGTATCTCCGGTTCAGCCTGAGCCTGCGCGACATTGAGGCGTTGTTGCTTGAGCGTGGTGTCCTGGTCACGTACGAAACGATTCGCTGCTGGTGCGACAAGTTCGGCGCTGGATTCGCTCAGTGCGCGAAAGCGGCGCGGCGCAAGCCCGGCAGCACATGGCATCTGGACGACATGTTCGTGACGCTGCGCGGTGAGCCGTATCTATTGTGGCGATCGGTCGATGAGCATGGCGCTGAACGCGACGTGCGGGTGCAGAAGCGGCGCGACAATGCCGCGGCAAAGCACTTCTTCCGGAGGGTGCTGCGTTCAAACCCGGTGCCGCGCAAGATCGTTACCGACCCGCTGCGCAGCTAGCCGGCGGCGAAGGCTGACATTCCCGAGCTTGCTCACGTGAAGCACGTTTTCGTCAAAGCGGCTGCACGTGTGAACAACCGTGCCGAGAACAACCACCCGCCAACCCGCAGACGCGAACGCCAGATGTGCGGCTTTCGCGAGGCGCGTCGTACGCAGGCGTTTCTCTCTTGCTTTGGCCCGATCCGCCAGCACTTCGCGTTGCCCAGACATCGGATGAACGCGGCATGTCATCGTGCCGTACTTCAGGAACGTTTCGCCACATGGCATGATTGAACTATCACTGCCGCAGGCGATAAGGTTGTCTAATGAGGATAACTAGCCGTAGGCCACGCAGGTACTCCACGCGCGTCAACTTGACAGAGCCGCTTCTCGACTTTCGCACGTGACGGGATTTCGCCGCGCTGGATTGCTCCGTACGCATGATCGCGTAGAAGCCGGGCTTCCGGGAGGCTAATAGCCATTCCGAATGCGGGTTCGTCTGGCCTGCGTGGCTTCCGTGCGGAAAGTGAGGGATCGTAGCGGCCTATAACCAGAGTTTCCCGGCGACCGTTCACCCGGTAGTCGTACCGGAAGCTCACCGCGCCTGAAGGCGTCACTGCCGCATATAGCCCGCGCTAATCGGCAACCTTGTAGATCTTCTTGGCCGGCTTCAGCGCTCGCAACTGCATGTCTGTGAGCATAGGGACTCCTCGAACGTATACCGTCAATTGATACCGTCAGACTGATTTGACGGTATCGGACAAGGCCGTCCGAGGAAGAAATGTCGGCACCGTCACCGATACCGACATTTCCATCAGGCGTTGCCCGGATTACAGCAGACCACACCGGACAACAACTCCATGTTTTCAAACGGAAAAACATGGAAAACCGGACCTCCCGGAACAACCTGGGAGCAGTCTAAATCATTCCCACTCGATCGTCGCCGGCGGCTTCCCCGAGATGTCATATACCACCCGGTTGATCCCGCGCACTTCATTGATGATCCGATTCGACACATGCCCCAGCAACTCGTGCGGCAGATGCGCCCAATGCGCGGTCATGAAGTCCAGCGTCTGCACCGCACGCAGTGCGACGACGTACTCGTAGGTCCGGCCGTCACCCATCACGCCGACGCTCTTCACTGGCAGGAACACCGCGAACGCCTGGCTCGTGAGGTCGTACCACGACTTGCCGGTTTCCTTGTCGATGAACGTACGCAGCGTCTCGATGAAGATCGCGTCCGCGCGGCGCAGCAGGTCCGCGAAATCGCGCCGCACTTCGCCCAGAATCCGCACGCCCAGGCCCGGGCCCGGGAACGGATGGCGATAGACCATCGCCGGCGGCAAACCGAGCTTCACGCCGAGTTCGCGCACTTCGTCCTTGAACAGTTCGCGCAGCGGTTCGAGCAGCTTCAGATTCAGCGTCTCGGGCAGGCCGCCGACGTTGTGGTGGCTCTTGATGGTCTGCGCACCCTTCTTGCCCTTGCCGGCCGATTCGATCACGTCCGGATAGATCGTGCCTTGCGCCAGCCACTTCGCGTCGGTCAGCTTGCCGGCTTCGGTCTGGAACACCTCGACGAACTCCGCGCCGATGATCTTGCGCTTCGCTTCCGGATCGGTCACCCCGGCGAGCTTGCGCAGGAACACGTCGCTTGCGTCGACGTGAATCACCTTCACGCCGAGGTGGTCGGCGAAGGTCGCCATCACCTGCTCGGCTTCGTTCAGGCGCAGCAGGCCGTGATCGACGAACACGCAGGTCAGCTGGTCGCCGATCGCGCGATGCAGCAGCGCCGCCGCCACCGACGAGTCCACGCCGCCCGACAGCCCCAGGATCACGTGCTCGTTACCAACCTGCTCGCGAATCTTCGCGACGGCTTCGTCGATGTAGTTGCCCATTTCCCAGTCGGCCCGCGCGCCGCAGATCTGCAGCACGAAGCGTTCGAGCATCGCGCGGCCCTGCACGGTATGCGTGACTTCCGGATGCCATTGCAGGCCATAGAAGCGGCGCTGTTCGTCGGCCATCGCCGCGATCGGGCAGGATTCCGTCGATGCCATCAGCGCGAAGCCCGGCGGCATTTCGAGTACCTTGTCGCCGTGGCTCATCCACACCTTCAGCATGCCGTGACCTTCCGGCGTGGTGAAGTCGCTGATGCCTTCGAGCAGGCTCGTGTGGTTACGCGCGCGCACTTCGGCATAACCGAATTCGCGCAGATGGCCGATGTCGACCTTGCCGCCCAGCTGCTCGGCCATCGCCTGCATGCCGTAGCAGATGCCGAGCACCGGCACGCCGAGTTCGAATACCGCTTGCGGCACGCGCGGCGTATCCGTTTCAGTGACCGAACTCGGGCCGCCGGAGAGGATCACGCCCTTCGGCGCGAAGTCGCGAATGAACGACGCATCGACGTCGTACGGGTGAATTTCCGAATACACGTTGGCTTCGCGAACGCGACGTGCAATCAGTTGGGTGACTTGCGAACCGAAGTCGAGGATCAGGATCTTGTCATGCATGGCAGCGGACGGAGTCAAAAGTGAGCAAATACGGAATGCCGCGCACGAAGCGCGGCGTTGAATTCAAAGCGGTCCACGTGGGAACGATCGAGCATGAAACATAACGATGAAGCGTACTGGCGTATGCACCGCCGCGGCCATCGGCCTGCGGCGCGCGCGAATAAACGCGCGAACGGAATCCGGTAGCTTCGGCGGACGGCGTGACGCGCAGCGCGTCAGCCATGAAGCGGCGGCCGGGGTCCGCCAGAGGCATCGGCAGCGGCGTTGCGGGCGTCTTCGCGCGCGGCCCGGGCCGCGCGTTCGGACTCCGTAAGGCCGGCTTCGCCCGTCACAGGATGCACCGGCGTGGTCGAAACGGAACTGACGGGATTCACCGGGATGTCCGGGTTGACGGGCCGTGTGACCGGCATGACAGGTTCGACGACCGGCTCGGCGCGATAGACCGGAAAGCCCGCGCTGACGCGGGGCTCGCGCTCCCGTTCACGGCGTTTTGCGGCTTCTTTTGCCGCCTCAGCCTCGGCTTCCCTGGCAGCCCGCTTTTCGGCGCGGCTGGAAGAGCCTTTGACGACGATCCCCTTCTCGCGCCGGCGCACCGCACCCGACAAACGCACCCCGCCGAGACCGACCACCACCAGCACCACGCCCGCCAGCACCGCGACGATCTGCCCGAAGCCGGTGAGCGCCGGTGTATGCAAACCAAGCAGCCAGACCAGCATCAGCACACCGGTCAGCCAGTTCACATGACCGACGACCTTGGCGACCGCCGACGTCAGCGCCCCGTCGAACGATGCGTGCAA
The DNA here is from genome assembly GCF_056279605.1 of Paraburkholderia sp. TE9906. Taxonomy (NCBI): domain Bacteria; kingdom Pseudomonadati; phylum Pseudomonadota; class Betaproteobacteria; order Burkholderiales; family Burkholderiaceae; genus Paraburkholderia; species Paraburkholderia sp. TE9906. Next base: position 203,737 of record NZ_JBWCCT010000007.1, read on the forward strand.
GGCCAGCCACGCTAGCCCGATCAGCGCCACGCCAAATCCCTGGCCGACCAGCGCCGGCTGGGTTTGCACCAACTGCAGCGCGTCGTACAACGAAGTCCAGGGCGTCAGCAGAAACAGCAGGCCGAACGCAAGCAACAACAAGGCATCAAGGATGAGTACAACACGCAGCAGTGGCTTCATTGGCGTTTAGTCCACGTGGTAGTTGGGCGCTTCCTTGGTGATCTGCACATCATGCACGTGCGATTCGCGCAGGCCCGCGCCGGTGATCTGCACGAACTCGGCCTTGTCGTTCATCTCCGAGATCGTGCGGCAGCCGCAGTAGCCCATGCTCGCGCGCACGCCGCCGATCAGCTGGAACAGGATCGCGTTGACCGAGCCCTTGTAGGCGACGCGGCCTTCGATACCTTCCGGCACCAGCTTGTCGATGTTCGCGGAGTTGTCCTGGAAGTAGCGGTCCGCCGCGCCGTCCTTCATCGCGCCGACCGAACCCATGCCGCGGTACGACTTGTACTGACGGCCCTGATACAGGAACACGTCGCCTGGCGCTTCTTCGGTGCCGGCGAACATGCTGCCCATCATCACGGCGTTCGCGCCCGCTGCCAGTGCCTTGCTGACGTCGCCCGAGAAGCGCACGCCGCCGTCGGCGATGACCGGCACGCCCGTGCCCTTGAGCGCTTCGGACACGTTGGAGATCGCGGTGACCTGCGGCACGCCCACGCCGGCGACGATGCGCGTCGTGCAGATCGAGCCCGGGCCGATACCGACCTTCACGCCGTCCGCGCCGTACTCGACGAGCGCCTTGGCGGCCGCCGCGGTGGCGATGTTGCCGCCGATCACTTCGACGTGCGGGAAGTTCTGCTTGACCCACTTGACGCGCTCGAGCACGCCCTTGCTGTGGCCGTGTGCGGTATCGACGACGATCACGTCGACGCCCGCCTGCACCAGCAGCTCGACGCGCTCTTCGTTGTCCGCGCCGACGCCGACCGCCGCGCCCGCGCGCAGCTTGCCGTGTTCGTCTTTACAGGCGTCCGGGTGTTCGGTCTGCTTGGTGATGTCCTTGACGGTCATCAGGCCGCGCAGTTCGAACGCATCGTTGATCACCAGCACGCGCTCGAGGCGGTGGCTGTGCATCAGCGCCTTCGCTTCGGCGAGCGGCGTGCCTTCCTTGACCGTGACGAGGCGCTCGCGCGGCGTCATGATGGTGCGCACCGGCTCATCCAGACGCTCTTCGAAGCGCAGGTCGCGGTTCGTGACGATGCCGATCAGCTGCGCGCCTTCGACGACCGGGAAGCCCGAAATGCCATGCTGCTGCGACAGTGCGATCACGTCGCGCACTTTCATCTGCGGCGGCACCGTGATCGGATCGCGCACGACGCCCGACTCAAAACGCTTGACCTTGGCAACTTCACGCGCCTGCTCGGCCGGCGTGAGGTTCTTGTGGATGATGCCCACGCCACCCATTTGCGCCATCGCGATGGCGAGGCGTGCTTCGGTGACGGTGTCCATGGCGGCGGACACGAGCGGCATATTCAGGGAGATGTTGCGGGTCAGCCGGGTCTTGAGGCTGGTGTCGCGCGGCAGAACATCGGAGAAAGCCGGGACGAGGAGCACGTCATCGAACGTGAGTGCTGTTTGGATCAGACGCATGGCAAATCCTATAGGCGCAAAAGCGAATTATACGCGATACCTCCCCGGTTTTCACTGCACGAACAGCAGCTTAGCGAATTTCGGGCGGTTTTTTTCATGACTTCCCGCCACTCGATTTCGCTTCGCTGTTCGCGCTGGGTTCGATCGGGTTTCGTTTGCGCGTTCGGGGGCAACGGGACGCGGGTGGCCCGACCAGGGACCTTTTCGCCGGGCGCAGGGCGGTGGCGGCGTGCGTCGCGCGCCCCGCCGAAGCCCTGCAACGCCGCGGGAAACGACGGCTCGGCACACCGAAACCGCCGAAAAACCGCCCCAATGCAGAATCGAACAAGACGCGCGGCCCGGCGAACGGCTATCCTGCGGACCATTCCAGTTTTCTTGCAAGGGGCGGTCGATGCAACGCGGTGTGGCATATGGGGTAATGGCCGGGGCCTTATGGGGCATGGTTTTTCTGGTGCCGCGCGTGCTGCCCGACTTTTCGCCGCTGCTGCTGAGCGCCGGGCGCTACACGATGTACGGCATCGTCTCGCTGGCCGCCGCGCTGCCGATGGCGCGCTCGCTCGTCAAACGGCTGACCCGCGAGGACCTCGGCGCGCTGGTGAAACTGGCGCTGGCCGGCAATCTGATCTATTACCTGCTGCTGACGGCGGCCGTGCATCTGATCGGCATCGCGCCGGCGTCGCTGATCGTCGGCGTGCTGCCGGTCACGGTCACACTGCTCGGGCGGCGCGATCACGGCGCGGTGCCGCTCGCCCGCCTCGCGTGGCCGCTGGCGGTGGTGATGGCGGGCATCGTCTGCATCAACATCGACGTGTTCACGGTGGCCGACAGCACGCCTGTGAGCATCGCCACGAAGCTGCTCGGGCTCGCCTGCGCGGTCGGCGCGCTGGGCTGCTGGACGTGGTTCGCGGTCGAAAATGCCCGCTATCTGCAGCGCCAGACGCATTTCAGCGGCAATGAATGGTCCGTGCTATGGGGCGTGGTGACGGGTGCACTCGGCGCGGGGCTGTGGCTCGTGATCGCGGTGCTGCCGTCGGGCGGCCCGCAGGGCGAACTGGCCGACGCGCGCTGGCACACGTTCTGGATGCTGAACCTCGGCCTCGCAATCGGCGCGTCGTGGCTCGGCAACGGGCTGTGGAATGCCGCGTCGAAGCGGCTGCCGTTGACGCTGTCCGGCCAGATGATCGTGTTCGAGACGCTCTTCGCGCTGCTCTACGCGTTCATTTACGACCAGCGCCTGCCGCGTCCGCTGGAGCTGGCGGCGATCCTGCTGCTGGTGGCGGGAGTGTGCTGGTCGGTGCGCCAGCATGCGGACGATGATTCGTCGGGGCTCGCGCCCATCAAGGAAAAGGCGCAGGTTTCCGCGCCTTGAGGACAGTACGACGATTCGCAACGTTTTTGCGCGAGCTCGCCGCCTGCTTCATCGCACGGCCGCGCGCCGCCTAACGCGAATCCCGATTCTGCCAACGGCGCCCTTCGATCGATCCCGCCTTGCGGGTCTTCTCGACGCGGCGTTGACGCGACAGCTTCGGATCGACCAGCAGCGGACGATAGATCTCGACGCGATCATGGTCGGCGAGCACCGTGTCGAGCGGCTTGAGCTTGCCGAACACCCCCACCTTCTGCGTATTCAGATCGATGCCCGGAAAGCGCTGCAGGATGCCGCTCGCGTCGAGCGCCTGTCGCAGGGTGGCGCCTTCGGGCAAGTCCACGGCGATCAGCGCCTGCCCGTCGGGCGACGCGTAGCAGACTTCAATCGACAGGCGCGCGCTCATGCCTTACCGTAGCGCTGATCGGCGCGCTTCACGAATGACTCGACGAACGTGTTCGCGATGTGATTGAACACCGGCCCAATGATCTTCTCGAGAATGATGTTGGTGAATTCGTAGTGCAGCGCGAATTCGATCTTGCAGGCATCCGCGCGCAGCGGCGTGAAACGCCAGAAACCGGTGAACTTGCGAAACGGGCCGTCCGCGAACTCCATATCGATGCGCGTGGGCCGCTCCATGCTGTTGCGCGTGGCGAAGTGCTGCTTGATGCCCTTGAAGTTGATGTCGATCTTCGCCTCCATGCTGGTTTCGTCCCGGCGGCGGATTTCGACACCCCCGCACCAAGGCAGGAAGTTGGGGTAGTCGGCGACATCGGTGACGAGGTCGAACATCTGTTCCGCCGAATGGCGGATCAACACGGTTTTCTGGACATCTGCCATAAATTGAACAGCGCGTGGCAAGGGTGGACAAGCGGGTTGAAAAGCGCCGCGGGCTTTCCTTGCCCCGCTTTGCTAAAATCGTGATTTTAAACGAGTTGGGCACTTTCCATTCATGAGCATCATCGACAACAGAAAAGCCTTCTACGACTACTCGGTCGAAGAACGCTATGAGGCAGGGCTCGTGCTCGAAGGATGGGAGGTCAAGGCGCTGCGCGCCGGGCGCGGCCAGATCAAGGAAGGTTACGTCGTTATCAAGAATAACGAACTGTTCCTGATCGGCACGCACATCAGCCCGCTGCCCGAAGCCTCGACCCATATCAACCCCGACCCGGTCCGCACGCGCAAGCTGCTGCTGCATAGCGAAGAGATCAGCAAACTGATCGGCAAGGTCGAGCAGCGCGGCTACACGCTCGTGCCGCTGAACTTCCACTACAAGGGCGGCCGCGTCAAATGTGAGATCGGTCTCGCCAAGGGCAAGAAGCAGCACGACAAGCGCGAAACCGAGAAGAAGCGCGATTGGGAACGCGAGAAGGCGCGGTTGATGCGCTCGCCGACCTGATCGACGATACGTTTCAGGTCGCGCCACACCGCAAGCGCTCGGCGCTCAATGAAAAATGGCCCGCACGATCTGCGGGCCATCTGTTTTTCGCGGCGGACAAATCGGCCCACCGCCTGTCTCAGCGCGCCTCGGTCACGCCCTTGTCCTTGCCTTTGCTCACGATCGTCAACGCCGACGCGATCATCGAACTCATATCCGCGAGATTGCCCGGCACGATCAGCGTGGTGCCCTGCTTCGCCAGATTGCCGAACGCGTTTACGTACTGTTCGGCTACCTTCAGATTCACCGCTTCCATGCCGCCGGTCGACTGGATCGCGGCCGCGATCTTCTGGATCGCCTGCGAATTGGCCTCGGCCACCGCCAGAATCGCCGACGCCTGGCCCTGCGCCTGGTTGATCGCCGCCTGCCGCTCGCCCTCCGACTTCTGGATCGCCGCTTCGCGCCCGCCGGACGCGATATTGATCTGCTCCTGCTTGCGCCCTTCCGACGCCGCGATCAGCGCGCGCTTCTCGCGCTCGGCGGTGATCTGTGCCTGCATCGCGTGCAGGATTTCCTTGGGCGGCGTCAGGTCCTTGATCTCGTAGCGCAGCACCTTCACGCCCCAGTTCGACGCCGCCTCATCGAGCGACGATACGATGCTGTGGTTGATGAAATCGCGCTCCTCGAAAGTCTTGTCGAGTTCCAGCTTGCCGATCACCGAGCGCAGCGTGGTCTGCGACAGCTGCGTGATCGCGAACACGAAGTTGCTCGAACCGTACGATGCCTTCATCGGATCGGTGACCTGAAAGTACAGCACGCCGTCCACCTGCAACTGCGTGTTGTCGCGCGTGATGCAGACCTGGCTCGGCACTTCGAGCGGAATTTCCTTGAGAATGTGCTTGTACGCGATGCGGTCGACGAACGGGAAAGCGAAGCTCAGGCCCGGCGTCAGCGTACTGTGATAACGGCCGAGACGCTCCAGCACCCACGCGTGCTGCTGCGGCACGATCTTGATGGTTTGTGCCGCGAGCACGATCACGATAATCAGCAGCACGGCCCCGACGATGGTTGAATCCATATTGGCTCTCCGGTCCCTCTGGTTCGAATAGTTGTACGTGTTTGACGCAAACGCGGCTGAAAGCGCGGCTGCAAGCGCAGAGCGCAAGCCTGCCAGGCACTCAGGCCGTGCTTGCCTTGGTCTTCGACTGCCGGCTCGCCACGACCACGAGACAACTGCCGCGCAATTCCGTGATTTCGTAGACCTGCGCATCTTCTGGCTCGCCCGCGGCCAGCTCGACGTCCCACGCCGCGCCGCGATAATTCGCGCGCGCCCGGCGCTCGTGCCACGCCGGCACGCTCAGCGTCTGACCAATGTCGAGATTGACGTCCGGGTTACGCGACGCGTGCGCGCGCTTGCGACGGCCAAAGCGCGAGCGTCTGAGCAGCACGACCGCCGCCAGCGCGACCACGGCGGCCACCGCGAACTGCACGTCGGCGGCAGCGCCGGCAATGTGCGCGAGTGCCGCCGCCACGAAGCCCACCGCGATCATCAACAGATAGAAGGTGCCGCTCGTCAACTCCAGCACGACCAGCACGCCCGCCCCGATCCACCAGAACAATCCACCTGGCACCACGTCGACCTCCGCAAAGCAAAACACCCCGGATCTACCGGGGTGTTTATAGCACGAAGCGCCTGCGTTTTAACGGGCGATGCGGTGCGCTTCAACTCACGCTTGAGGTACCGCATCTCACGTTATGCATGCCGCCTGGGTTCTTCACCATCAAACGGCATGCCGCGCGCTTTACTTGCTCGCCGACTTCGCCAGTTGCTGCCACGTCTCGATGATCGTGTCCGGGTTCAGCGAGATCGACGCGATGCCTTCGTCCGTGAGCCATTGCGCGAAGTCCGGATGATCCGACGGGCCCTGGCCGCAGATACCGACGTACTTGTTCAGACGCAGGCAGGTTTCGATTGCACGCTTGAGCATGAACTTGACCGCCGGATCGCGTTCATCGAAGTCGACCGCCAGCAGCTCCATGCCGGAGTCGCGGTCGAGGCCGAGCGTGAGCTGCGTCAGGTCGTTCGAACCGATCGAGAAGCCGTCGAAGAATTGCAGGAATTCTTCGGCGAGAATCGCGTTCGACGGTACTTCGCACATCATGATCAGGCGCAGGCCCTTCTCGCCGCGCTTCAGGCCGAACTTCTCCAGCAGCCCGACCACGCGCTCCGCCTGCTTCAGCGTACGCACGAACGGCACCATGATCTCGACGTTGTCGAGGCCCATCTCTTCACGCACCCGCTTCAGCGCGATGCATTCCATCTGGAACGCTTCGGCGAAGTCTTCGGCGATGTAGCGCGATGCGCCACGGAAACCCAGCATCGGGTTTTCTTCGTCCGGCTCGTAACGCGAACCGCCGATCAGCTTCTTGTACTCGTTCGACTTGAAGTCCGACAGACGAACGATGACGGGCTTCGGATAGAACGCCGCGGCGATCGTCGCGATCCCTTCGGTCAGCTTGTCGACGTAGAACGCGCGCGGCGATGCATGACCGCGAGCGACGCTCTCAACCGCCTTCTTCAGGTCCTGATCGATGTTCGGGTATTCGAGAATCGCCTTCGGGTGAACGCCGATGTTGTTGTTGATGATGAACTCGAGCCGCGCGAGACCCACGCCTGCGTTCGGCAATTGCGAGAAGTCGAACGCGAGTTGCGGGTTGCCGACGTTCATCATGATCTTCACCGGAATCGGCGGCAGTTCGCCGCGCTGCACTTCGGTGATTTCGGTTTCGAGCAGGCCGTCGTAGATCTTGCCTTCGTCGCCTTCCGAGCACGACACGGTGACGAGCGCGCCTTCCTTCAGCACGTCGGTCGCGTCGCCGCAGCCGACCACCGCCGGCACGCCCAGCTCACGCGCGATGATCGCCGCGTGGCAGGTCCGGCCGCCACGGTTCGTGACGATCGCCGATGCGCGCTTCATCACCGGCTCCCAGTTCGGGTCGGTCATGTCGGCGACCAGCACGTCGCCCGGCTGCACACGGTCCATTTCCGACGGATCGTGGATCACGCGCACCGGACCCGCGCCGATCTTCTGGCCGATCGCGCGGCCGGTGGCCAGCACGTTCGACTGGCCCTTCAGCTTGAAGCGCTGCTCGGCCTTGCCCGATGCCTGGCTCTTCACCGTTTCCGGACGCGCCTGCAGGATGAAGATCTTGCCGTCGCGGCCGTCCTTGCCCCACTCGATGTCCATCGGACGCTCGTAGTGCTTTTCGATGATGACCGCGTACTTCGCCAGTTCGATCACGTCTTCGTCGGTGATCGAGAAGCGGTTGCGCTGCTCGTGCGGGACGTCGACGGTCTTTACACGGCCCTGCTCGCCGGCCTTCGTGAATTCCATCTTGATCAGCTTCGAGCCGATCGAGCGGCGGATGATCGGGTACTTGCCCTGCGCGAGCGTGGTCTTGAAGACGTAGAACTCGTCCGGATTCACCGCGCCTTGCACGACGGTTTCACCGAGGCCATAGCTCGACGTGATGAAAACAGCGTCCTTGAAGCCCGATTCGGTGTCCAGCGTGAACATCACGCCGGCCGCGCCGACATCCGAGCGCACCATGCGCTGCACGCCCGCCGACAAGGCGACTTCAGCATGCGTGAAGCCCTTGTGGACGCGATAGGAAATAGCGCGGTCGTTGTACAGCGACGCGAACACGTGCTTCATGCGATCGAGCACGTCGTCGATGCCGACCACGTTGAGGTAGCTTTCCTGCTGGCCCGCGAACGATGCGTCCGGCAAGTCTTCGGCCGTAGCCGACGAGCGCACGGCAAACGACAGCTCTTCAGGCGAGCTGTTCTGCAGCGTGTCGAAACCCGCACGGATATCGGCCTCGAGCTGCGGCTGCAGCGGCGCGTCGACGATCCATTGACGGATTTCCTTGCCCGCTTCGGCGAGCGCCTTCACGTCGTCGACGTCGAGCGTTTCGAGACGTTTGGCGATGCGGTCGGTCAGATTGTTGTGATGCAGGAAGTCGCGGAACGCCAGCGCCGTGGTGGCGAAACCGGTCGGCACTCGCACGCCGGCTTCGGCGAGCTGACTGATCATCTCGCCCAACGACGCGTTCTTGCCGCCGACGATTTCCACGTCGGTCATCCGCAACTGCTCGAACGGAACTACATACGCCTTGTCCTTTGCGACGGTAACTGCGTTAGTCATACAAGCCCCTAAGTGTGAAAGAAATTCACGGCTGTGCAAGTGGGCTTGAACACGGAACGCCCATTGGGAGCGTGAGCCGTGTCTTGCACAACCTGTTGGAGAAACAATCGCGGCAAGGGCCGACGGTGGCCGCTACGCCAGAAGCGCGACGAAAGGAGCGAATGGCCGAATTTACCGGTCGATCCACCGCATTGAGCACCAGTTACCGAACAAAAGCGCCGCGTTGAGCGGCCGTTCGCGGTAAGTTAGACGCCAATCGCCTGCAATTGCTTATCCAACAGGTTGCCGCTATTCTACCGTGCCGACTCCTAAAATGTGGCAGTCGGACGAGAATTGCGCCTCGAATCGCGCCCCGGACCGGCCGACGGGCTTTTGCGAGGCTCCTCCGCCATCCGGGTGCGGTTGTGTGGTGCCCACGGCGCGCTGCATCGACGCCGCTGCCCTCGACGGTTAGCCGCCGGGCAGCGTGCTCACCGCAGCGATGTTTGATTCGAGCGCTTTTTGCCGCTCACGTTCCCCAGCTCCACTGATGCCGCCCACCGTATTCATCGTCTCCGACGGTACCGGGATTACTGCCGAAACCTTCGCGCATTCGATCCTGTCCCAGTTCGACCAGAAATTCCGCCTGGTTCGCGTGCCCTTCGTCGACTCGACGGAAAAAGCCTACGCGACGCTCGAAAAGATCAACGAAGCGATCGTGCAGGACGGTCGCCGCCCGATCGTCTTCACCACGCTGGTGGACAGCGCGTCGAATCAGATCGTCAAAGGCTCGAATGCGCTCGTGCTGGACATGTTTCAGACCTTCGTCGAGCCGCTCGAACAGGAGCTGGAGCTGAAGTCGAGTCACGCGATGGGCCGCGGCCACCAGAACGCGGACACCGAGGAGTACAAGAACCGGATCGAGGCGATCAACTTCTCGCTCGCCCACGACGACGGCCAGTCGAACCGCAATCTCGCCGACGCCGACGTGATCCTGGTTGGCGTGTCGCGCAGCGGCAAAACGCCGACGAGCCTCTATCTGGCGATGCAGTACGGCGTCAAGGCGGCCAACTATCCGCTGATTCCGGAAGACTTCGAACGCGGCAAGCTGCCGACGCCACTGCTCGCGCATCGGCAGAAGATGTTTGGTTTGTCGATCGATCCGCAGCGTTTGTCTGAAATTCGTAACGAGCGTCGTCCGGGCAGCAAGTACGCGGCGCCGGAGAATTGCCGCTACGAAATCAACGAAGCCGAAGCGATGATGCGGCGTGAGGGGATCAAGTGGCTGTCGTCGACGCACAAGTCGATCGAGGAGATCGCCACGACGATCCTGCAGGAGATCAAGCTGGACCGGCCGGCTTATTGAGCACCGGTTGAGGTTGCAATGACGCGGGCTGCGTGTGGTGCGCAGCCGCGTCAGCGAGGGCTACACGGCGTAGCGTAGCGGCGTAGCATGTGCAAGCCGCCCTGCGAAACACCCCCCGGCGCGGTGCGCGCCGCGTTCAGTTCTGTCACAGCCGCCCGCGCTGCTGACGACACTGCTCGAACACGCAGACGGCCGCCGCAGCCGCCACGTTCAGCGACTCCATCCCGCCCGGCTGCGGAATCGTCACCCGCAACGAAACCGCATCGCGCCAGATTGGCGACACACCCGCCCCTTCGTTGCCGAACACCCACGCGAGCGGCCCGCTCAGATCGCAATCGTAAATCGCCTCGGCGCCGTGCGAATCGGTGATGACGATCGGCACCGCCAGGCGCTCGATCAACGCCTGCGCGTCGACATCCTCGTGAATCTGCAACAGGAAGTGCGCGCCCATGCCCGAGCGCAGCACCTTCGACGACCACGCGTACGCCGTCCCTGGCGCACAGAACACCTGCTGAATCCCGGCTGCGGCCGCGCTGCGCAGAATCGAGCCGACGTTGCCCGCGTCCTGCACGCCGTCGAGCACGAGGCAGGTTTGCGCGACGGTCTCGGGCAGCGGCGTATCGAGCTTCTCGACCAGCAGCAGAATCCCGACACCGTGCACGACATTCGACAACTGCCCGAACAGCGCGTCCGGCAAGGTCACGACGCGATGATCTTCGATGCGCGACACGATCGCCTGCGCCTCGTCGTGACGCAGCGCGCCATCGGTGACGACGCACATTTCCGGCTGCCCGGCGACGTCGAGATACGCGCTCGCGAGATGGAATCCTTCGAGCAACGCGTGGCCGCTGCGGCGCTGTTGATGCGTCGAGCCGGCCAATGCCTTCAGGCGTTTGTAGAGCGGATTGTCCCGCGAGGTGATGGCTTTCACAGGCAGCGAAGACGGTGAGAATGGGAGAAGAACGAGCGGCGCGCGAGCAAGCGCGCGTCGCTCAGAGGGTATTCAGATGCCGCTGCGTTCGCCGAAGGCGTCGTCGTCGAGCATCGCGTCGCTCAGCGCGCCCGGCACGATGACGACTTGCGCTGCCGGCAACGGCACGCCCGTGCCGAATCGCAGATGCGCTTCGCGCACCGGCGCGAACGAGCGCCGATGGTGCTCGCACGGCCCATGCTCGCGCAGCGCCGCGAGGTGCTGCGGCGTGCCATAACCGGCATGCGCATTGAAACCGTATACCGGATGGCGCTGATGCAGTTCGAGCAGCATCCGGTCGCGCGTGACTTTGGCAAGAATCGACGCCGCCGAAATGCTCTTCACGAGCGCATCGCCGCCAATCACCGCTTCGCTGCGAATGCTCAGCGTCGGACAACGATTGCCGTCGACCTTGACGAGCGTGGGCACGACCGGGAGGCCTTCCACGGCGCGCTTCATCGCCAGCATCGTGGCGTGCAGGATGTTCAGCGAGTCGATTTCTTCGACCGTCGCCGACGCGATGCAGTACGCGAGCGCGCGCTCGACGATCTTGTCGTACAGCTCGTCGCGTTTCTTCGCGCTGAGCGCTTTCGAATCGTCGAGCCCGCGAATCATCGGCCTGGCCGGATCGAAAATCACCGCAGCCGCGACGACGGGGCCAGCCAGCGGACCGCGCCCTGCTTCGTCGACGCCGCAGACGATGTCGTCGGCCGTCTCGAAGTTCAGGCCGACCTGCGCTGCCGCTCCTGCGACGGACGCAGCCTTACGGCGGGGTGCGCGTGTGATGGTCACAGCCGCCCCGTGCGCTTTTCGATGACGCTCGCCACGACTTCCGCCGCACGCTGCGCGGTGTTCTGCTTCAGCACGTGATGCATCTCCGTGAAGATTTCCGTCAGCGTGCGCCGGTTGGCTTCGTCGCGCAACTGTTTCAGTGTGGCTTCGGCGAGCGCCTGCGGCGTCGCGAAGTGCTGCAGGATTTCCGGCACTACGAAGCGTCCGGCCAGAATGTTCGGCAGGCCAACGTACGGCAGATAGCCTTGGCGGCGCATGATCTGGCCGGTCAGCCAGGGCACCTTGTACGAAATGACCATCGGCTTCTTCAGCAGCGCGGCTTCGAGCGTCACCGTGCCGCTCTTCACGAGGATCGCGTCGGCGGCGGTCATGGCGAGTTGCGACTGACCGTCGGTAATCGTCAGCGCGAGGCCCGGATGCGCATCGACCAGCGGTCGCAGCATGTCTCGCAAGGTCGGCGTGGCCGCCGGCATCACGAAACGCAGACCGGGCTCCTGGTGCTGCATCATTTCCATCGCGGCGAAAAAAGTCGGGCCGATCAGATCGATTTCCGAGCGCCGGCTGCCTGGCAGCACCGCGATGATCGGGCCGCTTTCCGCGAGGCCCAGCGCACGGCGCGCGCCGAGCGTGTCGGGTTCGAGCGGAATGTCGTCGGCAAGCGGATGGCCCACGTACGAGGCCGCGACACCCGCCTTTTCCAGCAGTGCCGTCTCGAACGGGAACACGCACAGCATATGATCGACCGCTTTGGCGATCTTCTTGATGCGCCCGCCGCGCCACGCCCAGATCGACGGGCAGACGAAGTGAACGGTCGGAATGCCCGCGTCGCGCAGCGCGTGCTCGAGGCCGAAATTGAAATCGGGCGCATCCACGCCGACGAACACCGACGGCGGCTCGGCCAGCAACTGGCGCTTCAACTCGTTGCGAATGCCGAGAATCTCGGGGATGTGCCGCAGCGCCTCGACATAGCCGCGCACCGTGAGCTTTTCCATCGGCCAATGGGCGTCGAAACCCGTGGCGATCATGCGCGGACCGCCGATCCCGTAGTACTGGGTGCCGGCGGGCAGACGGCTCGCGAGACCGTCGAGCAGCGACGCCGCCAACAGGTCGCCGGACGGCTCGCCGGCCACCATCGCGACGCGTAGCGGACTGGGTTGTAATGCCATCGGTTAGCGGATGATGCCGCGTTGCGAGGCTTCGACAAACGCGAGCAGCGTCTGCACCGGTGCGTCGCCGTCACCGCCGGCGGATGCGAGTTCGCGCAATTGCACCTTCGCCTCTTCCAGCGACAGACCGTTCTTGTACAGCACACGATATGCCGTACGCAGCGCCGAAATCGCATCCGGCGAGAAGCCGCGGCGGCGCAGGCCTTCGACGTTGATGCCGTGCGGCTCGGCCTTGTTGCCGGCGGCGATCACGAACGGCGGGATGTCCTGCACCAGCGCCGATGCGCCGCCCAGCATCGAATGCGCGCCGATGCGCACGAACTGATGCACGCCCGACATGCCGCCGATGATCGCGTGGTCGCCGATCGTCACGTGGCCGGCCATCTGCGCGTTGCTCGACAGAATGACGTTGCTGCCGACGTGGCAATCGTGCCCGATGTGCACGTAGGCCATGATCCAGTTGTCGTCGCCGAGCGTGGTGACGCCGGCGTCCTGCGTCGTGCCGGTGTGGATCGTCGTGAACTCGCGGATCGTGTTGCGGTTGCCGATCACGAGCCGGGTCGGCTCGTCCTTGTACTTCATGTCCTGCGGACGGCCGCCGACCGATGCGTAGTGGCCGATCCGGTTGTCTTCGCCGATCGTCGTGTAGCCTTCGATCACGCTATGCGAACCGACCGTGCTCCGTGCGCCGATCGTCACATGTGCGCCGATCACGGCGTACGGACCGACTTCGACGGATTCGTCGAGTTGTGCGCCCGGTTCGACGATCGCAGTGGGATGAATCCTGCTCATGCGTCCTCGCTTCTGATTCTGTTGCGTTGTGTGGATGGGCTTCTGGCGGGACCGGCCGCGCCGGTGTCAGAACACCCGCCGCCCGCACCCTCGCTGCCTTGACGCTCGCTTAAGCGTCTTTGTCCGTGTGCCGCACCGCGCACATCAGGTCGGCTTCCGCCGCCACGACGCCATCCACTTCGGCACGCGCCTTGAACTTCCAGATGCCGCGCATATGACGCTCGAACGTGCAGTTCAGGATCAGCTGATCGCCCGGCTCCACCACGCGCTTGAAGCGCGCATTGTCGATACCCACGAACAGATACAGCGTGTTCGACGGATCGCTCGGCTCTTCCGAAAACGTCAGCAACGCTGCGGTTTGCGCGAGCGCTTCAAGAATCAGCACGCCGGGCATCACCGGGCGGGTCGGGAAGTGCCCCTGGAAATACGGCTCGTTGATCGACACGTTCTTCAACGCTTTGATGCACTTGTGCGGCTCGAGTTCGAGCACCCGGTCGACCAGCAGGATCGGGTAACGATGGGGCAGCAGCGTGAGAATCTTATGAATGTCGAGATTGATTTTTTCGGTGCTCATGGTGTTTCTGCTCACGCATTGACTGCGCGATGATGACTGCGGATGCTGGTGCAGGTGGGTTGAAAACGCGTGCTGCAGGCGCCCGCCATGATCCGGCGGCCGTGCCACCCGGTCACGGCAACCGACTTTGCTTCGTGATGCTTGCCCGCTATTTTACGCGGTGCCGGCAAGCTTACGCGAGGCCGACGAACCGCCCTGATATCTCAAGGCTTATCTCAAGCCTTCTCGCCTGCGGAATTGCTTGCCGCGTTGCCCGCCGCATGGGGCTCCGCGTTGCCCGAACCGTCGGCCGCGGCGCTTTCGAGCGCCCGGATACGATCGCGAAGCTTATCGATATTGCGCAGCAGGGCCGCGCTTTTGTTCCAGTCCGCATGGTTCACGGCCGGGAACGCGCTGGTGTATATACCGGGCTTCAGGAGAGACTTCGACACGCCCGACTTCGCGGTGACGATTACATAATCGGCCAGCGTGACGTGCCCGGCAATGCCAACCGCCCCGCCGATCATGCAATGACGGCCGATCGTCGTGCTGCCCGCGATGCCCGCGCAACCGGCGATCACCGTGTACGCGCCGACCTTGCAGTTGTGGCCGATCTGCACGAGGTTGTCGATCTTCACGCATTCTTCGATGATCGTATCGGCCATCGCGCCACGGTCGATCGTGGTGTTCGCGCCGATTTCGACATCCGCCGCGATCGACACGCCGCCGACCTGCGGAATCTTGACCCAGCTACCGGTACGCGCGTCGCCCTCGCCGACGAAATCCGGCGCAAAGCCGAACCCGTCCGAGCCGATCACCGCGCCCGCGTGCACGATCACGCGCTCACCGAGTTCGCAGCCGTGGTACACGGCGACATTCGGGTACAGGTGCGAATCCGCGCCAATGCGCGTGCCCCGGCCGATCACGACATTGGCGTCCAGCCGGACGTTTTCGCCGATCACGGCGCCCGCTTCCACCGTGACGTGCGGGCCGATCACCGCGCTTGCTGCCACCTGCGCCGACGGATCGATGGTGGCGCTCGGATGCACGCCGGGCGCGGCCTTCGGCGCGGCGAGGTCGATGAAGGTTTGCGCCATGCGCGCAAAGTAAGCGTACGGGTTCGGCGTGACGATGAAGTTACGGCCCTCACGCGAAGCCAGCTTCGCGAGGTCGTCGGCGTTGATCAACACCGCGCCCGCGCGGGTGCTTTCAACCTGCGACAGGTACTTCGGATTGGCGAGGAACGCCAGTTGGTTCGGGCCTGCCTGGTCGAGCGGCGCCAGACTGCCGACGCACTGCGAACCGTTTCCGACTACCGTACCGCCGAACCGCTGGACGATGTCCTCGAGCGTAAATGCCATGCCTGTCCTGTCTCCTGCTGTTCAATCCAACCTGTTATTGCGTCCGCGCGCGGCGGCGTGCCGGTGTGGGCGTGTGTACACGGCCACACACCGGGCGACCCTCAGTTGCCCGACGCCGCCAGCGCCTTGAGCACCTGGTCGGTGATATCGATGCGCGGGCTCACGTACACCGCCTCCTGCACGATCAGATCGTAGTGCTGTGCCTCGGCGATCTGCTTGATGACCTTGTTGGCGCGGTCGAGCACCGCCGCCAGTTCCTCGTTGCGGCGCTGATTCAGATCTTCGCGAAATTCGCGTTGCTTGCGCTGGAAGTCCGTGTCCAGTTGCGACAGATCGCGCTGTTTCTGCGCACGATCGGCGGCCGACATCGACGCGCCGTTCTTGTCGAGCGAATCCGACATCGACTTCAGCTTCTGCGCCATGTCGGCGAGATCCTTGTCACGCTTCGCGAATTCGGCCTCGAGCTTGACCTGGGCGGCTTTCGCCGCCGCCGATTCGCGCAGGATGCGGTCGGAATTCACCGCGGCGATCTTCGCCTCCTGCGCGTGCGCTACCCCGACGCCCAAGGTCATTGCCAGCGCCATCGCGCACGCTACACGTTTCGAAAACATACCGGTTAGCAAAGTCATCCTCTCGATACTGTAGTTTGGCTGGCCGCCTGCGGCCGTGATCAGAACGCCGTCCCGATCTGGAACTGGAATTTCTGATACTGGTCGCCGGTGTGCTTCGTCAGCGGGAAGCCCAGGCTGAGCTTGAGCGGGCCGATCGGCGAAATCCACGCGAGACCGACACCGTAACCGTAACGCAGGCCGTTCGCGCCAACGCTGTTGCCTTCTGTGCCCCAGACGTTACCGGCGTCGAGGAAGGTGAACACGCGCAGCGTGCGGTCATAACCCGTACCCGGCAGCGGGAACGTCAACTCGACGTTACCCACCAGCAGCTTCGAGCCGCCGATCGGGTCGCCCGTCTTCGCGTCGCGCGGACCCAGCGAACTCGGCTCGTAGCCACGCACCGAACCGATACCGCCCGCGTAGTAGTTCTTGAAAATCGGATAAGGCTTGCCACCCAGGCCGTTACCGTAGCCACCCTGGAAGTTGAAGCCCAGCACGAACCCACGCGCGAACGAATAATAGTACTGCGCGTTGATGTCGGCCTTGTAGTACTGCGTGCCGCCGATCGGCGTGCCGTATTCGGCGTTCGCCTGCGTGAAGTAGCCGCGGCTCGGCACCAGCGCACTGTCACGCGCGTCGCGCGACCAGCCCACCGTGATCGGCACGTTGTTCGACACGCGGCCGAACTCATGCACGTAGTCGATGTAGCTTTGCGGCGTGTTCGAGTCGATGTCCAACTGGTTCTGCTCAAGACCCGCGCCGAAATACACCGTGTCGACTTCGGAGAACGGAATACCGAACTTCAGGTCGCCACCGATCGTGACGATCTTGAAGCTCGAATCCGTCGAGTAGTACAGCGGCTGGTACGTGCGGTAGTAGACGTCGGTAATACGCTTGATGCCGTCGACTGTGAAGTACGGATCGACCTGCGTGACCGTCAACGTGCGGTACGTCTTCGCGGTATTGATGTTCACCGCGAGACTCGTGCCCGAACCGAACACGTTGTCCTGGGATACGCCCGCCGACAGCACCACCTTGTCGGTCGATGAGAAACCCGCGCCCAGCGTAATCGCGCCGGTCGGCTTTTCGGCCACCTTGACGTCCACATCGACCTGGTCCGGCGTGCCTTCGACCGGCACCGTGGTCACGTCGACGTCGGTGAAGTAACCCAGACGGTTGATCCGGTCTTTCGACAGCGCGAGGCGGTTCGAGTCGAACCACGAGCTTTCGAGCTGACGCATTTCACGGCGCACTACTTCGTCGCGGGTGCGCGTGTTGCCGACCACGTTGATGCGGCGCACGTAGACGCGGCGGCTCGGGTCCACCTGCAGCGTCAGGTCGACCTTGTGGTTGGTCTGATCGATCTGCGGCTGTGCGTTGACGGTCGCGAACGCGTAGCCGTATTCGCCGAGCTTGTCGACGATCGCCTTCGTGGTGGCCTGCAGCTTTTCAGCCGAGAAACGGTCGCCCGGTTTGATCTTGATCAGCCTGGTCAGCTCCGCTTCGCGATCGAGCAGATTGCCGGCCAGCTTGATGTTCGAAATCGTGTACGGCTCGCCTTCGTGCAGCGTGACCGTCAGATACATGTCCTTCTTGTCCGGCGTGATCGACACCTGGGTCGACTCGATGTTGAACTCGAGATAGCCGCGATTCAGGTAATACGAGCGGACGTTTTCGAGGTCGCCGGTGAGCTTGTCTTTCGCGTACAGGTCGTTCTTCGTGTACCACGAGAACCAGTTCGGCGTGGACAGCTGCATTTCGTCGCGCAGCGTACCCGTGCTGAACGCCTTGTTGCCGATGAAGTTGATCTGGCGGATCTTCGCGCTCGGACCTTCGGCGACCGAGAACAGCACCGACACGCGATTGCGGTCGATCGGCGTCACGGTGGTGGTCACTTCGGCGGCGTAATAACCGCGCGTCAGGTACTGGCGCTTCAGTTCCTGCTCGGCGCGATCGACCAACGCCTTGTCGTAGTAACGGCCTTGCGACAAACCGACCGCGCGCAACGCCTTGGTCAGGTTTTCCTTGTCGAATTCATGAATGCCGGCGAAGTCGATCGTGCCGATGGCCGGACGTTCCAGCACTTGCACGATGACGACGTTGCCTTCGGTCGCGATCTTGACGTCGTTGAAGAAGCCCGTGGCATACAGCGCGCGAATCGCTTCGGACGCCTTGTCGTCGCTAAACGTGTCGCCTTGCTTGATCGGCAGATACGCGAACACGGTACCGGGTTCGACGCGTTGCAATCCCTCAATGCGGATGTCTTGCACCACGAAGGGCGACGTTGCGTGAGCAACCAGCCCATGCGCGGCGAAGGCCGCGGCTATAACCGTTTTTGGAACAAAGCGATGAGGTTTAAACAACGTGCTTCCCCAGTGTATATAGCTGCATCAGGTCAGGCGGTCGCCATCGTGAACGCCGCCGGACACTTTAAAAATGGATTAAACGAGCCAGATCGTTGAACAGCGCGATCGCCGACAATGCGACGATGCAGGCGAGACCCGCCCTCTGAAAAACGAGTTGCCAGCGATCGGAGACAACTTTACCGGTCACAGCTTCAACCAAATAATATAACAGATGACCCCCGTCCAATACCGGAATTGGTAGCAGGTTCAGTACGCCAAGGCTAATACTGACAAGGGCCAGGAACGACAGGAATGCAGAAGGACCCAGACGTGCGCTCTTTCCTGCGTAGTCGGCGATCGTCACCGGACCGGAAAGATTTTTCAGCGATGCTTCGCCGACGATCATCCTGCCGAACATGCGCACCGAATAAACCGCCAGATCCCACGTACGGCGCGCGCCCAGTTGCACACTCTCGATCGGCCCGTAGCGCACGTCGATCGACGGCACCTGGGTCGCCAGTTCGGCGCCGATGCGGCCGATCTGCTGACCGGTCGCGGGATCGCGCTGCGATTGCGGCACGATGCTGATGTCTTCGAGCTTGCCCGCCGCCTGAGCGCCCCGGCCGCCGCGCTCCACCTGCAACGTCACCGGCTGGCCGGCGTGCGATTTTACATAAGCGATGAAGGTCGTGGCATTGTCGGTCGGCGTGCCATTGATGGCGCGCAAACGATCGCCCGCGACGAGGCCCGCTCGCTGCGCCGCGCTGCCCGGCTGCACGCCGGCCACGATCAGCTTGCCGCCGCCCGGCTCGAATCCGAGGCGCGACATGAAGTCGTCGTCGACGTCTTTCTCGCTGATACCGCGCAAGTCGAGCGGGAAATCGGAGACGCCGTGCGCGTCTTTCGCGCTCAGCACGATGTGCTTCTGATCGAATGCCGCGCCCAGCAATTTCCAGCGCAGATCCGACCATGAGCGCACCGGGTCCGAATCGTCGGCCGTGCCGGTCCGCACTGCGACAATGGTCTCGCCACCCTCGAATCCGGCCACGGCCGCCGGTGTATTCGGTGCGGGCGCCGCGACCACCGCCGCCGGCTCCGTCACGCCACTGGCGAATACGAGCGCGAACAGGACGATGGCCAGCAGGAAGTTCGCGACCGGGCCGGCCGCGACGATCGCAAAGCGCCGCCACACCGACTGCCGGTTGAACGCATGCGGCAACTCGTCGGCGGGAATCGGCGCGGTGCCGGTTTCACGCTCGTCGAGCATCTTCACGTAGCCGCCGAGCGGCAACGCGGCAATGGTCCATTCGGTGCCCGTCTTCGGGCTCACCCACTGGAACAGCGGTTTGCCGAAGCCGATCGAAAAGCGCAGCACCTTCACGCCGCACAGACGCGCGACACTGTAATGCCCGTACTCGTGGACGACCACGAGTACGCCAATCGCGACCGCGAAGGCGAGCAGTTCGATCAGCAGATTCATAAGCGCCTCACTGGACGGCGCGTTCCGTACGACGGGCGCCGTCGGGCAGACGCGCGATGAATTCGGCAGCGGCGCGACGCGCGGCGGCATCCGCTTCGATCACGTCTTCGAGCGCGTGCGCGCTGCGGTTCGGCAAAGCGTTGAGCACCGAGTCGACCACCCGCGCGATCGTCATGAAACCGATCCGGCGCGACAGG
The DNA here is from genome assembly GCF_056279605.1 of Paraburkholderia sp. TE9906. Classification (NCBI taxonomy): domain Bacteria; kingdom Pseudomonadati; phylum Pseudomonadota; class Betaproteobacteria; order Burkholderiales; family Burkholderiaceae; genus Paraburkholderia; species Paraburkholderia sp. TE9906. The sequence goes on from NZ_JBWCCT010000007.1 coordinate 223,948, forward strand.
AACGCCTCCACTGCGATTTCGTTCGCGGCGTTCAGGGCCGCGCTCGCGATACCGCCCTCGGCCAGCGCCTTCATCGCCAGCGCGAGACACGGGAAGCGCGCGTAGTCCGGCTTCTCGAACGACAGCGAGGCGATCTCTGCGAGATCGAGCTGGGCGACGCCCGAATCCACGCGATCCGGGAACGCCAGCGCGTGTGCGATCGGCGTGCGCATGTCGGGATTGCCGAGCTGCGCGAGCACCGAGCCGTCGGCGTACGAAACCAGCGAGTGGATCACGCTTTGCGGGTGAATCAGCACGTCGATACGCTCGCCCGGCAAACCGAATAGCCAGTGCGCCTCGATCACTTCGAGGCCCTTGTTCATCATCGTCGCGGAGTCGACCGAAATCTTGCGGCCCATGACCCAGTTCGGATGTTTGCAGGCTTCGTCCGGCGTGACGTCGACGAGCGTGGCCGGTTCGCGGGTGCGGAACGGGCCGCCCGACGCGGTCAGGATGATCTTGGAGACGCCGCCGTGCAGCGCGGCTTCGCGCGGCAGGCATTGGAAAATCGCGTTGTGTTCGCTGTCGACCGGCAGCAGCACCGCGCCGTTGTCGCGCACCGCGTCCATGAAGATCGCACCGGACATCACCAGTGCTTCCTTGTTGGCGAGCAGGATGCGTTTGCCGGCGCGTGCGGCCGCGAGGCTCGGCGCGAGGCCGGCTGCGCCGACGATCGCGGCCACCACCGTATCGCAGCCGTCACTCTTCGATACGTCGACGAGCGCTTGCGGCCCGTACGTGACCTCGGTCTTGCTACCCGCATCGCGCAGTTTCGCCGCGACGCGCGCGGCGGTGTCGGCGTCGCCGACCACCGCGACTACGGGTTTGAAGCGCAGGCATTGCTCGACGAGCTTGTCGCCGTTGCGATGCGCGGAGAGCGCATAAACCGAAAAGCGCTCGGGATGACGCGCGACGACGTCGAGCGTGCTGTCTCCAATCGAGCCCGTGGAACCGAGCAATGTCAGACGTTTTTGCATATCTCTTTCTCTAGCCGAGCAGCAGCATGGCAAGCGGCAGCACCGGCAATAATGCGTCGATGCGGTCGAGCACGCCGCCGTGCCCCGGCAACAGGCCGCTTGAATCTTTCACCCCGGCCTGGCGTTTCATCATCGATTCGAACAGGTCGCCCACCACGCTGAAGGCCACCAGCAAGGTCAGTGCGAGCAGTGTGCGCACGGCGCCCCATTGCGCCAGCAGCGCAGAATACAGGGTCGGCTCGAACGCGTGCAAAAAGACCGCCGCCGCGGCGACGATCATCACCACCAGCCAGCCGCCGATCGCGCCCTCCCAAGTCTTGCCCGGACTGATGGCAGGCGCCAGCTTGTGTTTTCCGAACGCTTTTCCGGAGAAGTATGCGCCGATATCGGCCAGCCATACCAATAGGAGCAGCGACAGCACGAAGGGTACGCCCTGCATGCGCGCGGCGACGAGAGCATGCCAGCACGCGACGAATACCACAATGCCGGCAAGAAACAGAAAGATACGCCATGCGCCCTGCGCGAGCGTTGGCTTGCGCAGTAGCACGAACGGCCCGGCGATGACCCAGAAGATGGCCGCCGCCTTGAAGAGCGACCGGCCCTCCACGACGCCCGTGCCGAGCCGCGTGCTCGCGACCAGCGCGACCGCCGCCACCAGCGCGTAGATGACCGGACCGGCGCCGCCCAGCTTGAGCAGGCGCGCCCACTCCCATGCGGCGAACACGACGACGAAAGCGATCAGCGCACCGAACGCGCCAACCGGCGCGAACAGCGTGACCGGCAGGAACACGGCCAGCAGGATGATCGCCGTGATGACACGGGTTTTTAGCATGGAAGCGAATCGACGTTTTGCGATTGCGGCTCGAGTTGAGCACTGGTGCGGCCGAAGCGGCGTTCACGCTCCGCGTACGAAGCGATCGCGTGGCCAAGCGCGTCGGCATCGAAATCCGGCCAGAAGGTGTCGGTGAAGTAGAACTCGGTGTACGCGAGCTGCCACAGTAGGAAGTTGCTGACGCGGCGCTCGCCGCCGGTACGGATGAACAGGTCCGGCTCCGGCGCATAAGCCATGGACAGGTGCTCCGCGAACGAATCCTCGTTGACCTCGACTGCCTTGCCCGCTGCCGCCGACTGCTCGGCGAGCTTGCGGGTGGCCTGCATGATGTCCCAGCGCCCGCCGTAATTCGCGGCGATCGTCAGCGTGAGACGGGTATTGCGTGCGGTTTTGGTTTCCGCTCGCTTGATCAGGTCGCGGATGCGCGTATCGAAACGGTCCAGATCGCCGACCACGCGCAAACGGATGCCGTTTGCGTGCAGCTTGCCGATCTCGCGCTCCAGCGCGGTGACGAACAGGCGCATCAGGAACGACACTTCCTCGTTCGGACGGCGCCAGTTCTCGGAACTGAAGGCAAACAGCGTCAGGTATTCGACGCCTTGCCGGGCGCACGCCTCGACGGCCGCACGCACCGCGTCGACGCCGCGCGTATGGCCCGCCACGCGCGGCAAGCGCCGCTGGGTGGCCCAACGGCCGTTGCCATCCATGATGATCGCGATATGTCGCGGCACCGCGGCGACATCAGGCACGCGCACGGTTGAGCTGGTATAGGTCATGGCCGTTGGACAGTGACTGCAAATAAAGAAGTGAAAATCGTGAAGGTGCTGAGTGGCTCCCCGCCCGGCTTTCGAGCCGAGCCCCCCGAGGGACCGGGAAAACGTCGGGCAACCCGCGTTTTCCCAAGAGCCGGCCGATCTCAGACCGTCATGATCTCGGCTTCTTTCGTCACGACGAGCTTGTCGATTTCAGCGACGAACTTGTCTGTCAGCTTCTGAACGTCGTCGCCTGCGCGACGCTCGTCGTCTTCCGAAATTTCCTTGTCTTTCACGAGCTTCTTCAATTGCTCGTTAGCGTCGCGACGCAGGTTGCGGACCGCAACCTTGGCCGTTTCCGCTTCGCTCTTGACCACCTTGGTCAGTTCGCGGCGGCGTTCTTCGGTCAGCGCGGGCATCGGCACGCGGATCACGTCGCCTTGCGTGGCCGGGTTCAAACCGAGGTCCGACTCGCGGATCGCCTTTTCGACGACCTGGACCATCTTCTTTTCCCACGGCTGCACGCCGATCGTGCGTGCGTCGATCAGCGTCAGGTTCGCGACCTGCGAAATCGGCACCGGCGAACCGTAGTAATCGCACTGGATGTGATCGAGCAGGCCCGTGTGCGCACGGCCCGTGCGGATCTTCGACAGGTCGTTCTTGAACGCGTCGATGGAGCGCTGCATTTTTTGTTCAGCGCCCTTCCTGATATCAGCCACAGACATTTTTAAACCTCCGAACCTTCAAAACGGTGCGAGCCGGCCTGCGCGCGCGATAGGCGGCGGCCTGGGGCCCGCGTCAAAGCCCACGTTATGTGAACGAGAGTTTACACGTGGACGAGCGTGCCTTCGTCCTCGCCTTGTACGATGCGCTTGAGCGCCCCTGCCTTGACGATCGAAAAAACGCGGATCGGCAGCTTCTGGTCGCGGCACAGCGCGAACGCCGTGGCGTCCATCACCTGCAGATTGCGGCCGATTGCTTCGTCGAAGCTGATCGTCGTGTAGCGGGTCGCGCTCGGATCTTTCTTGGGATCGGCCGAATAGACGCCGTCCACCTTGGTTGCTTTCAGCACGACTTCCGCGCCGATTTCCGAGCCGCGCAGTGCGGCGGCCGTGTCGGTCGTGAAAAACGGATTGCCGGTGCCGGCCGCGAAAATCACGACTTTGCCTTCTTCGAGCTGGCGAATCGCGCGGGGCCGGATGTACGGCTCGACCACCTGGTCCATACGCAGCGCCGATTGCACGCGCGCTTCGATACCGGCGTGGCGCATCGCGTCCTGCAGCGCCAGCGCGTTCATCATCGTGGCCAGCATGCCCATGTAGTCAGCCGTGGCGCGATCCATACCGGCCGCACCGCCCGCGACGCCGCGGAAAATATTGCCGCCGCCGATCACCACGGCCAGCTGCGTTCCGAGACGGACCACTTCGGCCACGTCCGCCACCATTCGTTCGATGGTCGCGCGATTGATGCCGAAGGCATCGTCGCCCATCAGAGCTTCACCGGAGAGTTTGAGCAGGACGCGTTTGTAGGCAGTGGGCATAGGGGTATCCAGATCGCGCAGAACAGGGCAACAACAAGGGACTAATGTAGGGGTGAAATGCTGATTCGGGCAAGCGCCGCCAAATTGACGAACCTTCAGGTCCGCCCGCGGCTGCGCTGCGAGGGTCAACCCGCGCGCAGCCTTGCGGCGCTGCCGACCGCGGCAAAGTCTTGCTCCGCCGCGGGTCCAACAATACTACTGTGAAGCTTCGGTGAGACTTATTGTTGCTTTGCAGCAGCGACTTGCGCGGCCACTTCTGCTGCGAAGTCGTCCTGCTTCTTCTCGATACCTTCGCCGACCACGAACAGCGCGAACTTTTGCACGCTCGCGTTACCAGCCTTCAGCATCTGTTCGATCGTCTGCTTGTCGTTCTTAACGAACGTCTGGTTCAGCAGCGACACTTCCTTCAGGTACTTCTGCACGCTGCCGTCGACCATCTTGGCGACGATTTCAGCCGGCTTGCCCGATTCGGCGGCTTTCTGTTCAGCAATGCTGCGTTCCTTGGCGATCAGGTCCGCCGGCACGTCGTCCGACGACAGCGAAACCGGCTTCATTGCAGCGATGTGCATCGCCACGTCCTTGCCGACCTGCTCGTCCGCGCCGGTGTACTCGACCAGCACGCCGATACGCGTGCCGTGCAGGTACGCTGCCAGCTTGTTAGCCGTATCGAAGCGCACGAAACGGCGGATCGAAAGGTTTTCGCCGATCTTGCCGACCAGTGCGAGGCGCACCGCGTCGACGGTCGAGCCGTCCAGCGGCAGTGCCGACAGAGCAGCGACGTCAGCCGGGTTTTGCGTAGCGACCAGTTCGGCGATCTGCTTCGAGAAAGCCAGGAAGTCGTCGTTCTTCGAAACGAAGTCGGTTTCGCAGTTCAGTTCGACCAGCGAACCTGCATTGCCGCCGATAAACGATGCAACCACGCCTTCAGCCGTCACGCGCGACGCTGCCTTGCTGGCCTTGTTGCCCAGCTTCACGCGCAGCAGCTCTTCAGCGCGCGCCATGTCGCCGTCGGCTTCCGTCAACGCCTTCTTGCATTCCATCATCGGCGCGTCGGTCTTTGCGCGCAGTTCTGCAACCATGCTTGCGGTAATTGCCGCCATCATTTGCTCCTTGAGTTCCGTCTGTCACACACCGCCCGCACTTCGATACCGGCGGCAAGAATTCGTTTCAGCGTTCCACGTAATTTTTTACGAACAACGCGTTGGGCACCGCCTGCAGCGCCCCACTACAATGTCGCGGCTTAAAAAAAGGGGGCCTGTAGAAAGCCCCCTTTTTTGCCGGACACGGGGCAGCTTTACGCTTCCGAGTTGACCTCGACGAACTCGTCGCCGTTGTCGCCGCGTGCAGCCTGCACCACTTCGTTGACCGCGTTCGCACGGCCTTCGAGGATCGCGTCGGCCACGCCAGCCGTGTACAGAGCGACAGCCTTCGAGGCGTCGTCGTTACCCGGGATCACGTAGTCGATGCCTTCCGGCGAGTGGTTCGTGTCGACCACTGCGATGACCGGAATACCGAGCTTGTTCGCTTCGGTGACGGCAATCTTGTGGTAGCCGACGTCGACCACGAAGATCGCGTCCGGAATGCCGCCCATGTCTTTCACGCCGCCGATCGACTTCTGCAGCTTGGCCATTTCGCGTTCGAACAGCAGCGCTTCTTTCTTGCTCATGCGTTCGGTTTCGCCTGCTTCCAGCGCCGCTTCCATGTCCTTCAGGCGCTTGATCGAAACCTTCAGCGTCTTGAAGTTGGTCAGCATGCCGCCGAGCCAGCGTGCGTTGACGAACGGCATACCAGCGCGCTGCGCTTCTTCAGCGATCGTGTCGCGCGATTGACGCTTCGTGCCGACGAACAGGATCGTGCCGCGGTTCGCTGCCAGTTGACGCGCGTACTTCAGCGCGTCGTTGTACATCGGCAGCGTCTTTTCGAGGTTGATGATGTGAATCTTGTTGCGATGGCCGAAAATGAAGGGGGCCATCTTCGGGTTCCAGAAGCGCGTTTGGTGACCGAAGTGGACACCGGCTTCCAGCATTTGACGCATGGTAACTGCCATGAAAATCTCCGCGAGGGTTGGGTCTTAAGCCGACTGCCGTATCGGCCGCGCCCGCCTTCTTCTTTGGCTGGAACGCGACGGACACCCTGGGTGCGCCGGCTTGCGAGTTTGCTGCCTGGTACCGCCTTACCTCATAGCGCAGGCAACCGGCGTTATGAGAAGCCTCCCTGCCTGCCTTTGCTCCCTATGAGACACTCATACTGAGCAAATTAAAACAGGACATGGATCGACTTAGCCAAAGATTATAGCACGCGCCTATGAACTGACTCAACCCGCCTGGTCGCTCCCCTTTGCCGCGGCCGGGTTGCACCGCGAGTTTGCCATCGCCGCAACGCGTGCGGCGCGGACACGGGCGTCTCCTCAGTACGGCGTGGCGCTCGTCAAAGTCCCGGCAGTTTGCCCGGACCACTATCCGCAGACCCGCCAGACTGCTGCTCGGGCAGCCGGCAAAAGCGCCCGTCAAACGCGCCAGCCCCGCCGCAAAAGCCTGCGGCAGCGAGAATATGGTGCGATAATCTCGCAATAAATCGCATTTCAGGCCCGACTCATGGCTATTACGCTCAAAAACGAACACGATATCGCGCAGATGCGCGTCGCCTGCAAACTTGCGAGCGAAGTGCTCGACTACATTACCCCGTTCGTCAAGGCCGGCGTCACGACCGGCGAACTCGACCGTCTGTGTCACGAATACATGCTGAAGGAACAGGGCACGGTTCCGGCGCCGCTGAATTATCAGCCGCCCGGCTACCCGCCCTACCCGAAAGCCACCTGCATTTCCGTCAACGACGTGATCTGCCACGGCATCCCCGGCGACAAGACCCTGAAGAACGGCGATGCGCTGAACATCGACATCACCGTCATCAAGGAAGGCTATTTCGGCGACACGAGCCGCATGTTCATCGTCGGCGAAGGCTCGATTCTGGCCAAACGGCTCGTGCAGACCACCTTCGAATGCATGTGGCTCGGCATCGACCAGGTGCGCCCCGGCGCGCATCTCGGCGACATCGGCCATGCGATCCAGAAGCATGCGGAAGGCCAGGGCTACAGCGTGGTGCGCGAATATTGCGGCCACGGCATCGGCACGGTATTCCACGAAGACCCGCAAATCCTGCACTACGGCCGCCCCGGTACCGGGCTCGAACTGCAGGCCGGCATGATCTTCACGATCGAGCCGATGATCAACGCCGGCCGCCGCGACATCCGCACCATGCCGGACCAGTGGACCGTCAAGACCAAGGACCGCAGCCTGTCGGCGCAGTGGGAACACACGGTGCTCGTCACGGAAACCGGTTACGACGTCCTGACCGTTTCCGCGGGCACGCCGGCGCGTCCGCCGATCGTCGCCACCACCGCCTGACCGACCTCCGACCTTACCGTCCACCTGCCAATGAGTAGTGTTCCAGTCGTCGCCCCATCCCATGCCACGTCGCTGAAGGCGGACTACAAAGTGGCCAAAGCCCAATTGCTGGAACGCTTCAGAACGGCCACCAACGTGGATGCGTTGATGGCCGCCCTCGCGCGCACGACGGACGACTCCTTGTGCGCCGCCTGGGACACGTGCGAACTGCCGGACGAACTGGCGCTGCTGGCCGTCGGCGGCTACGGGCGGGGTGAGCTGGCGCCGCACTCCGACATCGACATCCTCGTGCTGCTGCCCGATGCGCCGATCGAGCATCTGGAAGCGCGCATCGAGCGTTTTATCAGCCTCGCGTGGGATTTGGGGCTGGAACTCGGCAGCAGCGTGCGCAGCGTGTCGCAATGTCTCGAAGAAGCCGCCAACGACGTCACCGTGCGCACCTCGCTGCTGGAAGCGCGGCGTATCACGGGCAGCGCCGCGCTGTTCGACGACTTTGCAAAGCGCTACCGCGCGGCGCTCGACCCGAAAGCCTTCTTTCAGGCGAAAGTGCTGGAAATGCGCCAGCGCCACGCCAAGTTTCAGGACACGCCGTACGCGCTCGAACCCAACATCAAGGAAAGCCCGGGCGGCCTGCGCGACCTCCAGCTGATTCTCTGGATCACCCAGGCGGCCGGTTTCGGCAGCAGCTGGCGCGAACTCGAGGCGCGCGAGCTGATCACCGAGCGCGAAGCGCGCGAACTGCGCCACAACGAAGGTTTCCTGAAGTCGCTGCGCGCGCGGTTGCATGTGATCGCCGGGCGTCGTCAGGACATCATGGTGTTCGACCTGCAGACGCCCGTGGCCGAGAGCTTCGGCTACAAGCCGACCGTCACCAAGCGCGCCAGCGAACAGCTGATGCGCCGCTACTACTGGGCCGCCAAGGCCGTCACGCAGCTCGCCACGATCCTGATCCAGAACATCGAGGCGCAACTCTTTCCCAGCACGAGCGGCATTACGCGCGTGCTGTCGGCGCGCTTCGTCGAAAAGCAGGGGATGCTGGAAATCGCCAGCGACGACGTGTTCCAGCGCGAGCCGAACGCGATCCTCGAAGCCTTCCTGCTGTATGAGCAGACGCCGGGCGTCAAAGGCCTGTCGGCACGCACGCTGCGCGCGATCTACAACGCGCGCGATGTGATGGACCAGCACTGGCGGCGCGATCCGGAAAACCGGCGCCTGTTCATGGACATCCTGAAGCAGCCGGCGGGCATCACGCACGCTTTGCGGCTGATGAACCAGACGAGCGTGCTCGGGCGCTACCTGCTGAATTTCCGGCGCATCGTCGGGCAGATGCAGCACGACCTGTATCACGTCTACACCGTCGACCAGCACATCCTGATGGTGCTGCGCAATCTGCGCCGCTTTGCCGTAGCCGAACACGCGCACGAGTATCCATTCTGCAGCCAGTTGATCGCCAACCTCGAACGGCCGTGGGTACTGTACGTGGCGGCGCTGTTTCACGATATCGCCAAGGGCCGCGGCGGCGATCATTCCACGCTGGGCATGGTCGACGCGCGGCGCTTTTGCCGCCATCACGGCATCGAGGGCGAGGACGGCGACCTGGTCGTCTGGCTGGTGCAGCAGCATCTGACGATGAGCCAGGTCGCGCAGAAGCAGGATACGAGCGATCCGGAAGTTATCAAGCGCTTTGCCGAACTCGTCGGCACCGAGCGCCGCCTCACCGCACTTTATCTGCTGACCGTGGCCGACATTCGCGGCACCAGCCCGAAAGTCTGGAACACGTGGAAAGGCAAGCTGCTCGAAGATCTGTACCGCGCGACGCTGGCTGTCCTCGGCGGCGCGCGGCCGGACGCGCATTCGGAACTGAAGTCCCGCCAGGAAGAGGCGCTCGCGCTGCTGCGCCTCGAAACCGTGCCGGAAGGCGCGCAAAAGGCGCTCTGGGACAAGCTCGACATCGGCTACTTCCTGCGCCACGACGCGGCGGACATCGCGTGGCAAACGCGCGTGCTGTATCGCCATGTCGAAGCGCCGACGGCGATCGTGCGGGCTCGCCCGTCGCCGATAGGCGAAGCGTTGCAGGTGCTCGTGTACGTGAAGGATCAGCCCGATCTGTTCGCAGGGATTTGCGCGTATTTCGACCGCAACGGCCTGTCGGTGCTGGATGCGCGGGTCAGCACGACCCGCCACGGCTATGCGCTTGATAATTTCCTCGTCGCGCATACCGAAGAAGACGTGCATTATCGCGATATTGCCAATCTGGTCGAACAGGAACTGACCGCACGCCTCACCGGCCACGGAACCCTTTTGCCGGGGCCGTCGAAAGGCCGTTTGTCGCGGCTGTCGCGGACCTTCCCTGTCACGCCGCGCGTCGATCTTCGGGCCGACGAGCGCGGCCAATACTACATCCTGTCCGTGTCGGCGAACGACCGGCCAGGCCTTCTTTATTCGATCGCGCGCGTGCTGGCCGAGCACCGGGTCGGCGTCGCGTCGGCGCGGATCAATACGCTCGGCGAACGCGTCGAAGACGTGTTCCTGCTGGATGGACACGGTCTGTCGGACAACCGCCTGCAAATTCAGGTCGAGACCGAACTGCTGCGCGCGATTGCAGTGTGAGATTTCATGCGAGTCAAATTAACAGCCAAGCACCCGCGGCCGGCTTCGTCCGAACGCGCCCCTGTCCGTACCGGTAGCACGTCGGCACGTAAGCCGACGCGTCCGGCGGCACCGAAGCCGTCGATGGCGGGTTCCAGCGGGGCGCGGGGCGAAGGCGCTGGCGCAGCGGGTGGCGGCAAGCGGCCCGTGGGTGGTAAGCCGACGGGTGGCGGTGCGCGTGGGCCGCGTGCGGAAGGGTCGTTTGCGCGCTCGCGGGACGCGGGTGCCGAAGGTGCGCCGCGCAGGACGACATCGGATCGGCCGCCGCGCCGTGAAGGCGCAGGGGGTGATCGCGGTGAACGCGCACCCCGCCGCTTTGAAGGTGCAGGTGATCGTGGTGAACGCGCGCCTCGCCGTTTCGAAGGTGCAGGTGATCGCGGTGAACGCGCGCCTCGCCGTTTCGAAGGTGCTGGTGATCGTGGTGAACGCGCGCCTCGCCGCTTCGAAGGTGCAGGTGACCGTGGTGAACGCGCACCGCGCCGTTTCGAAGGTGCGGGTGATCGTGGTGAACGCGCGCCTCGCCGCTTCGAAGGTGCAGGTGACCGTGGTGAACGCGCACCCCGCCGCTTCGAAGGTGCTGGTGATCGTGGTGAACGCGCGCCTCGCCGCTTCGAAGGTGCTGGTGACCGTGGTGAACGCGCACCCCGCCGCTTCGAAGGCGCTGCTGGTGAGCGTGGCGAACGCGCACCTCGCCGTTTCGAAGGTGCAGGTGACCGCGGCGAACGCGCACCCCGCCGCTTCGAAGGCGCCGGTGACCGCAGCGAACGTGCACCCCGGCGCTCCGAAGGCACGGGTGATCGCGGCGAACGCGCCCCGCGCAGTTTTGGCGACCGGCCCCCGCGCCGTGACGACGGCGAACGCCGTCCGTTCAGCGGTTCGCGCCCGGGCGCAGACCGACCGTCGAATGCTGGCCCGCGCGCCGAACGTCCGGAGCGCCGCGAGCGTGACGCATCCGATCGCCCCCGTTTCGGCAACGACCGTGGCGCTCCGCAAGAGCGCCGCAACAGCGACCGGAGCGACCGGGGACCGCGTAGCGACAGCGCGCCGCGTCGCTTCGAAGGCGAGCGCGGCTCATCCGGACGCAGCTTCGCCAGCCCCGTAAAAAGCGGCTACGCTGACCGCTCGGACCGTCCGGCACGCGCACCGCGCGATGACCGCAACGACCGCGGCGACCGCACCGAGCGGGCGCCGGCCAAACGCGAATTCAGCGACCGCCCGCCGCGCAATGGTGAGCGCAGCGAACGCCCGGCACGCAGCGTCGACAAAACCCTGCCGTCCGCGCCCCGCCGTTTCGGCAACGACCGCCCTGCACGCGCCGACAAGCCACGCGGCCCGGCTTCAGCGGCACGCGCCGAGCGCCGTGACGCCGAGAGCGGCGCCGATGCGGCCCCGCGCACCCCGCGTCGCGATTACGAAGACGCGCCGGGCATGCTGCGTCTGTCGAAACTGATGTCCGAACTCGGCCTGTGCTCGCGCCGCGAAGCCGACGAGTGGATCGAAAAAGGCTGGGTACTGGTGGATGGCGAGCGCGTCGACACGCTCGGCACCAAGGTTCGTCCGGATCAGCGCATCGAGATCGACCCCGCCGCCGAAGCCGCGCAAGCGAGCCAGGTGACGGTGCTGATTCACAAGCCTGTCGGTCTGGTCTCGGGCCAGGCGGAAGACGGCTATCAGCCGGCCATCACGCTGGTCACGCCGGAGAATCGCTGGGACGGCGACCATTCGGAGATCCGCTTCTCGGTCGCGCATCTGCGCCAGCTCGCGCCTGCCGGCCGCCTCGACATCGACTCGACAGGCCTGCTGGTGTTGACGCAGGACGGCCGCGTCGCCAAGCAGTTGATCGGCGGCCATTCGGAGATCGACAAGGAGTATCTGGTGCGCGTGGCTTACGGCGAGCACACTGTCGACGTCGAAAGCCACTTCCCGCCCGCAAGCCTCGAACTGCTGCGCCACGGCCTGTCGCTCGACGACGTGCCGCTGAAACCGGCGCAGGTGGAGTGGCAAAACGGCGAGCAGTTGCGTTTCGTGCTGCGCGAAGGCAAGAAGCGCCAGATTCGCCGGATGTGCGAACTGGTCGGCCTCGAAGTGATCGGCCTGAAGCGCGTGCGGATGGGTCGCGTGATGCTTGGCGCGCTGCCGCCGGGACAGTGGCGCTATCTGTCGGCGGACGAGTCGTTCTGATGATGCCGCGAGCGCCTGTCTGAGCGAGGAGCGAAGAGTCAGGACCGGCGCGACCCAATAAAAAACCCACGCAGATGCGTGGGTTTTTTATTGCCGGCGCCGATGCGGCTCACCGCGGCCGCAGTGCGTTGCGCGCACCCACCGCGCAACGCACATCGCCACCACGTCAATCATCGCTATTCGGATCCATATCCGGGAACAGCACTTCGGTGAAACCGAACTTCGCGAAATCGTTGATCCGCATCGGATACAGCTTGCCGATCAGGTGATCGCATTCATGCTGCACGACGCGCGCGTGAAAGCCCTCTGCCACCCGGTCGATCGGCTTACCGTACTGATCGAAGCCGTGATACTTGATCATCGAAAAGCGGCTCACCGCGCCGCGCAGGCCCGGCACCGACAAACAGCCTTCCCAGCCTTCCTCCATATCGAGCGAGACAGGCGTGATGGTCGGATTGATCAGCACCGTTTCCGGCACCGGCGGCGCATCCGGATAGCGCTCGTTCTTGCCGAAGCCGAAGATCACCACCTGCAGATTGACGCCGATCTGCGGCGCGGCGAGGCCCGCGCCGTCTGCGTCATGCATGGTCTCGAACATGTCCTTGACGAGTTCATGCAGTTCGGGCGTGTCGAAGTGATCGACCGGATCGGCAATACGCAGCAGACGCGGATCGCCCATCTTGAGAATTTCGCGGATCATAACTGCCCCTCCAGGAGCTGATGCATACCATCTTCGTCGAGTACGGGGATGCCGAGTTCCTCGGCTTTCGCCAACTTGCTGCCGGCGTCGGCTCCCGCGACCACATAATCCGTTTTCTTCGACACGGACCCCGCCACTTTAGCGCCGGCGGCTTCGAGCATTTCCTTCGCCGTTTCGCGCGACAGGTTCGGCAGCGTGCCGGTCAACACCACGGTCTTGCCGGCCAGCACGCCTTGCGGCGCCTTCGGCGCGGGCGGACCTTCCGCCCATGTGACCTTGCCCGGCGCGCGCAGTTGCTCGATCACCGTGCGGTTGTGCTCTTCAGCGAAGAACTGATGCAGCGATTCGGCGACCACCGGCCCCACGTCGTTGACTTCCAGCAGCGCCTCGACCGACGCGTCCATGATCGGCGTCAGCGAACCGAAATGTTTGGCCAGATCTTTCGCCGTCGATTCGCCCACATGACGGATGCCGAGCGCGTAAATAAAGCGCGCCAGCGTGGTGTGCTTGGCCTTTTCGAGCGAATCGAGCAGGTTCTGCGCGGACTTGTCGGCGAAGCGGTCGAGTTCCGCGAGCGTCGCGAAGCCGAGGTTGAACAGATCGGCCGGCGTGCGCACCAGATTCTGTTCGACCAGTTGATCGATGATTTTTTCGCCGAGCCCGTCGATATCGAGCGCGCGCCGCTGCGCGAAGTGCCACAGCGCCTGCTTGCGCTGCGCCGGACAAAAAAGCCCGCCGGTACAGCGTGCAATCGCCTCGTCGGGCAGTCGCTCGATGTTCGAGCCGCACACCGGGCACTGGGTCGGCATCACGAACTCGCGGGCGTCGGCCGGGCGGCGCTCGAGCAGCGCGCTCACCACTTCGGGAATCACGTCGCCGGCGCGCCGCACGATCACCGTGTCGCCGATGCGGATGTCCTTGCGGCGCACTTCGTCTTCGTTATGCAGTGTGGCATTGGTGACCGTCGCGCCGCCGACGAACACCGGCTCGAGGCGCGCCACCGGCGTGATCGCGCCGGTGCGGCCGACCTGCACGTCGATCGCGACGAGCCGGGTCAACGCTTCCTGCGCGGGAAACTTGTGCGCGAGCGCAAAACGCGGCGCGCGCGACACGAAGCCGAGCGCGTCCTGCTCGTCGCGCCGGTTGACCTTGTAGACCACGCCATCGATATCGTACGGCAGCGTGTCGCGCTTCTCGCCGACCGCGTGGAAGAAACCCAGCAAGCCGTCCGCGCCCTGCACCACCGCCCGCTCGCCGTTCACCGGCAAGCCGAGCTCCTTGTACCAGTCGAGCAGTTCGCTATGCGTGGCCGGCATTTCGATCCCGTCGAGCACGCCGATGCCATAGGCGAAAAACGACAGCGGCCGCTGCGCGGTGATCTTCGAATCGAGCTGCCGCAAACTGCCCGCCGCCGCGTTACGCGGATTGGCGAATTCCTTCTGCTCGGCCGCGCGCTGGCGCTCGTTCAGGCGTTCGAAATCGCGTTTGAACATCAGCACTTCGCCACGTACGTCGAGCACGTGCGGCACGCGCTTGCCTTTGAGCTTGAGCGGAATGGAGCGGATCGTGCGGACGTTTTCGGTGACGTTCTCGCCGGTGGTGCCATCGCCGCGTGTGGACGCCTGCACGAACACGCCGTCGACGTAACGCAACGAGATGGCGAGGCCGTCGAATTTCAACTCCGCCGCGTAATCGACCGGGACCGGCGGCTCGCTCGCGTTCTTGCCGAGCGCGTCGCCGACGCGTTTGTCGAACGCGACGATGTCTTCATCGGCGAAACCGTTGTTCAGCGACAGCATGGGCTGGTCGTGCACGACCTGCTCGAAGCCGCTCGCCGCCTCGCCGCCCACGCGCTGGGTGGGCGAATCCGGCACGATCAGATCCGGATGCTCCGTCTCGATGCGCTCCAGTTCCTTGAACAGCTTGTCGTATTCGGCGTCGGGAAGCTCCGGCTGGTCGAGCACGTAGTACGCGTAGTTCGCGCGTTCGAGTTCCGCGCGCAGCCATACGGCGCGCTCGGCCGGAGCGCTGGTTGCTGAGGGGGAGACGGAAGTTCTGGCCATGCTCTCTGACGGTTCTTGATGAAATTCGGACATTCGATTATCGCAGGAAGCGTGCCCCTTTACATCGGCCGAATGGGCTGCATACGGGGCTTGTTTTAGCGTGGCGGCGGGATGATAGCGGGGGTTCACTGCGGGTTCGCTGGGCGCCGGTACCGGCAGGCGCTCGCGCGCTGCGTCGCGCCACGCGGACGCAGCGCGCCAAACGACGACGGCCGCACATCGTGCGGCCGTCGAGACACCGGAAAACCGTGCGGGTTACTGGCTGAACAGGCGCCGGGTGGCCGGCGACCCTGCCGGAATCCCGGCCTGTTCGAGTTTCGCGTAGAGCGTCATCAACTGCTTCTCGATCGCGAGCAGCGCGCTTTCCGGCAACGGACGGCGGCCGTCGTCGACCACCCGTCCGCCGATGCGCTCAGCCAGCGATTTCGCGTAGTCGCACATCAGCCGGAACGGCAGGATGTCTTCGTCGGCGACCGGCACGTCGAGCACCAGCGTGATCATCTGGCCGCCCTTGTAGGTGAGGTCGTCGCGCAGGAAGTTGGTGTCGCCGAACTGCAGCATGAACACCGGGCTCTGGCGAGCGTCGAGCTTGACGAACCGCGTGCCGTCGCGCGAGAGCAGCAAGCCGTCCTGCGACGCCACCGCCTGCACGTAGTTCGCCGACCACGGCGCGCCGTCGGACAGCACGTTGATCGACAGTTGCGCATCGCACTGCGCGGCGAAGCCGTCGAGCTCGCGCGCCATTGCCACCGTTTCGAGCATGTCCGGGAATTCCGGCGATGCATCGAGCGCGTCGGCGAATTGCTGCACCCCGGTCACGAACTCCGAAAACTCCAGCTCGTTGAGTGCGCCGCTGCGATTGGCGAGCTGCGCGGCCGCACGCAATTCTTCATAGCGCGCGCCGTTTTGCAGCAGCTCCCACGCCCCGCCTTCGAGCTTGCCTTCGATATGCACCGGCTTGCTGCCGGCGCGGCGCAGGCGCTGCGCGAGCGGAATCACCTTGTCGCCGGCAACCGGGCCGTTCAGACGGATCGGCACGATGCAGTCGATCCGCCGATCGACGATGGCCGGCGGCGCCGACGAGATCGTCGTGGCGGCAGGCAGAACCGGTTCGGCCCGCTCGTTGTCCTCGCGTGCGGTGTCATGGGCGGCCGGCGCCGGCTTGCCCTCACCGGCCGCGGCCGTATGAACATGCTCGCCTTCCGCTTCGGCCACGCCCTCGGCTTCCGGAAAGCCGTTCGGCGTGACGGTGTCGGCCTGAATATCGGCCGGCGTGTCGAGCGGCGCGATGGGGCTGCCGCCGAACGTCGGCTCGACGCGCGCCTCAGCCGTTTCCGTCGGCGCATCGGAATTCACCACCGGTTCGCGGCGCGTAGTCGGCCGGGCCGGTTCGATGAACGGGCTCTGCTCCTCCTGATCGTCCCGCGCGAAACTTTCAGCGGTCTCGGCCGGCATGGGGCGCGGCATCCTGCGACGCACCTTCGCGCTCTGCCACGCGTTGTACACAACCACGCCCCCGACCACCACGGCACCCGCGCCGATCAAACCGAGTGTCAACTCGTCCATGCATGCTCCATCAGCAATTCTTTTATCCGCGCGGCTATGCGCCCGCTCCACGTGTCGCGCGGCCTGCCATGCAAGCCGCTGCGCTGAACGCGGACGCCCGCGAAGGCGTTAACTCAAACGATATTCTGGGCGAAACCGGCCGCCGTTTCCATGTCGACCGCGACGATGCGCGACACGCCCTGCTCCTGCATGGTCACACCGATCAACTGTTGCGCCATTTCCATCGCGATCTTGTTGTGCGAGATGAACAGGAACTGGGTTTTGTCCGACATCGCCCGTACGAGGTTCGCGAAACGTTCAGTGTTGGCGTCGTCGAGCGGCGCGTCCACTTCGTCGAGCAGACAGAACGGCGCCGGATTCAGCTGGAACATCGCGAACACCAGCGCGGTGGCGGTCAGCGCTTTCTCGCCGCCCGACAGCAGGTGAATGGTCGAATTCTTCTTGCCCGGGGGCTGCGCCATCACCTGCACGCCGGCGTCGAGAATCTCGTCGCCGGTCATGATCAGCTTCGCCTGACCGCCGCCGAACAGACGCGGGAACAGTTCGCCGAAATGACGGTTCACTTCGTCGAAGGTGCCTTGCAGCAGCGTGCGCGTTTCGGCGTCGATCTTGCGGATCGCGTCTTCGAGCGTTTCGATCGCGCTCGTCAGGTCGGCCGATTGCGAGTCGAGGAAGAACTTGCGCTCGGTGGCCGCTTTCAGCTCATCGAGCGCGGCCATGTTGACCGGCCCGAGCGCGACGATCGCGTTGTTGATGCGCGTGACTTCGCCTTGCAGATACGACGGCTTCATGTCCGGCGTGAGCTTGGCCTGCAACTCCGCCTCGTCGACGCCCGCCGCCGCGAGCTGCTCGATGAACTGCTCGCCGTTCAGGCGCGCGGCCTGCTCCTTCAACTGCAATTCGTTGATGCGCTCGCGCAGCGGCTGCAGCGCGCGCTCGGTGGCGAGGCGGGTTTCGTCGGCCGCGCGCAGCTTGGCGGTCAGATCGTCCAGTTCGAGGCGCGCGGCGTGCAGCGCCTCTTCCTTGACCGAACGGATGTCGAGCGCGTCCTGCAAGCCAGTGTGCGCGGTCTGCTCGTTGATCGTCTCCAGCTCGGCGCGCGCGTCTTCCAGCGACGCCGCGACACGCTCGCTCTGCTCGTGCGCGACCTGGATGCTGCGCTTCAGTTCGTCGATACGGTTCGCCATGTTGCGCGCGGCGAAGCGCGCGTCGGTGGCACCACGGTCGAGGTCGCGCGCCTGGCCGCGTGCGGTGGTCAGTTCTTCGTCGAGCGCTTCGAAGGCCAGTTGGTGATCTTCGAAACGCGCCTGCAGTTCGGCCAGTTCGCCGTCGTGCCGCTCGAAGTTCGCCTCCGATTCCGCACGCATCGCGCGCTGCTCTTCGATCTGCGCGGTGATCTCTTCGAGCTCCTCGCGAATCTGCGTGCTGCGCTGCGTGTAACGCTCGTGCGCCTGGGTGAGCTTGAGCACATCCATCTGCAGCGCGTGCACGCGCTGCGTCGCGCGCTCGGCCTGCTGGCGCACATCGGTCAGCGCCTGCGCGGCTTGCGTGTGCGCGGCTTCGGCGCGGATCGCGGCGGCCTTCGCCTCATCCGCGAGCAAGGCCTGCGCGCGCACCTGGCGCGCGAGGTTTTCGATTTCCTGCTGCCGGGCCAGCATGCCGGCCTGTTCGGAATCGGCTGCATACAGTTGCACGCCGACGCGCGTCACCACATGCCCCGCCTTCACGACGAACGAGCCGCCTTCCGGCAATTGCGAACGCATGCCAAGCGCCTGCTGCAGGTCGTCGGCGACGAATGCGAGGCCGAGCCAGTCGGTTAGCACCGCGCGGATGCCCGCGTCGTCGATGCGCACGAGCGACAGCAGCGGCCTCAACGCGGGCGGCGCGGCGGCCGGCTGACCGGCGACCGGCGGCGCGTAGAACGCGAGCTTGGCGGGCGGCGCGTCGGTGGCGAACGCCTTGACCCAGTCGAGGTTCGACACTTCGAGCGCCGCGAGGCGCTCGCGCAGCACCGCTTCGAGCGCGGTCTCCCAACCGGCTTCGACGTGCAGCTTCTTCCACAGACGCGGTAGGCCGCCCAGTTCGTGCTTGTCGAGCCACGGCTGGATCTTGCCTTCGGTCTGAACGTTTTCCTGCAGCTGCTTGAGCGCGGCAAGGCGCGCGTCGAGCTGATGAATCTGCGCGCTTTCGGCCTGCACGCGTTCCTGCGCGGTGCGGCGTTCGGCGTCCAGACGCGGCAGCGTTTCCTGCGCGTCGGTGAGACGCGCCTGCGCGTCGTGCAGAATCTCTTCGTGCTCGGCGAGCTGCATGCGCAGGTCTTCGAGCTGGGCTTCGTCGGGCGCGTCGAGGCCGCCCGCTTCCAGCTTCAGGCGCTCGTGACGCTGCTGCAGCTGCTGCAACTGCTGATCGGCATTGCGCTGATGCGCGGCTTCGAGCTTCAACGCCTGTTCGGTCTGCGCGATCCCCCCGCGCTCCGCGTTCAGCTCCGTTTGCGCATCGCGCCAACGCGCTTCGAGCGCGGGCATCGCGTCGTGCTTCGCGGCGGCTTCGTCTTCGGCGAGCGCGGCTTTTTCTTCGGCGACGGCCAGTTGCTCTTCGGCGTCTTCGATGTCGCCCTGCGCCTTTTCGGCTTGCGACTGCCACTGCTCGCGCTGCGCGCTCAGCGCGGCGATCTGCGCCTGCACGCGGTTGCGCGATTCGACGATGAACTTGATCTCGGCTTCGAGGCGGCTGACTTCCGAGTTCGCCTCGTACAGCGCGCCTTGTGCGCCCTGCATCGCATCGCTCGCGGAGTAATGCGCGACCCGCAGCGTTTCGAGTTGCGCTTCGACTTCACGCAGCTTCGCGGTTTGCGCCTCGAGGTCGATCTGCGCCTGTTCGATCGCGCGTTGCTGGCGTTCCTGCTCGCCGCCGGCTTCGTTCTTGCGCAACAGCCACAAGAGACGCTGCTTCTCTTCGCCGTCGGTCTGCAGTTCCTTGTAGCGCGTGGCGACCACCGCCTGGCCTTCGAGCTTCTCGAGGTTGGTCCCCAGCTCGCGGACGATGTCCTCGACCCGCGTCAGATTCTCGCGCGTGTCGTGCAGACGGTTCTCGGTCTCGCGGCGGCGTTCCTTGTACTTCGACACGCCGGCGGCTTCTTCGAGGAACACCCGCAGCTCTTCCGGCTTCGCCTCGATCAGGCGCGCGATCATGCCCTGGCCGATGATCGCATACGCGCGCGGCCCGAGGCCGGTGCCGAGGAAGATGTCCTGGATGTCGCGGCGGCGCGCCGGCAGATTGTTGATGTAGTAGCTCGACGTGCCGTCGCGCGTGAGCACGCGCTTCACGGCGATTTCGGCATACTGGCCCCACTGGCCGGCGGCACGGCCGTCGGCGTTGTCGAACACGAGTTCGACGCTGGCGCGGCTGCCGGGCTTGCGCGCGGTCGAGCCATTGAAGATCACGTCCTGCATCGATTCGCCGCGCAGCTCGGAGGCGCGCGATTCGCCGAGCACCCAGCGCACG
This sequence comes from Paraburkholderia sp. TE9906, assembly GCF_056279605.1. NCBI lineage: Bacteria > Pseudomonadati > Pseudomonadota > Betaproteobacteria > Burkholderiales > Burkholderiaceae > Paraburkholderia > Paraburkholderia sp. TE9906. The sequence continues at coordinate 244,155 of NZ_JBWCCT010000007.1, forward strand.
GCATCGATGATGTTGGACTTGCCGCACCCGTTCGGTCCCACCACGCCAACCAGCTGGCCCGGGACCTGGAAATGCGTGGGATCGACGAATGACTTGAAGCCAGCGAGTTTGATCGAGGTCAGACGCACGGCGATTTCGCTGTTTGAAAAGGGAAAATGATAAGTGGCTCGTGAAGGCCGCGTGAGCCGTTCGCCGTTAAGGCGAAGCAGCCCGCGATCCATCGCGACACGGGCGCCGGCGGCACGCGGTCAGACATGCGCCGGCCAATGAGGGGCAATCATACCATCGCACGCGGGCGATTCTTACCGCCCTTATGGTCGTCGCGACCGGCATCGCGCGCGTCGTCGAGGCTCGCGTCCCCGGTGGCCGGATCGGGCGGCACGGCCTTGCTCCGATGCACCCAACTCGACAGCGCCGACGCCAGCACGATGCACACGCCGCCGGCCCATTCGCGCGGGCCCGGCGTCTCGCCGGCGAACAGCCACGCGGACAACGCGGTGACCACGATCTCGAACAGCATGATGATCGATGCGCGGTTGGCCGGCACGCGCGCGAGCCCGTACTGCACCAGCATATTGTTCGACGCCAGCAGCAGACCGAGCCCGAGCACGAGCCACGCGGCGGTGCCCAGATGCGCGCCGGTGGGCGGCGCGGGCATCGCTTCGAACAGCGACGCGCAGGCGCTGAAGAGCGCCGCGCCGCCGAAGATGGTCGCGGTGCGCATCTCCGGCTTCATGTCCGGCAGCACGCGGCTCGTCTTGAGAATCAGCACGTTGCTCATCGCGAAGCCCATGCCGCCTGCGAGGCCCGCCCATTCGGCGAGATTGCCGGGCAGCGGAATGCCAAGTTGCGGCGACCACAGCATGGTCATCGCGCCGGCCAGCGACAGCGCCGCGAGGCCCGCGCCCGCCCATGTCAGCCGCTCGTGCAGAATGAAGTGCGCAAAGAGCGCGGTCCACGCCGGGGTGAGATAGAACAGCAGCAGCACGCGCATCACCTGGCCGTGAATCGAGCCCCAAACGAAGCCGAGATTGGTGACGCCCGCAGCCAGCGCGAGCGTCGGCAGCAGCCAGTGCCAGCGCACCGTCTTCAGCGCGCGATGGCGCACCAGCAGCACGAACAGGCAGCCGGCGGCGCTTGTCAGCGCGCTGGCCGCGGTGCCGGTGACGCCGAGCGCCGCGAGCATGCGCAGCGGATACCAGATCATCCCCCATACCGATGCGCCCAGCATGATCGCGAGCGTCGGCCAGCCGTTGCGAAGCCAGTGGGTCATCGCGCGGGGCTCCCGGTCTTGCCGTCCACGAATGCGGCGGGTGTCCGTCCGCGTCGTGCGGCTGTCTCCTGAACTACTGCGTACATTGCTGCTCCTGCTGCTTTTCTTGCGCGAACCGTGTGCGGCTCGCGTCGTTCCCGCTGCAACGCATTCGCTGCGCCGCCTGGTGGGTTGCGCCGCTGCCTGGCGGCGCGATGTCTTTCGTTTGCTGCGCGGTGTGTTGCGCGACATGGCGGGGAGGCAGCCGCAATTGGCGGCGCGCGCCGCCGTGCCATGCCTGACGACTGCTCGCCGATTGCCTGACGACTGCTTATCGGCCGCGCGCCGCCTGCCGGCCAGCTCGCCTTCCCTCGCCTCGCGATGCCCGCCACGTTGTCCGCCGCGTCATGCGCGCCACGTTATAATCATCCGCTTGCCGACGCTACCGGCCGGTCCGCCCCGCGCTTGAGCGGGCTGCGCCACCGGTGCGCGTGCCGCGCTTCTTCCAGCGCTTCTTCCAGTATCCATCTGCGCCCATCTTCGATCAGGCTCGATCCGCCCAGTGAACCCGCTACTCGATTCCCTTCAGTCCTACCCGTTCGAAAAGCTGCGCGTCCTTTTCAAGGACGTTACGCCGCCCGCCGGCCTCGCGCACATCAGCTTCGGCATCGGCGAGCCGAAACATCCCACGCCCGCGCTGATCCGCGACGCCGTGGTGGCCTCGCTCGGCGGCCTCGCCGCGTATCCGGCCACGCTCGGAACGCCCGCACTGCGCGAATCGATCGCGAACTGGGTCACTCAGCGCTACAACCTGCCGCCGCTCGATCCGGCCACCCAGGTGCTGCCGGTGTCGGGCTCGCGCGAGGCGCTGTTCGCGCTCGCCCAGACGGTGCTGGACCCGCAGCGCAACGCCGGCGGCGAACCTGCGATCGTACTCTGTCCGAACCCGTTCTACCAAATCTACGAAGGCGCGGCGCTGCTAGGCGGCGCGCAGCCGTACTTCGTCAATAGCGATCCGGCGCGCAACTTCGCGTGCGACTACTCGGCCGTGCCGGCCGACATCTGGGCCCGCACGCAACTGCTGTACGTCTGCTCACCCGGCAACCCGACCGGCGCCGTGCTCACGCTCGACGACTGGCGCGAGCTGTTCGCGCTGTCGGACCGCTATGGTTTCGTGATCGCGTCGGACGAGTGCTACTCGGAAATCTATTTCGACGAAGCGAATCCGCCGCTCGGCGGCCTGGAAGCCGCGCACAAGCTCGGCCGCGGCTTCGAGCGGCTGGTGATGCTGTCGAGCCTGTCCAAGCGCTCGAACGTGCCGGGCATGCGCTCGGGCTTCGTCGCCGGCGACGCGGCGATCCTCAAGGCCTTCCTGCTGTACCGCACCTACCACGGCGCGGCGCTCTCGACGGTGTTCCAGAGCGCCAGCATCGCCGCGTGGAACGACGAAACGCACGTGCGCGAGAACCGCGCGAAGTACGTGCAGAAGTTCTCCACCGTCACGCCGATGCTCGCCGGGGTGCTCGACGTGCGCCTGCCGGACGCCGCGTTCTACCTGTGGGCGGACGTCTCGCGCACCGGTCTGTCGGACACCGAGTTCGCCCGGCGCCTGTACGCCGACTATAATGTGACGGTTCTGCCAGGCTCGTTCCTCGCGCGTACCGCGCACGGCGTGAATCCCGGCCGCAATTTCGTGCGCCTCGCGCTCGTCGCCGACGTCGACGAATGCACCGAGGGCGCGCAGCGGGTCGTCGATTTTTGCCGAGCGCTCGCCGGTTGAGTGTCGCGAGGCCATCCGGACCCCGGAACCTCGCAACCGAACGCCCGGCGCATCGCATCCCCTCTTCAGACTTCAACTCTTCAGAAAAGCACGCATATGTCGCAACAACTTCAGCAGATCATTGACACCGCCTGGGAAAACCGCGCCGACCTGTCGCCGAAGGCCGCTCCGGCCGACGTGCGCGAAGCCGTCGCCCACGCGATCGAGCAACTGGACAAGGGCCTGCTCCGCGTCGCCGAAAAGAAGGACGGCGACTGGGTCGTCAATCAGTGGCTGAAGAAAGCCGTGCTGCTGTCGTTCCGCCTCGAAGACAACGCGCCGATGCCGGCCGGCGGCTACAGCCAGTTCTACGACAAGGTGCCGTCGAAGTTCGCCAACTACACCGCTGAAGACTTCGCCGCCGGCGGCTTCCGTGTGGTGCCGCCCGCGATCGCGCGCCGCGGCTCGTTCATCGCGAAGAACGTCGTGCTGATGCCGTCGTACACCAACATCGGCGCCTACGTCGACGAAGGCACGATGGTCGACACGTGGGCCACCGTCGGTTCGTGCGCGCAGATCGGCAAGAACGTGCACCTGTCGGGCGGCGTGGGCATCGGCGGCGTGCTGGAGCCGCTGCAGGCGAACCCGGTCATCATCGAAGACAACTGCTTCATCGGCGCGCGCTCGGAAGTGGTCGAAGGCGTGATCGTCGAAGAGAACTCGGTGATCTCGATGGGCGTGTACCTCGGCCAGAGCACCAAGATTTACGACCGCGAAACCGGCGAAGTCACGTACGGCCGCATTCCGGCGGGCTCGGTGGTGGTGGCGGGCAACCTGCCGTCGAAGGACGGTTCGCACAGCCTGTACTGCGCGGTGATCGTCAAGAAGGTCGACGCCAAGACCCGCGCGAAGGTCGGCCTGAACGAGCTGCTGCGAGGCGATTGATGGCGCGCGGCACGAAAACCGTCGTCTATGGCATCCCGAACTGCGACACCGTGAAGAAGGCCCGCGTGTGGCTGGAAGAACACGGCGTCGAGTTCGAGTTTCACGACTTCAAGAAGGCCGGCGTGACCGAGCCGCTCGTGCAGGACTGGCTGAAGGACGTGAAGCTCGACGCGTTGCTGAACCGTCGCGGCACGACGTGGCGCGGTCTGTCCGACGACATGAAAGCGGCCGCGGACACGCAGCCGGGCGCGATCGCGTTGATGATCCACAAGCCGTCGGTGATCAAGCGCCCGGTGCTGGTGGTCAACGGGCGCGTCAAGTCGCTCGGTTTTTCCGCGGACGAGTATGCGGCGCTGTTCGCGTGATCCGAAGCGTGTGACTGAACGCAGCACGTAGAACGAGTAAGCAAAAGCAAGCAGTAAGCGCGGCACACGCCGCGTGCATCAAACGCTGTTGCCGGCTGCGGTGATCAACCGCCAGCCGGCATTTTTTCATTTCAAAGTGGCTCGTATTGAATCCATGTCCGGCACCCTCGCACTTACCGAACAACTGATCGCGCGCGCGTCCGTCACGCCCGACGACCAGCATTGCCAGCGCCTCCTGATCGAACGCCTGTCCGCGCTCGGCTTCGAGCACGAGACGATCGAATCGAACGGCGTGACCAACCTGTGGGCCGTCAAACGCGGCGGCGACGGCACCAGGGGCAAACTGCTCGCGTTCGCAGGACACACCGACGTGGTGCCGACCGGCCCGCTCGAACAGTGGCACTCGGCGCCGTTCGAGCCGACCCGGCGCGACGGCAAGCTGTACGGCCGCGGCGCGGCGGACATGAAGGCGTCGATCGCGGGCTTCGTGGTGGCGAGCGAGGAATTCGTCGCGGCGCACCCCGCACATCGCGGCTCGATCGCGTTCCTGATCACGAGCGACGAAGAAGGCCCGGCCACCGACGGCACCGTCAAGGTCGTCGAAGCGTTGCAGGCGCGCGGCGAGCGTATGGACTACTGCATCGTCGGCGAACCGACGTCGAGCGCGCAGTTCGGCGATATGGTGAAGAACGGCCGGCGCGGTTCGATGTCGGGCAAGCTGATCGTCAAAGGCGTGCAAGGCCATATCGCCTATCCGCATCTGGCGAAGAATCCGGTGCATCTGCTTGCGCCTGCGCTGGCCGAGCTGGTGGCCGAACGCTGGGACGACGGCAACGAATACTTCCCGCCCACCACGTGGCAGGTGTCGAACATCCACAGCGGCACCGGCGCGACCAACGTGATCCCCGGCCACGCGGACGTGATGTTCAATTTCCGCTTCTCGACGGCCAGCACGGTCGAAGGTCTGCAGGCACGGGTGCATGCGATCCTCGACAAACACGGCCTCGAATACGATCTGCAATGGAACGTGAGCGGCCTGCCGTTCCTGACGCCGCGCGGCGAGTTGTCGAACGCGCTCGCGAAGGCGATCAAGGACGAAACCGGCGTGGCCACCGAACTGTCGACCACCGGCGGCACGTCGGACGGCCGCTTCATCGCGCGCATCTGCGAGCAGGTGATCGAATTCGGCCCGCTGAACGCCAGCATCCACAAGATCGACGAACATATCGAAGTCGCACACATCGAGCCGCTGAAGAACGTGTATCGCCGCGTGCTCGAACAACTGATCGCCTGACCAAGGACTATTCGCGATGACGCTTCCGTTTTCCACTGTCCGCGACCTGCTGCGTTTCGCGGTGTCGCGCTTTAACCAGGCCGAGCTGTCGTTCGGCCACGGCTCGGCCAACGCGTACGACGAAGCCGCCTACCTGATCCTGCACACGCTGCATCTGCCGCTCGATCTGCTCGATCCGTTTCTCGACGCGCGCCTGAGCGCGGCCGAGATCGACGCAGTACTGAACGTGATCGAGCGCCGCGCCGCCGACCGCGTGCCGGCCGCGTACATCACGCAGGAAGCGTGGATGCACGGCTTTCGCTTCCACGTCGATGAGCGCGTGATCGTGCCGCGTTCGTTCATCGGCGAATTGCTGCAGGACGGTCTGCAACCGTACGTGGAAGATCCCGAACAGGTGAGCGCCGTGCTGGAACTGTGCACCGGCTCCGGATGCCTCGCGATTCTCGCGGCGCATGCGTTCCCGAACGCGGATATCGACGCGGTGGATCTGTCGGCGCCCGCGCTCGAAGTCGCGACGCGCAACGTGACGGACTACAAGCTCGACGACCGCATCGCGCTGTTCGAAGGCGATCTGTATGCGCCGCTCGCCGAGCGCCGCTACGACGTGATCATCAGCAATCCGCCGTACGTGAACGCGGCGTCGATGCAGGAACTTCCCGCCGAATACAAGCACGAGCCGGACATGGCGCTCGCGGGCGGCGCGGACGGCATGGACATCGTGCGTCGGATCATCGCCGAGGCACGCAACTGGCTGACCGAAGACGGCGTGCTGGTGGTCGAGATCGGCAACGAGCGCGCGCATGTCGAAGCGGCGTTTGGCGGTCTGGATCTCGTGTGGCTGTCGACCAGTGCCGGCGACGACAACGTGTTTCTGATTCAGGCGGCGGATCTGCCAGTCTGAGGTTCCGTCGGCTAGTGGTGTAGGCGCGGTGCGGGTAGCGCCGCGCCGCTTCGCCAACTCTTCGCGAGCTTATGCAATTCGACCTGCTTCACGTCGGCCCGCTGGTCGCTCTCGCCCACATCCTCGGCGTGATCGCGGCATGTCACGCGATTCTCAACACCCGCACATCACAAGGCGCGATTGCGTGGGCCGTGTCGCTCGTCGCGATGCCTTATCTGACACTGGTCCCTTACCTCTTCCTCGGGCGCAGCAAATTCGCCGGCTATGCGGACGCGCGCCGCGTCGAAAATGAACTGCTGCGCACGCGTGCGCATCCACCGGAATGGGGTACGCAGGCTTCGTCGGCGGGATTGCCGACGCAGCAGCTCGGCGGCAGGTTTGCGCATTCGCTCACGCGTCTGGGCGGCATGCCGTTTTTGCCGGGCAATTCCGTGCGCACGCTGGTGAATGGCGCCGCAACGTTCGAGGCCATTTTCGACGCGATCGGGAACGCGCGTCACTACGTGATCGTGCAGTTCTTCATCGTGCGCGACGACGCGCTCGGCGAGATGCTCAAGGACGCGCTGATCGCCAAGGCCAGCCAGGGCGTGCGCGTCTACTTCCTGTACGACAGCATCGGCAGCTTCGATCTGCCGCACCGCTACGTCGCGGCGCTGCGCGCGGGCGGAGTCGAGATGCATCCGTTTGCGACCAACCGCCGTTTCGTCAACCGCCTGCAACTGAACTTCCGCAATCACCGCAAGATCGTTGCGGTGGATGGTGAGCGAGCGTTTGTCGGCGGCCATAACGTGGGCGTCGAATATCTCGGCGGCAGGGCGCCACTGTCGCCGTGGCGCGATACGCATATCGAGGTGCGCGGCCCGGCGGTCGCGAGCATCCAATTCGTCTTCACCGAGGACTGGCACTGGGCCACCCAACAGTTGCCTGAATTCGCTATGCCCGCAGCGACACCCGGCGACCCTTCCAGGAACGAAGGCATGCACTGCCTCGTCGTGCCGAGTGGTCCGGCCGACAAGCAGGAGACCTGTTCACTCTTCTTCGTCGAAGCGATCAATGCGGCGCGCGAGCGCGTCTGGATCACCACGCCTTACCTCGTGCCCGACGAAGCAGTGTTCTCGGCACTGCGGCTCGCGGTGCTGCGCGGTGTCGACGTGCGCATCCTGATTCCGTGCCGGCGCGACCACCTGGTGGTATTCGCCGCTTCGAAGCTGTATGCATACGACTCGCTGCGCGCGGGCATCCGCATCTTCCGCTACCAGCCGGGCTTCCTGCATCAGAAGGTCATCCTGATCGACAGCGTGGCCGCCGCGATCGGCAGCGCCAATCTCGACAACCGCTCTTTCCGGCTGAACTTCGAGATCATGGTGCTGACCGTGGACCACGGCTTCGCGCAGGAAGTCGAAACGATGTTGCTGAACGATTTCGCCGAGTCGCTCGAAATCGATCGCAACGAATACCGGCACGCGAGCGCGCTGCGGCGCGTGCTAATGCACGTGGCGCGGCTTTTTTCACCGATCCTCTAGGGGTCCTGGAAGCGCCACGCCACCGCCTCAGCGTCTCACAACAGCTTTTCGATATCCTCTGTAATCGCTTCAGGCTTGGTGAGCGGCGCATAGCGCTTCACGACATTGCCGTCCCGGCCGATCAGAAACTTGGTGAAATTCCACTTGATCGCCTCGAGCCCCAGCAACCCCGGCGCCTCGCCCGTCAGATAGCGAAACAGCGGATGCGCGTTCGCGCCATTCACGTCGATCTTGTCGAACATCGGAAAGGTCACGCCGTAGTTCTTTTCGCAGAAACTGCCGATCTGCGCGGCGTCGCCCGGCTCCTGCTTGCCGAACTGGTTGCATGGGAAACCGAGCACCGCGAGCCCGCGCGCGGCATAGGCGTCATACAGCTTTTGCAAGCCCGCATACTGCGGCGTGAATCCGCATTCGCTCGCCGTATTGACGATCAGCAACACCTTGCCTTGATACTGCGTGAGGCTCACTTCCTCGCCGCCGAGCGTGCGTGCCGAAAACGAATAAATCGATGTCATGTGCTCTCCCCGTGAAAGCCGTCAGTCTATGCCAAAAGCCGCGCCACAACAGTCGTCCGAATGGCCGATCCCCGCTGAGCGCCCGGTGTCGCGCCGGGCAGTCTAAAATAGCGGTTTTCTTCAGCCGGCCTCGTCGTGATCCGCTTTAATCAGTTCAGCCTCGCGCGCGGCACCAAGCCGCTCTTCGACAACACCACGTTCACCCTCAACCCCGGCGAAAAGGCCGGCCTCGTGGGGGCGAACGGCGCGGGCAAGTCGACGCTGTTTGCCGTGCTGCTCGGCGAACTGCATGCGGACGGCGGCGATTTTTCCATGCCGCCCACCTGGCGCATCGCCCACGTCGCACAGGAAACGCCTGCCGCGGACAAGACCGCGCTCGACTACACGCTCGACGGCGACGCCGCGTTGCGTGCGATCGAGGCGCGCATCGCCGCCGCCTCCGCCGCGCACGACGGCGCAGCCGAAGGCGAAGCGCACGCCGCGTTCGCGGACGCCGACGGCTACACCGCGCCCGCGCGCGCAGAAGCATTGCTGCTCGGCCTCGGCTTCACGCTCGAACAGACGCGCGAGCCGGTCAGCAGCTTTTCGGGCGGCTGGCGCATGCGGCTGAATCTCGCCCAGGCGCTGATGTGCCGCTCCGATCTCCTGCTGCTCGACGAACCGACCAACCACCTGGACCTCGACGCGATCGTCTGGCTCGAAGACTGGCTGCATCGCTATGCCGGCACGCTGATCGTGATCTCGCACGACCGCGAATTTCTCGACTCGGTCTGCAACGTCACGCTGCACCTCGAACAACAGCAGATCAAGCGCTACGGCGGCAACTACTCGCAATTCGAAGTGCTGCGCGCGCAGCAGATCGCGCTGCAACAGAGCGCGTACGAAAAGCAGCAACGTACGGTCGCGCATCTGCAGAGCTACATCAACCGCTTCAAGGCGCAGGCCACCAAGGCGCGCCAGGCGCAGAGCCGCGTGAAGGCGCTCGAAAAGATGGAACTGATCGCGCCGGCGCATGCAACGTCGCCGTTCACATTCGAGTTCCGCGCGCCCGACTCCGCGCCGAATCCGATGATGGTGATGGAAGACGTGCGCTGCGGTTACCACGGCGAAGAAGGCGTCGAGATTCCGATCGTCGACCACGTGATGCTGTCGATCCAGAACGGTCAGCGCATCGGCCTGCTCGGCGCGAACGGCCAGGGCAAGTCGACGTTGATCAAGACGCTCGCCGGCACGCTCGAAGCGCTCGGCGGCCGCGTGCGCGAAGGCAAGGGGCTGCGTATCGGCTACTTCGCGCAGCATCAGCTCGAAACGCTGCGCGCGGACGACACCCCGCTGCAACACCTCGCGCGTCTCGCGCCGGACACGCGCGAGCAGGAACTGCGCGATTTCCTCGGCAGCTTCAATTTTTCCGGCGAGATGGCGACCTCGAAGATCGCGCCTTTCTCGGGCGGCGAGAAGGCGCGCCTCGCGCTCGCGCTGATCATCTGGCAGAAGCCCAACCTGCTGTTGCTCGACGAGCCGACCAACCACCTCGATCTCGAAACGCGGCACGCGCTAACCATGGCGCTCGCGCAATTCGAAGGCACGCTGATTCTGGTATCGCACGACCGCCACCTGCTGCGAGCCACCACCGATCAGTTCATGCTGGTCGCGAAGCACCGTCTGACTGAATTCGACGGCGATCTCGACGACTACCGCGACTGGCTGCTGCAACATGCGGCCGCGCAGCGCGCGGCGCTCAAGGCGGGCACGGCGGCCAATGGCGCGAACGGCGGCGCGGACAGCGGCGCCGATAGTGGCGTGAATCGCAAGGAGCAGCGCCGCCTCGAAGCGGAAACGCGGCAGAAGCTCGCGTATCTGAAGAAGCCGCTGCAAAGCCGCATCACGAAGATCGAAAAGGAAATGGACGCGCTCAACACGGAGAAGGCGGCGCTGGATGCGTTCGTCGTCGATCCGGCCAGCTACGAACCCGAGCAGAAAAACAAACTGACGGAGGCGATCCGCCGTCAGGCAGATGTGAACGCGCGCCTCGAAACGCTCGAAGCCGAATGGCTCGAGACTCACGAGGAACTCGAACAAATCGGCTAGCGGCACGCAGTTTCCGGTCCGCGCCGGCACCGACGAGAGGTTGGCTTTGTCTTCCGCGACAGCATCATCCATGTCATCGGCTACAGCGGTACCGCCTGCGCTGCAGGGGCTGCGCGTTCTCGACCTGACGCGTCTGCTGCCGGGGCCGGTGGCCGCGCTGCGGCTCGCCGAGCTCGGTGCCGACGTGCTGAAAATTGAAGCCCCCGGCGCGGGCGACCCCACCCGCACGATGATGCAATCGTCGAGCGACCGCGTGGCCGGCCGGCCCGGCGCGTTCTACCGGATGGTCAATCGCGGCAAGCGCGAGACACGCCTCGATCTCAAATCCGATGCGGGACGCAATGTGTTGCGTGCGCTCGCGGCGGAAGCGGACGTGCTGATCGAGAGCTTCCGGCCCGGCGTGATGGAGCGTCTCGGCATCGGCTACGCCACGTTACGCGCGGCCAATCCGCGGCTCGTCTACTGCGCGATCAGCGGCTATGGCGCGAGCGGGCCGTTCGTCGATCACGCGGGCCATGATCTGAACTACATCGGCTATGCGGGCGTACTCGACCAACTGGCAAGCCGCGACGGCTCGCCGATCCTGCCGAATTTCCAGATCGCCGACCTGCTCGGCGGCGCCTTGAGCGCGGTCACGCAGATTCTCGCCGCGTTATGGCATGTGTCGCGCGGCGGCGAGGGCCGCTTCGTCGACGTCTCGATGACGCATGTCACGCATGCGCACAACATCGTCGCGCAAGTCGCGCTCGCCAACGAAGGTGCTGCGCCGGCCCCCGGCGCCGGTCTGCTGAACGGCGGCGTGCCGTGCTACAACCTGTACCGCACACTCGATCACCGCTGGCTCGCGGTCGGCGCGCTCGAACTGAAATTCTGGGAAACGCTGTGCATGGCGCTCGACCGGCCCGAGTGGGCGACGCGCCACTGGAGCCTTGGCCAGGCGATCGGCGGCCCGGACGCGGACGCGCTCACGCGGGAGCTGGCCGACGTAATCGGCGCGCGTGCGCTGGCGGACTGGGTGCTGCTGCTGGAGCCGCTCGACTGCTGCGTGTCGCCGGTGTTGACGGCGGCCGAAGCGGCGCGGCATCCGCTGTTCGATCCGCAGGCGTACGCGGCGCAGCCCGAGGGCGATGCGGATGATGCGGATACCGTCGATGGCCTGAAGGGGTAGCGTCTGCCTGCCTACGGCTTCGTTCGGCTGGTTTCAGCCGATGCGGTGTTGACAGCGAAGCACTTAGCGCGAGGCACGTTAGCTGCTGAGCACCGCCACCCTACCCTCAGCGCCGCACAGCCGTCTGCCGCGGCAACGTCTGGCGTGGCGTCTTTTCGTCGTCGTACAGCAGGTGCTTGCGGCCTTCGACGTGACGGTTGATCGTGGCGCGGACCTCGGCGGCCGTGGCGTCCTCGGCCACCACGCGCCGCGATATCTGTCCCGCCGTGTCGATCCACTCGACGATCCGGCACGCGTCGCCCCATGGCTGGCGGATCGGTGCGGACACGCGACAGCCGCGCACCTGTATCGGCCGCTCGGCGACGGTTTCAATTGACTGTTTCAAGGCGCGATCCTTTTTCGAGCATCAGAAGGGATGGTTGCCCTCGCAGCTTAGAAAAAAGAAATGCCATTCAGGTTACAGACAATGCGGCGATATTTACGGCGCATTACGGCGCGCTTGCCGCCCTGATGCGCCGCAGCCCCGTCTATTCGAGCGTGCGGACCCGGTCGATCGCCTGTTCGATCCGTTCGACCGCAACGACCTGTAAGCCTTCGATCGGCTGTTTCGGCGCGTTGGCCTTCGGAATGACCGCGACCGAGAAGCCCAGTTTGGCCGCTTCCTTGAGCCGCTCCTGTCCGCGCGGCGACGGCCGGATTTCGCCGGCGAGGCCGACTTCGCCGAACACCACGAGCCCCTTGGGCAGTGGCTTGTTGCGCATCGACGAGTGGATCGCGAGCAGCACGGCCAGATCGGCGGCGGGCTCGGTGATCTTCACGCCGCCCACCGCGTTCAGGAACACGTCCTGATCGAAACAAGCGATCCCCGCATGCCGATGCAGCACGGCCAGCAGCATCGCGAGCCGGTTCTGCTCGAGGCCGACCGCGAGCCGCCGCGGATTCGGCGCGTTGGCCGCGTCCACCAGCGCCTGCACTTCGACCAGCAGCGGCCGCGTGCCCTCCTGCGTCACCAGCACGCAGGAGCCCGGCACCGACTGCTCATGCTGCGACAGAAACAGCGCCGACGGATTCGCCACGCCGCGCAGGCCGCGCTCGGTCATCGCGAACACGCCGAGCTCGTTGACCGCGCCGAAGCGGTTCTTGATCGCGCGCACGAGGCGGTACGACGAATGCGTGTCGCCCTCGAAGTACAACACCGTATCGACGATGTGCTCCAGCACGCGCGGCCCCGCCAGCGCGCCTTCCTTGGTCACGTGGCCCACCATGATGATCGTGGTGCCCGACTGCTTGGCGATGCGCGTCAATTGCGCCGCGCACTCGCGCACCTGCGCGACCGAGCCCGGCGCGGAGGTCAGCGCGTCGGAATAGACCGTCTGGATCGAGTCGATCACCGCGACGTCGGGCCGCTGGTCGGCGATCGTCGCCTGAATTTTTTCGAGCTGGATTTCCGCGAGCAATTGCAGCTCGCTCGCCTTCGAGCCAGGCTCCAGCAACGAGAGCCGTTGTGCGCGCAACGCAATCTGTGCGGCCGACTCCTCGCCGCTGATGTAGAGCGCGCGTTTGTCGGCGGCGATTTCGGCGAGCGATTGCAGCAGCAGCGTCGATTTGCCGATGCCCGGATCGCCGCCGATCAGCACCACGCCGCCCGGCACCAGACCGCCGCCGAGCACGCGATCGAACTCGCTGACGCCGGTGGAGAAGCGCGGCACGTCGGACGCGTCGATATCGGCCAGACGCCGCACCGGCGCGCTCTTCGCGAGCGACTGGAAACGGTGCGTGGACGGCGCTTCCGCGACCGATTCGACCAGCGTGTTCCACGCATTGCATGACGGGCACTGCCCGGCCCATTTCGGCGATTGCCCGCCGCATTCACTGCAGATGTACAACGTCTTCGGTTTAGCCACGCGTGATTGCCTGTGTTGCTGTTCTTAGGATTGATCTGGTTGATGCGCCTGGTGCGGTTGATGCGATTGATGCGGTTGATGCAGTCGATGGCCGGCTCCGCGCCTGGGTGCCAGCCGCAGCCGCGAATCCGGCGACACGCAGCGGCATAGTGCGCGACGCACAATGCGGAGCACCAGGCAGTGCGCTCAGCGGTGCAAGCAACAGCGCACATTCCAATGCAGCCGGCGCCGCAAAAAGCGAAGCACGACGGCAACAGGGACACCGCATCGCGAGGCGCAAACTGGCGCAGCCGCCCGCGACGGCCTCGCGCCGCGCACTACCTGATTCGCCACGCTGTGCGCGACCGGGCCGCCAACAGCGCCCAACGCGCCGCTCGTCACGCGCTCGACTGCGCGTCTCACTCCGCCCGCACCGGCACACGCGGCGCCACCGCGCACATCAGCTCGTAGCCGATCGTGCCGCACACCTGCGCGACGTCGTCGATCGGCAGCGCGTTGCCCCACAACTCGACGCGCGAGCCGACGTTGGCGGTCGGCACCGGCGTCAGATCGACCGTGAGCATGTCCATCGACACGCGTCCGACGACCCGCGTGCGCACGCCGTCGACGATCACCGGCGTGCCTTCCGGCGCGACCCGCGGATAACCGTCCGCATAGCCGCACGCGACCACCCCGATACGCATCGCACCGCGCGCCTTGAACGCCGAGCCGTAGCCGACGGTGCTGCCTTCATTGAGCATCTGCACGGCGATCAGTTCCGAGGCGAGCGTCATCGCCGGCTGCAGCCCGGTGCCTTCGATCGCGGCCGTCACGCCTGACGGCGACGCGCCGTACAGAATGATGCCCGGGCGCACCCAGTCGAAATGCGCGCCCGGATGCCACAGCGTAGCCGCCGAATTGGCGAGGCTGCGCGCGCCCGCGATGCCCTGCGCGCCGCGCTCGAACGCTTCCATCTGATAGGTGATGCCGCGCTCGCCGTCGGCATCCGAGAAATGGGTCATCAGCGTGATCTGGCCGACGCCCTGGCAGGCGCGCGCGCGCTCCCACGCGGCGCGGAATTTCTCCACCGTGTAGCCGAGCCGGTTCATGCCGGTGTTCATCTTCAACTGGATGTTGACGGGCTTGGACAGACGCGCCATTTCGAGCATGCGCAACTGTTCGTCCGAATGCAGCGCGGTCGTCAGGCTATAGCGGTCGATCACGTCGATGTCGGTCGGACGAAAAAAGCCTTCGAGCAGAAGAATCGGCCCGGCCCAGCCCAATTCACGCAACTTCACGGCTTCTTCGAGGTCCAGCAATCCGAAGCCGTCGGTTGCGCGCAAGCCGGGAAATACTCGCGCAAGGCCATGTCCATATGCATTCGCCTTGACGACGGCCCATATTTTGGACTTTGGCGCGTAGCGTCGTGCGACGGCAAGATTATTGGCAAGTGCGGCGGTATGAATCGTGGCTGAGAGGGGGCGCGGCATGGGATATTTTCGTAAAGACGCTTGCGAATCAGCGGCTTACTGGGCGTTTTCAACGCTCGGCAGTCCGCTGGGCGGTGCGATCAAGGATTCTGCTAGTCCGAATTCAGCTATTTTCGTGATATAAAGCCGTGCGCACAACCCATTTCGAACGGCATAAGCCCGGACGTATTGCAAACGGCCGGGGCGGACAGACCGCAGCGAGGACAGCATCGCATCAGATGAAAAAAGGTTTTTACACCATCATGGCCGCGCAGTTTTTTTCGTCGCTGGCCGACAATGCGCTTCTGATCGCTGCTATCGCACTGCTGAAAGATCTTCACGCCCCGAACTGGATGACGCCGCTGCTCAAGCTGTTTTTTGTGCTGTCGTACGTCGTTCTCGCCGCGTTCGTGGGCGCCTTCGCCGACTCCCGTCCGAAAGGACGCGTGATGTTCGTCACCAACACCATCAAGGTGGTCGGTTGCATCACGATGCTGGTCGGCGCGCATCCGCTGATCGCGTACGGCATCGTCGGCTTCGGCGCGGCGGCGTACTCGCCCGCCAAATACGGCATTCTCACCGAACTGCTGCCGCCTGACCGGCTGGTCGCCGCGAACGGCTGGATCGAAGGCACCACGGTCGGCTCGATCATTCTCGGCACCGTGCTCGGCGGCGCACTGATCAGTCCGCACATCGCCGCGCCGATCCTGCGGCAGCACATCCCCACTGTCAACACGCCCGCCGAAGCGGCGATGCTGGTGATCATGGGCATCTACGTGATCGCGGCGCTGTTCAATCTGCGCATTCCCGATACCGGCGCGCGTTATCCGAAACAGGAGCGCGGCCCGATCAAACTCATCACCGATTTCGCCGACTGCTTTCTCGTGCTGTGGCGCGACAAGCTCGGCCAGATTTCGCTCGCGGTCACGACGCTGTTCTGGGGCGCCGGCGCGACGCTGCAATTCATCGTGCTGAAGTGGGCCGAAGTGTCGCTGAACATGTCGCTCTCCGAGGCGGCGATCCTGCAGGCGGTGGTGGCCGTCGGCGTGGCGGGCGGCGCGATCTTCGCGGCCTCGCGCGTGCCGTTGAAGAAGTCGCTGTCGGTGCTGCCGGTCGGCATCATGATGGGGATCGCCGTGATGCTGATGGCGTTCTACACGCGCGAGCTGTTTCCCGCGCATTGGGGCTTCCGGATCGGCCGCATGCATATGCCGGGCTACCTGATCTTCGCGTATATCTTCCTGATGGTGGTCGGCGGCCTGTCGGGCTTTTTCGTCGTGCCGATGAATGCGCTGCTGCAGCATCGCGGCCACGTGCTGCTGTCGGCGGGTCACTCGATCGCCGTGCAGAACTTCAACGAAAATCTCTCGGTGCTCGTCATGCTGTGCCTGTACGCGGTGCTGGTGTGGCTCGACGTGCCGGTCACCGCGGTGATCGTGCTGTTCGGCACCTTCGTGTGCCTGATGATGTGGCTCGTGATGCGGCGCCACCAGGCCAACCAGCGCGCATTCGACTCGGTCGCGCTGATCGGCGAAGCCAAGCACTGAGTTTGCCGCGGGCCGTGCTCACGAGCGTGCCCGCGCCTTCCTTCTTCCTCGCTTGACCATGACGCAAACGATTCCCAATGTGCTGACGATCGCCGGTTCCGACTCGGGCGGCGGCGCCGGCATTCAGGCCGATCTGAAGGCTTTCTCGGCGCTCGGCGCTTACGGCGCGAGCGTGATCACCGCGCTCACCGCGCAGAATACGCGCGGCGTCACCGCGATTCACGCGCCGGACCCGGCCTTCATTACCGCGCAACTCGACGCAGTGTTCGACGACATCCGCATCGACGCGGTGAAGATCGGCATGCTGGCGAACGCGCCGATCGCCCGCGCGGTCGCCGATGCGCTGCGTCGTCACAAGCCGAAGCACGTCGTGCTCGACACGGTGATGATCTCGAAGAGCAATCATGCGCTGCTGCTGCCGGATGCGGTCGCGGCGGTGCGCGACGAATTGCTGCCGCTCGCGGATCTGCTGACGCCCAATCTGCCCGAAGCCGCCGCGCTGCTCGGCGTGCAGCCGGCTACCGACGAAGCCGGTATGGTCGAACAAGGCGAAGCGCTGCGCGCACTCGGCGCACGCGCGGTGCTGATGAAGGGCGGCCATCTGAGCGCGGCGGATAGTCCCGACTGGCTGGTACAGGACAGCGGCACATTGCGTCTGGGCGGCCCGCGCGTGCCGGTGAAGAATACGCACGGCACGGGTTGCACACTGTCGTCGGCGATTGCGGCGCTGATTCCTCAACGCGGCGATCTCGCGAGCGCGGTGGCCGATGCGAAAGTTTATTTGACCGGTGCGTTGCAGGCTAGTGATCGGCTCGATGTAGGCGGGGGTGTCGGGCCGGTGCATCATTTTTATCGGTGGTGGTGAGCGGCGCGGTGTAGGGGGCGTGGTTGGCTGTCCGCTGTGTTTCACCGCTGCTTGTACGGCGTTTCTTTTGTGTCTGGTCAGGACGCGCGCCTGGCACGCTGAAGCAGCGCGAGTGTTCGATCGATCGGCAGTGGAGCGCAGCGAGACCGTGACGTGGTTCGCGTAGCGACGAGCGGGTGAGTTGTACCGCCTGCTGCTCCGCTTACGCCGCGCGTAGTTCCGCACTTTCCCGAGCCACTCGTCCGGCACGGTGAAACCCACAAAAACGTTCCGACCGATCGTTACTGGCGAGTGGCGAGATCGTGATTGGCTTCGCGTTGTGTCAAGCGACTACGTCATACCGCCTGCGACTCCGCTACTGCCGCGCCGTAGTTCGCGTCTGCTCGGGCCGCTCGTACGCACCGTCAAATCCGGCAATCATTCCGATCGATCGTCCCCGGCGAGATCGTGACACGTGCTTCGCTGCGTCGAGAGCGACTGCGTCGTACCGTCTGCCACTCCACTACTTCCGCGCGTAGTTCCACGCCTGCTCCGGCCACTCGTCCGGCACGATGAAACCGCGAGAGCGTTCGACCAGATAGCCGGCACGATCCTCGACAAGAGCGACGACCATCGCCGGTCCATGCCGAGCTGAAATCTGCGCCGCAAGCGTTTGCGCGTCGACCCAAAGCGATCCAGCGGCCTCGCTCCCACCCTGCTCGTTTTCCTGCGCAACGCGCCTCGGTGCAAGCCATTCGAGCCGCGGCAACTGCCGCCACTTTTGCGCCTGCGCCGCCGCGAACGCCGGCCAATCGCTGCGCGTGGTCCACCAGCCGCGGCCATGCGCCGGATCGAGTTCGACGGGGTCCGCCGGCCTCTCGCCATGCCGGTAAAACAGCCAGCCTTTGACGAACATCTCCGGCGTCCACGGCCCCGCATAACCGACCGACGCGAACTCTTCGCGCGCACTCAACGGCAGTTGATGGTTCAGCAGATGCGCGAGCTTGAGATCGAAGCGGTCTTTCAGATTCGGCCCGACGTAATCAGCGAGGCGCGCGTGCGCTTGTGACGTTCCCTGCCCCTCCTCGCGCCCTCCGCCCGCATGCAGATAACACTTCACCGCCAACTCCCAGTGCAGCCGCGCGCCCTCACGCGACTCCACGAGAAAATCGCATTCGCCGAGCGTGATGCCCGCGCGCCGCAACGGCACACCGGCCGCGACCAGCCGCGCCGCCGGCCCGTGTTGCAGGAACCAGCCGAGCAGCCGTTCGGCGTATCGGCCAAGACGCGTGATGCGCGTCGCCGCGAGCTCGAGATGCAGCGGCTGCGGCGCGGCGTCGAGCGCACACAGCCAGGCGACGCTTGCCTGAAGTTCCTGCTGGGAATCGAAGGGATTCGCGAGCGCGCCCATCGGCGCTTGCGGGCGCAACAGGTCGGCGCTCAGCAGCAGCCATGCGAGATCGCGCACGGCCGGGTCGCGCAAGGTGCCGAGCAACGAATCGAGGAGCGCGGCGTGGTTGCCTGGCGCGGCGGCGACATGCGCCGCCGGTCCACCGGCGGTCATCACTTCGCCGCGTTCGACGGCGCGCCGCCCGCTGCGTGCCACGTATCGCGGGCGAGGCATAGGTCGGCCCAGGCCTTCGCCTTGTCGGGCAGCCGGCGCAGCAGATACGCCGGGTGATAGGTGACGATCACCGGGACGCCTTCGTACTCATGCACGCGACCGCGCAGCGCCGAAATGCTCGCTTCGGTCTTGAGCAGACTCTGCGCCGCGAAGCGGCCCATCGCAACGATCAGCTTCGGCTTGACCAGCCCCACCTGACGTTGCAGATACGGCTCGCACTGCAGGACTTCGTCCGGCTCGGGATTGCGGTTGCCGGGCGGCCGGCATTTGATCACGTTGGCGATGTAGACATTGGTGTCGCGCGCGAGCGCCAGCGAATGCAGCATGTTGTCGAGCAGCTTGCCCGCCTGACCGACGAACGGCTCGCCGAGACGGTCTTCGTTCTCACCGGGCGCTTCGCCGATCAGCATCCAGTCCGCGGCGCGATCGCCGACGCCGAATACGGTGTTCGTGCGCTTCTCGCACAGACGGCACTGGCGGCAATCGGCAACGCGCTCGCTCAGCGCGTCCCAGTCGAGCGTGTGGACGGCCGGCAGTTCAGGCGTGTCACGGCGGGCTTCCAACGGCGCGTGTGCAGGCAGGTCGTCGAACCATGCGAAATCGTCGTCGGGCGGCGCATCGAATGGCGGCGGCTCCGGGGAGCGCGGCTGCCCGACTGGCTGGCGCTGCGGCGCCTGCTGAGATTGCTGGGCGGATTCGCGTGTTGCGGGCGGCTGTGTTTGCGCCTGTGTTTGCGTCTGTTGCCGCACTTCGACGGGCGTTGCTGGCCGGTCCTGCGCGGCATCGTGCGCGGGCTGCATCCGACGCTCATCACCCTCGCTCTGTTGCGTGGATCGCGACGGCTCGCTCGCCCGCGCCGAGGCGGCGCGATCATCGAACCGCTCCCGGGCGCCCGCCGACGGAGCCACCTGCTCGCCGCGAACCGGCGCGCGGTGCTCGCCCGGCATCTGCGGGCGCTCGGCTTGCCGCGCCTCGCCGGCACGCATCGCGGGCCGTTGCGCATCCTGTGCGAGAGCCGCCGACGCTTCCCCTGCCCCGTGCACATCGTCGAGACGCGCACCATGCGCAGCTAGCGCATCCGCACGCGGCCCGGCGCCGACATCCTCGACCTTCGGCTGCACCGCCATCCCGCGACGCACCCACAGCGTCGTCAGGCCGAACTCTTCCAATACCGATTCATGCAGCGCCATCTGCGCCCTCCGTGGCAAACGAGAAACGCATCACGATGGCGTCCTCCCGGCTGCGATGCCGCGCCGGATAATAGTTTTTGCGCCGGCCGATCGACGCGAAGCCGAAGCGTTCGTACAGCCGGATCGCCCGATGATTCGACGGCCGCACTTCGAGCAGCAGGCCCTCGAGTTTTTCGGCGTGCGTGATGCGCACCGCCTCGCGCAGCAGCGCGAGGCCGGCGCCGGCACCTTGCGCGCTGGGCGCGACGCACAGGTTGAGCAGATGCATTTCGTCGACGACCGGCATCAGCACACAATAGCCGATCAGCGTGCCGGTCACGTGCCGCAAGCAGACACCGAAATAGCCGTTGCGCAGCGAGTCGCCGAAATTGCCCCGGCTCCACGGAAACTCATACGCGACCTTTTCGATAGCGGCGACCTCGTCCAGATCGCCTTCGGTCATCGGCGACATGTAGCGGTCCGCGAGCAACACGCCGCTCATTGCCGGCCCTCGCCGTGAGGTGCGCCGGCGGCGGGCGCGGGCTGGGTTGCGCTGTCGCGGGCATCCTGAGGGCTCTGCGCGAGTCCCGCGTCCCGTTCGGCCTTCGCGGCCTTTTCTGCCTTCCCGGCTTTCTCTGCAATACGCTCCGCCGTGGTCTGCGCAACCTTGTCGCGCACGTATTCCGGCGCGGCCTGGTCGGCGGGCACCGTGCGGCCGGCGCGAAACGCACGCAGCGCCGCGTGCGCGAGCGGCACCGCATGCGGCAGCGCTTCGCCGTCGACCGTCCGCGCGGCGGCCGCTGCAGGCAGCCGCGCGCCGAACGCCGCGGCGGCGTTGCCGGCCAGCGTGAAGGGCGTGTCGGGCAGCACCAGCCGCTCTGGCGCATCGAGCGAGGCCGTCTGAACGGTGCGCCATTCCTGTTGGGCCTCGTCCCACGCGTAGTCGGCCCAGTAGATTTCGTCCATGCGGGCGTCGAGCGCGGCGAGTACGCGCGTCGCCGCCGGATCGCGCAGCCGCGCGCTCTCCGCGCAGGCCAGCAGTGTGCTGACCGGCACGACCGGCAGGTTCAGGCCGAACGCGAGGCCTTGAGCGACGCCGGTCGCGGTACGCAGGCCCGTGAACGATCCGGGACCGGAGCCGAACGCGATGGCGTCGCAGTCCGCGAGCGTCAGGCCGGCTTCGTCGAACAGTTCGCCGATGGCGGGCAACAGCCGCGTGCTGGAGACCGCGCCGGTCTGCTCGTGGCGAACCCAGAGCCGGGGGGCCGCGCCAGTTTGAGCGGCGTCGACGGGAACGGACAGCAGCGCGACCGAACAGAATTCGGTCGAGGTATCGAGGGCAAGGAGCACAGTTTGAGTCATGGACCGTATTGTAATCGGCGCCGCGCGCGTCAATGAGGTTTGGCGTTGCGTCCTGGCGGCGGCGCCGTTTGGAATAAGCCCTCGCCCACGCGAGCGCATGCAGTTGTTATCATCGTCGGCCGATCCTCATCTGACCCCGCCCGGCGGGCAACACCACCATGACAGACATCGACGCCCAATTCGCCAAAGCCCACGAAGAAGTGCAGCAGTTGCCGGAGCGTCCGGGCAACCTCACGCTGCTGCGCCTCTACGCGCTCTACAAGCAAGCCACCCGCGGCGACGTTCAGGGCGAGAAGCCGGGCTTTACCGACATCGTCGGCAAATACAAGTACGACGCGTGGGCCGCGCTCAAGGGCACCGCGCAGGACGCTGCGAAGCAGCAATACGTCGAGCTCGTCGAATCGTTGAAGAACGGCGCCGCGGCCTGAGCGCGCGAAGCGGCGGGCGACGCTCCAGTCGGGGCTTTCTTTCGAGCACCGACAACGCGCCGCGACGCTGCCCAGCCGTCCGAACGACAGCGTTCAGCAGCCGGATTCGCAAACTTTTCGGCTCGGAAATGTCCTAATAGTGGCGCAGTGCAACAAAACCCTATATAATGCGGCCTGCGCTTCACTGCTTTGCCCGCTTCAAGTAGCGGCCCTTGCGGCGCAGCGCCTCGTAGCGTTTAGCTCCAATCCAGTTTAGAACCTGTCCCCTCCTGCCTAGCCCACTTCGGGCGATCATGTCCCAGGCTGGCGGCACGCCGTGTTGGCATGTCGCATCCGATACAGCTTCTAACGAAAAGCTCGCCTTCATTGTCGCGAGCTGCCCCCGTTTTTCGATTTGCTCGCTGCTTCTTTGCTCGCTGAATCCGACGACTTGGGTATGCCGATTGGCGCCGACGTTTTAATTCCCTGTGTACCAAGGATTCTCATGACTTCGAGCAACACCTCCAGCCCGTTGAACGCCATCGCCGATCAGGCACTCGGTCTCGCCGACGCACCCGCACAAGCCGCAGCCGTTGCTGCCGCTCCGGAAGCCGTCGCCGCTGAAGCCGCAGTCCCGACCGGCCCGACGTTCGCGTCGCTTGGTCTCTCCGCGGATGTCGTCTCCGCGCTGACCGCCGCTGGTTACCAGAACCCGACGCCGGTTCAGCAACGCGCCATCCCGGCCGGCATCGCCGGTCGCGATCTGCTGGTCTCGAGCCCGACCGGTTCGGGCAAGACCGCCGCGTTCATGCTGCCCGCCATCGAGCGTTTCTCGCAACTGCAAAAGGCGCAAGCCAGCCAGCCGCGTGAACCGCGTCCGGCCGACGGCGCCCGCAACACGCGCCGTCCGCAACCGGTTGCCCGTCCGACCATGCTGGTCCTGACGCCGACCCGCGAACTCGCGATGCAGGTCACGACCGCCGCCGCCACGTACGGCAAGCACCTCAAGCGCCTGCGCACCGTCAGCATTCTGGGCGGCGTCGCTTACGGCCAACAGCTGATGCTGCTGGCGAAGAACCCGGAAATCCTGGTTGCCACGCCGGGCCGTCTGATCGACCACCTCGAACGCGGCCGTATCGACCTGTCGCAACTGCAGATTCTCGTGCTCGACGAAGCCGACCGCATGCTCGACATGGGCTTCATCGAAGACATCGAAACGATCGTCGCCGCTACGCCGGCTACGCGTCAGACCATGCTGTTCTCGGCCACGCTCGACGGCAAGATCGGTTCGCTGACCGGCCGTCTGCTGAAGGATCCGGAGCGTATCGAAATCGTTCAGCGTCTGGAACAGCGCACCAACATCGCGCAAACCGTCCACTACGTCGACGACCGCGATCACAAGGACCGTCTGCTCGACCATCTGCTGCGTGACGAAGGCCTCGACCAGGCCATCGTGTTCACGGCAACCAAGATGGACGCCGACCAGCTCGCAGGACGTCTTGCCGACGCCGGTTTCGAATCGGCCGCTTTGCACGGCGATCTGCCGCAAGGCGCGCGCAACCGCACCATCAAGGCACTGCGCGAGCGTCGCGTGCGCGTGCTAGTGGCAACGGACGTCGCCGCTCGCGGTATCGACATCCCGGGCATCACGCACGTGTTCAATTACGACCTGCCGAAGTTCGCCGAAGACTACGTGCACCGTATCGGCCGTACCGGCCGTGCCGGCCGCTCGGGTATCGCGGTGAGCCTCGTGCATCACGCGGAACAAGGCGCGCTGAAGCGCATCGAGCGTTTCGTGCGCACCCCGCTGCCGGTCAACGTCGTCGAAGGCTTCGAGCCGCGTAAGTCGGCGCCGACGGGCAACGGCCGTCCTGGCTTTGGCGGCCGCGGCCGTCCGGGCGGCGGTAACGGCGGTGGCCGTCGTTTCGGCAGCGGTTCGGGCAAGCCGGCCGGCAACGGCGGCGGTTCGCGCAGCGGTAGCGGTAGCGGCGGCGGCTGGGCCGGCAAGTCGGCTGGCGGCGGTTCGCGTGAAGGCGGCTTCGGTGGCGGCTCGCGTGAAGGCTACGGCGGTTCGCGCGACGGCGGCTACGGCGCACGCCGCAGCGACGGCCCGCGCACGGCGCGTCGCGGCAGCTAAGCTATCCGGCAGCAGTAGCAGGATCAGCATGTAAAAGACTCCGGACGGCTTCGCGCCGCCCACTCAGTCGGAAGAAACCGGTGCTCAGGCACCGGTTTTTTTTCGTCCGTAGCTTGAGCATCCCTAAATTTCACGATGTGGTAAATTTTTTTGCGTCGTAAAAAATCATGCTGCAAGGCACAAGAGGCGCCGTTGCAACAGGGGAAAAGTCGTTTCTCTATGTGGAACAGTGATCGTAACGCATTGAATAAAAACAATAATAAATATACGAAAAACACTTCCGGTCGACTATTGCGGGATCTTCGGTTTGCCTAGACTCTTATATAAGACTTCACGAAACGAAACGCCTGACGGCCAGCCGCTTCGACGAAGACAGAGTCACCCATCCATTACAGGCAACCCAAGGAGAACACGATGACCATCACCCGCGAAGAACAGGCGAAGCAACTCCAGCAGCAATGGGATACCGATCCGCGCTGGAAAGGCATCAAGCGCACCTACTCGGCGCAGGACGTGATCCGTCTGCGCGGTTCGGTTCAGGTGGAACACACGCTCGCCAAACGCGGCGCGGAAAAGCTCTGGGAAAGCGTCAACAACGAGCCGTTCGTCAACTCGCTCGGCGCACTGACCGGCAACCAGGCGATGCAGCAGGTCAAGGCAGGCCTGAAGGCGATCTATCTGTCCGGCTGGCAGGTGGCGGGCGATGCGAACGTCGCCGGCGAAATGTATCCGGACCAGTCGCTGTATCCGGCCAACTCGGTGCCGCTCGTCGTGAAGCGCATCAACAACACGCTCACGCGCGCTGACCAGATCCAGTGGTCGGAAGGCAAGAACCCGGGCGACGAAGGCTATATCGACTACTTCGCCCCGATCGTCGCCGACGCGGAAGCCGGTTTCGGCGGCGTGCTGAATGCGTTCGAACTGATGAAGGCGATGATCGAAGCAGGCGCCGCGGGCGTGCACTTCGAAGACCAGCTCGCGTCGGTGAAGAAGTGCGGTCACATGGGCGGCAAGGTGCTCGTGCCGACCCGCGAAAACGTCGCCAAGCTGACCGCCGCGCGTCTGGCCGCCGACGTCTCCGGCGTGCCGACCGTGCTGCTCGCCCGCACGGACGCGGAAGCCGCCGACCTCGTGACCTCGGACATCGACGAGAACGACAAGCCGTTCCTGACCGGCGAACGCACGGTCGAAGGTTTCTACCGCACGAAGCCGGGCCTCGAACAGGCGATCTCGCGCGGTCTCGCCTACGCGCCGTACGCGGACATGATCTGGTGCGAAACCGGCAAGCCGGACCTCGAGTTCGCGAAGAAATTCGCCGACGCGATCCACAAGGAATTCCCGGATCAACTGCTGTCGTACAACTGCTCGCCGTCGTTCAACTGGAAGAAGAACCTGGACGACGCGACCATCGCCAAGTTTCAGCGCGAACTCGGCGCGATGGGCTACAAGTTCCAGTTCATCACGCTGGCCGGCTTCCACGCGCTGAACTACTCGATGTTCAACCTCGCGCACGGCTATGCCCGCAACCAGATGACGGCCTTCGTCGAAATGCAGCAGGCCGAGTTCGCCGCAGCCGAAAAGGGCTTCACCGCGGTGAAGCATCAGCGCGAAGTCGGCACCGGCTACTTCGACGCCGTGACGCAAACGGTCGAACGCGAAGCGTCGACGACCGCGCTGCACGGCTCGACAGAAGACGAGCAGTTCTTCGACAAGAAGGTGGCCTGACAGGCTACGCGACAGGCCGCGTCGTCGCCGAGCATGTCGGCCTCGCGGCCTGATCGCCGAAACGCCAGCGCAGAAGACGATTAAACGGCTCCGATAGAGAGCCGCCGTCACAGGGAGGAGCCGCGTCGCCGGAGGTATCGACTCTCAGCCCCGGCGGCCGGAGTCTGGGAGAAAACTCGCAGCAGCGGAGAAAGCGCCGGCACAGCGCAGCGCGCCGGCGAGTAGTGGCGCGCCGGCTTCGCCGCCGGCGCGCTTTTTGACGCCCCCAGGCGCTGCCCAACTGCCGTTCAGCGGTACACGATCACCGGAATCTTCGTATGCGTCAGCACCCGCTGTGTTTCGCTGCCGATCAGCAGACTGCCTAGGCCACGCCGCCCGTGCGACGCCATGAAGATCACGTCGCAAGCACCCTGCTCCGCCGCTTCGATGATGCCGAGGTAAGGCGCCGGATGGACGCTGGTCCGGCTGTCGACGACCACGCCGACACGCCGCGCGGCCATCTCCACTTCCCGCAGATGCACGCGCGCTTCGCGCTCGCTGCGCTGCAGGAATTCGGCGGGCGGCTCGACCACCACGTCGGAAAACGGCGAGTACGGATATTGCGGCAGGCACGCGTATGCGGTGATCCGCGCGCCGACGGCCTGCGCCAGATCGATCGCGCCGTCTATCGCTTTGTGTGACAGGTCGGAACCATCAGTCGGAACCAGGATGTGCCTGAACATGATGCCCTCCGTCGCCGGCTGCGCGCAGCGCGGCGTGAGCGTCCAACGAGGCTCGGCTTGTAAGCCGCTTCAATCGATTGTAGGTCGCGGAAATGAGGGCATGGATTCACCAGGGGTCTGTCCGCATATCGGAAACGGGTTGCTCGCGACGCCGCGCATCAGCCCCAGTAGCCGGGATGGCCATACGTATGCTTGAGAAAGTCCAGAAACAGCCGCACCCGCAGCGGCAGATGGCGGCGCTGCGGAAACACCGCGTGGATGCCGATTGGCGGCGCGGCGAATTCGTCGAGCACGCTCACGAGCCGCCCCGCCGCGATGTCGGTGCCGACTTCCCACCAGGAGCGCCACGCGAGTCCGTGGCCGGCGAGACACCACTCGTGCAGCACTGCGCCGTCGGAGCATTCCATCGTGCCGGACACTTTGATCGACACCACCTTGTCGCCCTGCTGGAACATCCAGCCGCGCTGCTGGTTGGCGCTCGCACCGAGCGCAAGACAGTTGTGCCGCGCGAGATCGGCCAGCGTGTGCGGCGCGCCGCGCCGGCTCAGATAGCCCGGCGACGCCACGCACACGCGCCGGTTTTCGCCGAGCTTCAGGGACACCAGCGACGAATCCGGCAATTCGCCGAGCCGCACCGCGCAATCGAAACCTTCGTTGACCAGATCGACGAGCCGGTCGGAGAGATCGAGTGTGATCGACACGTCCGGATGCGCGACGGTGAACGCCGGCACCAGCGGCGCGACGTGCCGCCGCCCGAAACCGGCCGGCGCCGACAGCCGCAGATGGCCGCTCGCCTTCACGCCCCCCTCCGACACGCTCGCTTCGGCGTTCTGCATGTCGTGAATGATGCGCTGGCAGTCTTCGAGGAACGCGGAGCCTTCGAAAGTCAGCGTGATCTTGCGGGTGGTGCGCACCAGCAGCTTGACGCCGAGCCGCTCTTCAAGCGCGTCGACGCGGCGGCCGATGATCGCGGGCGCGACACCTTCGGCCAGGGCGGCGGCCGACAGGCTGCCCTTGGCCGCGACGGCGACAAAAGTTTCGATCTGCTTGAAACGATCCATAGGAGATGCGCGCCGCGAGGCCCGAAGGAGATTGCTCGGACTACGCGTGAAAGTGAGGGTGCGCGTCAGATTAGGTGGATGAAAGTAAAAGATCAAGTGATGTTTAGCTTCTTTTTTAGCGTCGAGTATCACTAATACAATCCGTCCTGACCTCTGACAGGAGTGCACGGCAATGTCGGCCACAACGACACCTTCCCCCCAAGCAGTGATTTTCGACGCGTATGGCACGCTTTTCGACGTGCATTCGGTGATCGCCGCCGCCGAGCAGATATTCCCCGGTCACGGCGACGCGCTCTCGCAGCTGTGGCGCCAGAAGCAGATCGAGTACACGCAACTGCGCACGCTGGCCGCTCCCGCCGACGCACCCGGCGCGCACTACCGGCCGTTCTGGGACATCACGCTCGACGCGCTGCGCTTCGCCGCGAAAAAGCTTCAGCTCACGCTGGGCCGCGCCGCCGAGAAGCGGTTGATGGACGAATACGCGTGCCTGTCCGCGTTTCCCGATGCGGTGCCGGCGCTGCGCGCGTTACGCGACGCGGATGCAGGCCCTGAACCCGCGTCGACGCCTTTGACGCCCGCCGCCGACGAACCCGTTGCACGCCTCGGCCTCGCGATTCTCTCGAACGGCAATCCGCAGATGCTCGACATTGCGCTCAAAAGCGCCGGTATGTGCGGACTGTTCGACCACGTGCTTTCCGTCGACACCGTGCGCGCCTACAAGCCCTCGCCCGCCGCGTACGCACTGGGCACGCGAGCCTTCGACGCACCGCCGCGCGACATCGTCTTCGTGTCGTCGAACGGCTGGGACGTGGCGGGCGCGACGTGGTTCGGCTTCACCACGTTCTGGCTCAACCGGCAAAACGCTCCCGTCGAAGAACTGGGCGTCGCGCCGCATGGTACGGGCGGCGGCATGAACGACCTGCTTGCTTTTCTGCAGGCCCTCGCATCGCCTCGCCGCTCAGTCAGTTCTCCGAACCATCCCGGCAGCCACCGCAGACGCCACAGCCCTGGCACGTGACGGCGGCTCCACGGACTATCCCAACGCTTTTTCAACATCCACGATTTGCACAATCTGACCGACCAAGGAGAACACATGGCGAATTCGCTCTCATCACTGTCGCTGCCGCAGGGCATGGACATCTCGGCTGAAATCAAGCCGGGCTTTGACGCGATCCTCACGCGCGAAGCGCTCGAACTCGTCGCCGCGCTGCATCGCACGTTCGAGCCGCGCCGCCAGCAATTGCTGCAGGCGCGCGCGGAGCGCACAAAACGGCTCGACGCCGGCGAGCGTCCCGACTTCCTCGCCGAGACGAAATCCGTGCGCGAGGGTGACTGGACAATCGCGCCGCTGCCGCAAGACCTGCAATGCCGCCGCGTGGAGATCACCGGTCCGGTCGAGCGCAAGATGATCATCAACGCGCTGAACTCGGGCGCTGATTCGTACATGACCGACTTCGAAGATTCGAATGCGCCGAGCTGGGACAACCAGATCACCGGGCACATCAATCTGAAGGACGCGGTGCGCCGCACGATTTCGCTTGAGCAGAACGGCAAGTCGTACCGGCTGAACGACAAGGTCGCCACGCTGATCGTGCGTCCGCGCGGCTGGCATCTCGACGAGAAGCACGTGAAGGTGGATGGCAAGCGCGTGTCGGGCGGCATCTTCGATTTTGCGCTCTTCATGGTGCACAACGCGAAGGAACTGGTCGCGCGCGGCTCGGGCCCGTACTTCTATCTGCCGAAGATGGAGAGCCATCTGGAAGCGCGTCTGTGGAACGACATCTTCATCGCCGCGCAGGAAGCGGTTGGCGTGCCGCGCGGCACGATTCGCGCGACGGTGCTGATCGAGACGATTGTCGCCGCGTTCGAGATGGACGAGATTCTGTACGAGCTGCGCGAGCATAGCTCGGGGCTGAACGCCGGCCGCTGGGACTACATCTTCTCGGCGATCAAGAAGTTCAAGGCCGATCGCGATTTCTGCCTCGCCGACCGCTCGCAGATCACGATGACCTCGCCGTTCATGCGCGCGTATGCGCTGTTGCTACTGAAGACCTGCCATCGCCGCAACGCGCCGGCGATCGGCGGCATGAGCGCCCTGATCCCGATCAAGAACGACCCGGCGGCCAACGACAAGGCAATGGCCGGTGTACGCTCCGACAAGGCACGCGATGCCGGCGACGGCTACGACGGCGGCTGGGTCGCGCATCCGGGCCTCGTGCCGATCGCCATGGAAGAGTTCGTCAAAGTGCTCGGCGACAAGCCGAACCAGATCGGCAAGCAACGCGTCGACGTGCTCGTCACGGCCATCGACCTGACGGACTTCCGTCCCGAGACGCCGATCACCGAAGGCGGTTTGCGCAACAACATCAACGTCGGCATTCACTACCTGGGCTCGTGGCTCGCGGGCAATGGCTGCGTGCCGATTCACAACCTGATGGAAGACGCCGCTACCGCGGAAATCTCGCGCTCGCAGGTTTGGCAGTGGATCCGCTCGCCGAAGGGCAAGCTCGACGACGGCCGCAAGGTGACGGTCGAACTCGTGCGCGAGCTGGCGGTGCAGGAACTCGATAAGGTCAAGCAGGCGGTGGGCGGCGATACGAAGCCGTACGAGCGCGCCGCGCAGATCTTCGAGGAGATGTCGACGTCGGAGCAGTTCACCGACTTCCTGACGCTGCCGTTGTACGAGGAGCTTTGAGGTTGCTGACGCGCGTCCTGCCGTCCGGGCGTGTGGCGCTATGCGGTGGATAAGCTCCGCGTGATGCTGTAGCGGCTGTAGCGAGGTGCCTTCATTCCCCTATGCGGATTCAAGGCGGCTCGAGCCGCAAGACTGACCGACCGCACGGCCCGCCAGGCGCAAGCCTGCCGGGCCTTTTTTTTCACGCGTCACGCCTGTCACCTTTCGCCGATTCGCCGTACGGCGCGCTCAGCCAGTCAGCGCGAGTTTCGGTATTCGACCCAGTCGCCGGATTTGATTTCAGGCAGGCCCTTCACCGCATTCGGCGTGACCGGATAGAAACGGCAATTCACCACGTCGCCGTCCACCTTCACCATCACTTCGCGCGCGAGAAAGCGATCTTCGACGCCGGGGTAGACGGCTTCGATTTCGTCGAGCACCGCGACCAGTGCATCATCGATTTCGTAGACGTCGCCGATCACGTCGACGCCCGCTTCGTCGACGACAAGACCCGGATAGAGACCGAAGTCGAACAGATGGCCGCGCACCGAGGCCGTGCCGAGCAGATTCGGCGCGTCGATCTCGTTGCGCGCCGCGGCTTCGCTGATGTCGTTCACTTCACCGGCACGCAGCGTGCCGTATACAAAGACGGTTTGCATCGTCGTTCGCTCTCCTTGAATGAGGGTGTGGCTTCCGGTCAGGCCACGGTTCAGCCGGCGTTCCTGTTCAATTCAATTCAGCGCCGCGCTCGCGACGAGCACGCCGTCGATGTCCGCGTAGATCCATTCGCCGGGACGCACCAGCGCACCGGGCAACTGCACCGCCACGTCACGCTCGCCGGCACCGCGCTTCTCGGCGCGGCGCGGGCAGGTCGCGAGCGCCGCCACGCCGACGTTGACCTCGTTGAGTTCCAGCGTGTCGCGCACGCAGCCGTTCAGCACGATGCCGGCCCAGCCGTTCTGCTCCGCGATCTGCGCGAGATCGCCGCCGACCAGCGCGCAACGCAGGCTGCCGCCGCCGTCGACCACCAGCACGCGGCCCGCGCCCTTCTCTTCGAGCGTGGTGCGCACGAGCGCGTTGTCTTCGAATACCTTCAGCGTCACCGCCTCGCCGCTGAAGCACTCAGTGCGACTGAACAGGTGAAAGACCGGCTCGAGCACGCGCAGCGTGCCGAGTGTCAACTGGTCTTCGTGCGTGTCGCACAAGTCCGCGGTAGCAAAGCTCATGGGGGTCTCCTCTAGGGCGGGACAGTCGGGACATTATGCAACGGCGGGCTGCGGCCAACATCTACAATGATGAGGCCCGCCGGGAGTGTGGTCGCGGAGTTATGGTCGTGGACCTGTGAACGCGGAACTTGCGCATCCGGTATCGCCACGCACCGCGCCGACTTCCGGCACTCCGTTCCCTGGACCGATCTTCGCCATGACTTCGTCCGCCGACACCGAATTGTCGAGCTTCGTGCGCTTCGCCGACATTCCGCCCGAGTTCCAGCCAACCGAGACGCACCCGATCCGCGTGCGCTCGCGGCAAATGCCGTCCGGCTGGCGCATCGCGCGTCATACGCATGCGTGGGCGCAGGTGGCGTATGCGTCGCGCGGCGTGCTGCGCGTCGCGACGACAGGCACGACCTGGATG
The DNA here is from genome assembly GCF_056279605.1 of Paraburkholderia sp. TE9906. Taxonomy (NCBI): domain Bacteria; kingdom Pseudomonadati; phylum Pseudomonadota; class Betaproteobacteria; order Burkholderiales; family Burkholderiaceae; genus Paraburkholderia; species Paraburkholderia sp. TE9906. Next base: position 276,224 of record NZ_JBWCCT010000007.1, read on the forward strand.
GTGCCGCCATCGCGTGCGATCTGGGTGCCGCCGCATGTGACGCACGAGGTAGTGGCCGTCGAAGATGCGTTTCTGCGCACGCTCTACATCACCGAAAGCACGGTGCCGGCGGGGCTCGATACGCCGCGCGTCGTCGAGGTTTCGGATCTGCTGCGCGAAGTCATCGCCGCGCTCGATACGCCCGGCATTTCGGCCGCACGCGAACAGTTGCTCGGCGCGCTCGCGCTCGACGAACTGACGCGCTCGGAGCCGCTGCCGCTGTCCGTGCCGATGCCCAATGAAAAACGTCTGCGTGCGCTATGCGAGGCCGTGATCGCGGATCCGACTCACGGCGAGTCGCTCGAACAATGGGCGTCCAGCGTGGGTGCGAGTACGCGCACGATCGCGCGGCTGTTTCGGCAGGAATTGGGGGTGAGTTTTTCGCAATGGCGTCAGCAGGCGATCCTCGCGCGCGCGATTCCGCTGCTGAGCCAGGGACGGCCGCTCTCGCATGTCGCGCGGGAACTCGGCTATCAGAGCCAAAGCGCGTTCTCCGCGATGTTCCGGCGCGCGTTCGGTAAGAGTCCGCGCGCATTCATCGAGCGCGGCTCGGAGCATCGCGTGGAAGACGGCGAACTCGGCACCGCGGAGACGGACGACGAATCGGCGCAGGATCGCGCGAACGCGTCGAACGGCGCCGCGAACTGAGTGTCGATCTCAGACCCGCCGCGCGAGATGACGGATCGCGCCGAGCTGTGCCAGACGCGGCCCCGCGAGCTTGTAGCCCTTGCGCTGATACAGCCGCGCCGCGGGATTGTCCACGAACACGCGCAACTGCAATTCGCGCAGCCCACGCTCGCGCGCCCATTGATGCGAGATGTCGAGCAGATACGTGCCGGCGCCGTGCCGCCGATGACCTTCGGCAATCTGCACATCGCGGATATGGAGGGAATCGCCCTCCTGCGTGATGCGCAACACGCCGATCGCCTGGCCGTCCACTTCGAGAATAAAATTCTCCGACTCGCGCCAGCTGCCGAGAAACAGATCGGCCCGCCACACGAGATGGTGCCGGCGATAGTAGCCGCCCATGTTGTTGCGAGTCAGCGCCTCGGCGAACTCGAAATCGTCCATGCTGGCATTGCGCAGATGAAACGGTGACGGAGCTTCGGTTGGATCGAACATGGCGGAACACGAAGATGGGTCGGTCAACGGTAAAACAGCGCGCGCACGCTGGCAATGGCTGTTTGTCCCGAGGAGCATACCAGGCGGGATGGTCGGCGGAAATAAAAAAAGCCCACTTCTTTCGAAGTGGGCTTTCTCAAATCTGGCGGAGCGGACGGGACTCGAACCCGCGACCCCCGGCGTGACAGGCCGGTATTCTAACCAACTGAACTACCGCTCCAGATTTTGCACCTACTGCACCGTTCAAACTTCCAACCGAACGACGCCGATGTCTTGGCGTCCCCTAGGGGATTCGAACCCCTGTACTCACCGTGAAAGGGTGATGTCCTAGGCCTCTAGACGAAGGGGACAACGTACTGCTTACACCTTTAATGAAAAAGCCCGTTCAGATTTGAATGAACGGGCTTTGTCTGGCGGAGTGGACGGGACTCGAACCCGCGACCCCCGGCGTGACAGGCCGGTATTCTAACCGACTGAACTACCACTCCAGTCTTTACACCCAAGCTTGCGAGCGTCGGTTATTTCTCTGCAAGCTGCATTGCTTTACTGCCAATCGGGCTTTAACCCGAACACTAAAGCGACGCTGATGTTTGGCGTCCCCTAGGGGATTCGAACCCCTGTACTCACCGTGAAAGGGTGATGTCCTAGGCCTCTAGACGAAGGGGACATAATCTTTTCAGATTTGTCTTTAATCTGCTGCTAACTCACGCTAACTTCTTAGTTATTTCGTTTTGCCAACAGCAAAGACCGATATTCTAACTACGTTTCAAGCGCTTGTGAAGTCTTTTTTTCTACAACTTCCAGACTTCTGAACAACTTTACTCTTTTGTTGGTGGAGGTAAGCGGGATCGAACCGCTGACCTCTTGCATGCCATGCAAGCGCTCTCCCAGCTGAGCTATACCCCCTGCACATCAGAGAAACGAGATTTTAGTGGCCAATCTGCGCTTTGTAAATACCCTTTGCGCAATTACATGCGACTTTTTTCAAGCCGCATGCAAACCCTCTCAACGCGCGTATGAACGCACCCGCTTACGCCAGCGCTTTTTCAATACGGCTCACGACCACGTCACGGCCAAACAGCATCAGCACGCTGTCGATCGACGGCGTGTGCGTCGTGCCTGCCACCAGCAGACGAACCGGCATCGCCAGTTGCGGCATCTTCAGTTTGTGCGTGCCGAGCGTCGCCTTCAGCGCGGCGGCGATCGCCTCCTTGCTCCATTCGACGGTCTTCAGTGCGGCGGCCAGATCGGCCAGTGCCGGACGCACCACGTCGGTCACGTGCTGCGCCAGCGATTCGGCATCGGGCGCCGGTGTGCGATAGAACATGGCGGCGTTTTCCGCGATCTCCTTCACCGTCGACGCGCGATCCTTCAGCAAGCCCACCACTGCGGTCAGATCCGCGCCCTGTGCAAGCGCCGCTGCGTCGATACCCAACTCGGCGAAGAACGGCTTTGCCAACTCCGCGAGACGCGCGTTGTCGGCTTCCTTGATGTAGTGCGCATTCAGCCAGTTCAGCTTGTCGTGGTCATACTGGGCCGGCGACTTGCCGAGGTGATCAAGATCGAACCATTCGACGAACTGCTCACGCGAGAATACTTCCGCGTCGCCGTGCGACCAGCCGAGTCGCGCCAGATAGTTGACCACCGCTTCCGGCAGATAGCCGGCATCGCGATAGCCCACCACGCTCATCGCGCCATGGCGCTTGCTCATCTTCTCGCCCTGCTCGTTCAGCACGGTCGGCAAATGCGCGTATACCGGCGGCTCGCCGCCCAGCGCACGGAGAATGTTGATCTGGCGGGGCGTGTTGTTCACGTGGTCGTCGCCGCGGATCACGTGCGTGATGCGCATGTCCAGATCGTCGACCACCACGCAGAAGTTGTACGTCGGCGTGCCGTCGGGACGCGCGATCACGAGATCGTCGAGTTCCTCGTTCGAGATCTCGATGCGGCCCTTCACCGCGTCGTCCCATGCGACCACGCCCGTCAGCGGGTTACGGAAGCGCAGCACCGGCTGCACGCCTGCCGGGGGCTGCGGCAGCACCTTGCCCGGTTCGGGGCGCCACGTGCCGTCGTAGCGCGGCTTTTCGCCGGCTTCGCGCTGCCGTTCACGCAGCGCGTCGAGCTCTTCGGTCGACATGTAGCACGGGTAAACGAGCCCGGCGTCCTGCATCTCTTTGAGCACTTCGCGGTAACGGTCCATGCGCTGCATCTGGTAGAACGGGCCTTCGTCGAAATCGAGGCCGAGCCACGCCATGCCTTCGAGAATGGCATCGACGGATTCACTGGTGGAGCGCTCGACGTCGGTGTCCTCGATCCGCAGCACGAAGGTCCCTTTCATCTTGCGCGCGAACGCCCACGGATAAAGCGCGGAGCGAATGTTGCCGAGGTGGATGAAGCCGGTGGGACTCGGTGCGAAACGGGTACGAACGGAGGTGGTCATTAGCGGTTACTCGGAAGACTGGCGCCGGCGCCCGGGCGGACATAGCCCGTCAGGCGCGGCAGCGGACCGCGCCCATGCGGCGGAAAAGCGCCGTGCATGGACACGAGGGAATTAAATGCGAGAGGCGAATTATACCTTCCGCGCGCGCGTTGCCTGGCCTCGGCCGAATGGACGATGGCGGTGTCCGCGAGGCCTCGGCTAGCGTGTGGAATGGGCTTTAAGGGCTGGCTTGGCGGTGTCGGCGCGCGTGCGCCCGGCAAACTTCCGGGATGTATCGTGCGAGCAGTGGACTGCGGCGCCCGCTGGCCTGGTCGCAGGGCTATGTTTTCAACGGGGACCGCCTGAAGGCAACCGAGCCGCTCGCGCGCTGCGCGAGATGCGTGTTTCGCCGAGCTGAGCCGAGGCGCTTGCGCACCGCTCCGGCCGCGCACGTGCGCCGAGCCCGAGCCCGAGCAGCCGCCCTGAAGCCTCGGCGAAACCGCCCCAAGCCACTCGAATGCTTCCTCTGCAACGTTTCATTACCAGCCCGCCGCGCGCATGGGCCTTTGATTTATGATGTGCGCGCGCTGCGGTTGCCGATAGATCCGCAGTGCGTGGAATTGCCGCTGGCGATCCTGTCCGTTTGACTATCGGTCTGAACGCGGCCCGCGGCGACGCCGGTCGCGTCGCCCGCGCCGTTGCTGGAGAACTCGTTGAAACCCTCGTCGCCCCGTCTCGCCCGCCGCAACTTTTCATTGGCAGCCGCCTCGGCGGTGCTGGCCGCCTGCACCACGACCGGCGGCGGCAAAACCGACAACTCGCCGGTCGCCGCCACGCCCACCGCCAACCCGCCGCCGCTCGACAAAGCGCAGCGGCCGGTCCGTGTCGCGCTGGCGCTGGGCGGCGGCGCCGCGCGCGGCTTCGCGCACATCGGCGTGATCAAGGCATTGGAGGCGCGCAACATCCATGTCGATCTGGTGGCTGGCACCAGCGCCGGATCGGTGGTCGGGGCGCTGTACGCATCGGGTATGAACGGCTTTGCGTTGAACAAGCTCGCGCTGACCATGGACGAGGCGTCGATAAGCGACTGGGCGATGCCATTTCGCACGCGGGGCTTCCTGCAAGGCATCGCGCTGCAGAACTATCTGAACACGACGCTGAACAACCGTCCGATCGAGAAGATGGCGAAGCCTCTCGGCGTGGTGGCCACAGATCTGAAAACCGGTCAGCCGATTCTGTTCCAACGCGGCAACACGGGCGTCGCGGTGCGCGCGTCGTGCAGCGTGCCGTCGATTTTCGAGCCGGTGACGATCGGCGGTCACGAATATGTCGACGGCGGTCTGGTGAGCCCGGTGCCCGCCTCGTTCGCACGCAAGATGGGCGCGGACTTCGTGATCGCCGTGGATATTTCGCAGCGCCCGGAGAGCGGCCTGACCGCCAGTTCGTTCGACGTGCTGATGCAGACCTTCACCATCATGGGCCAGACGATCAAGGCCTATGAACTCGACAAGTACGCCGATGTCGTGATCCGGCCAAATCTGGCCGCGATGAGCGGCAGCGATTTTTCGCAGCGCAACGCGGCGATTCTCGCGGGCGAGGAAGCGGTGGCGAAGATGATGCCGGAGTTGCAGCGCAAGCTGGCCGCGAGCCGGGCGACGGCGTAAGTTGGCCGGGGCGGAGGCTGGGACGGCGCCGGTGGGCTGTCAGCGGCACGGCAGCCGGTCAAAGTTCGGGCGGAGCCCTCAGCAAGAGCCGGCGCAAATTCAGCCTATCCGGCCCGAAAATCGCACAAGACAACCACCTCGCCGCTCTCAAACCGCCACCAGAATGCAAAAAGCCTGCTTCATCCGAAGCAGGCTTTTTATCGCGCTTAAAACACCGACGCGGCCGGAATCAGTTATTCCCGCCGATCGTCGCATTCACGCGCTTGCGCAGATCTTCGCCTTCCTGATACGACGCCTCGATCCGGCGCGCACCGGTGAAGCGCTTTTCCCAATAGCCGCTATCCATGTCGTCGACGCGGATCGTGCTGCCCGTGGACGGCGAATGCACGAACTTGTTGTCGCCGATATAGATGCCCACGTGTGAGAACGTACGGCGCATCGTGTTGAAGAACACCAGATCGCCCGGCTTCAGGTCGCTCACGCGAACCTTTTCGCCGACGCGGCTCATTTCTTCCGCGCGGCGCGGCAGCGCCATGCCGAGCGTGTCCTGGAACACGTAGCGTACGAAACCGCTGCAATCGAGCCCCGAATCAGGCGTGTTGCCGCCCCAACGGTAGCGAACGCCGATCATGTTCAGCGCGCCGACCACTACGTCGCCCGCTTTGCCAGCCATGCCGGACAGGAACGATTTGGCGCCGCTGTCGCTGTCGGAAGCGCCTGCTTGCGGGCTGGAGAAGGACAAGGGATTCGACCCGGTGGAGGTCGAAAGTGAGGCATTCTGATTGAAACTGCTTACTTCGTCGGCGAAAGCGCCGGGAGCTGCTGCCATCAAGACGCCAATGAACATCCCGGCGACGACGCGCGTGCAAGCCTGGGTTAAGTTTCTGTGCCGCATTGGTCGGTAGTTTTTGCCAAAAAATCAGGGGTCTACGGAAAAAAGTTTGGTCGATACTAGCCAGTAAGTATTCACGTGTCAAAACAAATAGAAAAATTCAATCGAGATACGCACCCAATTGGTGAAAGGGTGAAAAATCAACGGTCAAGCGCCGCTTTCAGCAGCTTTCGCGTGTAAGGGTGCGCGGGTGTCGCAAAAATCTTCTCAACCTCTCCGCTTTCGACAATCGAACCGTTTTGCATCACCGCGACGCGGTGCGCCATTGCCCCGATCACGGCCAGATCATGGCTGATGAAAACGAAGCCGAGGTTGTACTTCTGTTGCAACCCGGCGAGCAGTTTCAGCACTTGCTGCTGAATGGAAACGTCGAGCGCGCTGGTCGGTTCGTCGAGGATCAGCACGCGTGGTTCGAGCACCAAAGCGCGCGCAATCGCAATCCGCTGCCGCTGGCCGCCGGAAAATTCGTGCGGATAGCGGTACAGCACCGTGCGGTCGAGCCCGACTTCGCGCAGCACCGCGATCACCTTGTCGCGCCGCGCTTGCGGGGTCATCTGCGGCCGATGCAGCGCCAGCCCTTCGCCGACGATCCGCTCGATCGTCTGACGCGGTGAAAGCGAACTGAACGGATCCTGAAACACAACCTGCATGTTCGACCGTAAGGCGGTCTGCTCGGCGCCGCGATAGCTGCCGAGCACCCTGCCCTGAAATTCGATCGCGCCGTGCACGGTGCGCTGCAGACCGAGCAACGCCATCGCGAGGGTCGACTTGCCGGACCCCGATTCGCCGACGATCCCCAGCGTCTCGCCCTGCCGAACCGACACGTTCGCCTCGGCGACCGCGCGAAACCGTCCTGAGCGAAACCAGCCGGCAAAGCCCGGCAGCTTCGTTTTGAAATCAACGGAGACCTCACGCGCCTCGAGCAGCACGGGCGAGATCGGCAGCACCGGCACCACCGTGCGCTGCGGCCGGCTCGCCAGCAGGCGCTCCGTGTACGGATGCTGCGGCGCGTCGAACACCTGCTCAACCGGCCCGCTCTCGACCAGCACGCCCCGCTCCATCACCGCGATGCGCTGCGCGAAGTGCCGCACCAGATTCAGATCGTGTGTGATCAGCAGCACGGCCATGCCGCGCTTTTGCGCTTCGTCGCGCTGCAGTTCCAGCAGCAGGTCGACGATCTGCGCGCGGATCGTCACGTCGAGCGCCGTGGTCGGCTCGTCGGCGAGCAACAGCCGCGGACGGCACGCGAGCGCCATCGCGATCATCGCGCGCTGGCGCTGCCCGCCCGACAGTTGATGCGGGTAACTGTTCACGCGCTTGCCCGGCTCGGCGATACCGGTGCGCCCGAGCAGCGCGACCGCGCGCTTGCGCGCCTCGCTCGCCGTCACGCCGTCATGGACGACAATGGTCTCCGCAATCTGGTCGCCGACCGTATAAAGCGGATTGAGCGCGGTCATCGGCTCCTGAAAAATCATCGCGATGTCCGAGCCGCGCATGCCGCGCATCTCGCGTTCGCTTTTGGCCAGCAGCTCCTCGCCGTCGAAACGGATCGAGCCGCTCACTTGCGCGTCGCTCAGGAGCCGCAGGATCGATAGCGCGGTCACGCTCTTGCCCGAGCCCGACTCGCCGACCAGCGCCACCCGCTCGCCCCGCTCGATCGCGAGCGTGACGTCGTTCACCGCGACGGTGTCGCCGAAGCTCACGCGCAGATGCTCGAGTTCCAGCAGCGGCGGCGCGCCGTTCTGAAGCGTTGCGCTCATTGATTGCCTCCAGCGCGCATCGCATCGGAGATGCGGGTGTCGAGCGCGTTGCGCAGCGCGTCGCCCATGAAGGTCAGCAGCAACAGCATCGCGACCAGCACGCCGAAAGTGGACAGCGAGATCCACCACGCGTCGAGATTCGCCTTGCCTTGCGCGAGCAGTTCGCCGAGGCTCGGTGTCGGCGACGGCACGCCGAGGCCGAGAAAGTCGAGGCTCGTCAGCGCGAGAATCGCACCGCTCATGCGGAACGGCAGGAACGTGATCACCGGTGTCAGGCTGTTGGGCAGCACGTGGCGCCACATGATCTGCCAGTTCGACAAACCCATCGCTCGCGCCGCGCGCACGTAGTCCTGGTGACGATTGCGCAGAAACTCCGCGCGCACGTAATCGGACAGGCCGATCCAGCCGAACAGCGAGAGCAGCACGATCAGCAGAAGGAAGCCCGGCTCGAAGATCGACGAGAAAATGATCAGCAGGTAAAGCTCCGGCATCGCGCTCCAGATTTCGATCAACCGCTGCCCGACGATATCGATACGTCCTCCGAAGTAACCCTGCACGGCGCCCGCGGCGATGCCGAGTACCGTGCCGATCAGCGTCAGCACGAGTCCGAACTCCACCGACACCCGGAAGCCGTAGAGCAGCCGCGCGAACAGGTCCCGGCCGCGGTCGTCGGTACCGAGCCAGTTCTCGCGCGACGGCGGCGCAGGGTTCGGCGCCTTCGAGAAGTAATTCAGCGTGTCGTAGTAGTAGCGATTCGGCGGATACACCGCAAAGTTGCCCGGCGCGTCGAAGCGATGCTTGATATACGGATCGAGATAATCGGCCGGGGTCGGGAAATCGCCGCCGAACGTGGTCTCCGCGTAAGTCTTGAACATCGGGAAATACAGGTGGCCGTCGTAGCGCGCCACCAGCGGCTTGTCGTTCGACCACAGCGGACCCGCGAGGCTCGCCGCGAACGCCACCACGAACACGATCAGACTCCAGTAGCCGAGGCGCTGCTGGCGAAAACGCTGCCATACGCGGCGCGCGGGCGATGGCGACACGAACGCGCGCGCGCGTTCGGTGCGCGCCTGCGCGTCGACGGAAAGACGGGCTCGATTCATCAGCGCTCCAGCTGTTCGAATTGGATGCGGGGATCGACCCACACATAGCAGAGGTCGGAGATCAGCTTGGTCGCGAGGCCGATCAGCGTGAACAGATACAGCGTGCCGAGCACGACCGGATAGTCGCGCCGCACCACCGATTCATACGAGAGCAGCCCGAGCCCGTCGAGTGAAAAAAGCGTTTCGATCAGCAGACTGCCCGTGAAGAACGCGCCGATGAACGCTGCCGGAAAACCCACGATCAACGGCAACAGCGCATTGCGGAACACGTGCTTCCACAGCACGCGCTTCTCCGACAAACCTTTGGCGCGCGCAGTCAGCACGTATTGCTTGCGGATCTCGTCGAGAAAAGCGTTTTTCGTCAACATCGTGACGACCGCGAAACTGCCGACCACCGAAGCGGTGATCGGCAACGTGATGTGCCACAGATAGTCGACGATCTTGCCGCCGAGACTCAGCTGCGCCCAGTTGTCCGAGGTGAGATTGCGCAGCGGAAACAGTTGCAGGAACGTGCCGCCGCCGAACAGCACGAGCAGCAGCACGCCAAGCACGAAGCCCGGAATCGCGTAGCCGATCAGCACCACGAGGCTCGTCGCGATATCGAAGCGCGAGCCGTTGCGCACCGCCTTCGCGATGCCGAGCGGCACCGATATGAGGTACGTGAGGAAGAAGGTCCACAGGCCGATGCTGATCGACACCGGCAGCTTAGACACGATCAGCGACCAGACGCTTTGATGGCGGAAATAGCTCTGCCCGAGGTCGAAGGTCGAGAAGCGCTTGAGCATCAGCACGTAACGTTCGAGCGGCGGTTTGTCGAAGCCGTACAGTTGCTTCAGCTGCGCGAGCTGTTGCGCGTCGACGCCGCTATGCGAGCGCAGACCGAACGGCGCGCCGCCCTCCGCGCCTTTGCGCAATTCGTGCTGCATCTGTTCGACCGGGCCACCCGGCACGAACTGGATCACGACGAAGGTCAGCGTCAGTACGCCGAGCAAGGTCGGGATCATCAGCAACAGGCGTTTGAGAATGTAGCTCCACATAGGCGGCGTTCCGGTGCGAAGACGATAAGTGAGGGGCGCGCTGGCGCGGCTGCGGTTGTGGCTACGAGTGCGGTTGCGGCTGAGGCTGCGCATGGGGCTGCGGTTGCTCGTGCCACCACATCGACGTGATCCAGCCTTCCGCGCCATAGTACAGCGGCAGCGTCTTCGGCCACGCGAGCCCGCGCTTGAACGCCACCCGATGCGTGCCGCTGTACCAATGCGGCACGACATAGTAGCCATGCATCAGCAGCCGGTCGAGCGCATGCGTCGCATCGACCAGTTGCTCGCGCGTCTGCGCATGCACGAGCGCGTTCAGAACGGCGTCGACCACCGGCGACTTCAAGCCGATCGCGTTGTCCGAGCCCTTGGTATCGGCGGCCTTGCTGCCGAAGCGCTCGATCTGCTCCGAGCCCGGCACCTGCACGTCCGGCATGCGCAGTGTGGTGACGTCGAAGTCGAACGCGTCCAGACGCTTCTGATAGACCGCGTAGTCCGACACACGAAACGTCGCGGTAATGCCGAGCTTCTGCAGATTGCGGATGAAAGTCGCGACGATCGGCTCCATCGACGCAGCCGAGCCGGAGTCGTCGAGAATCTCGAACTGGAACGGCTCGCCTTTGGCGTTACGCAATGCGCCGTCGCTATAGGTCCAGCCGGCTTCCTGCAACAGCTCGCGCGCCTGCAGCAGATTGGCGCGCAGCGAGCCCGGTGCATCGGTGTCCGGCTGCTTCGGCGGCGGGCCGAATACGGCGGGGTCGAGTTGCGCTCGCCACGGCTCGAGCAAGGCCAGCTCGCCCGGCGAAGGCAGGCCCTTCGCCTGCAAATCCGTATTGGCGAAGAAGCTGTCGATACGCCGGTATTGATTGAAGAACAGTTGCCGGTTCAGCCACTGAAAGTCGAGCGCGAGATCGAGCGCCTTGCGCACGCGCACGTCCAGGAACAACGGCCGACGCGTGTTCAGGATGAAGCCTTGCATGCCCGTGCCGTTGTGCTGCGGGAACTCACGCTTGATCAGCTCGCCGCTATCGAACTTCTTGCCGACATCGCGCCGCACCCAGTTGCGCGCGACGTATTCGACGAGCGCATCGTATTCGCCCGCCTTGAACGCTTCGAGCCGCGCGGTGGCATCCGAGTACAGCTTGTAGACGATGCGATCGAAGTTGTTCATGCCGACGCGCACCGGCAAATCCACGCCCCAGTAATTCGGGTCGCGCCGATAGGTGATGGTGCGGCCGTTGTCGTACTGCTCGATCAGATACGGGCCACTGGAGATCGGCTTTTCGAATGCGAGCTGGTCGAACGGAATGCGGCTGCCGTCCGGCTTCAATCCCCACTTGCGGGAGAACACCGGCATGCCGCCCGCGAGCAGCGGCAACTCGCGATTGCGCTGGCGAAACTCGAAGCGGACCGTGTGCGGATCGACCACCACCGCGCGCTCGATCTCGCCGAAGATCGATGCGAATTGCGGTGCGGCCTGCGGGCTCTTCAATGTGTCGAGCGAGAACTTGACGTCGTCGGCGGTGACCGGATCGCCGTTGGAAAAACGCGCGCGCGGATTGATGTGAAACGTCACCGACATGCCGTCCGACGCGACGTTGATGTCGTCGGCGAGCAGCCCGTAGGCGGACGCGACTTCATCGCTGCTGCCCACAGTCAGGCTTTCGAACAGCAGGTCCACGCCGGGCGCCGTATTGCCGCGCAGCGTGAACGGATTGAACTTGTCGAAGCTCGTGAGACGGCTCGGGTTGGCCAGCACCAGCGTGCCGCCCTTCGGCGCATCCGGATTGACGTAGTCGAAGTGCTTGAAACCGGCCGGGTATTTCGGCTCGCCGTATTGGGCGATCGCATGAGCCGCGTGAGCCTGCGACGCCGCGAGCAATCCAGCCATGGCAAACAAGCAGGCTGTCCCCACGGCGCGCACCGGACGCCATGCACGGCACACCACTGCCAGCCCGGCACGCGCGGGGCCGTGCGAGGGTTCGTCAATCACGCGGCATCGAAATGCAGGAGGCGTTTGAACCCGTCGCGAGCCAATTGTCATAGGGGCCTTGTTGGTCAGTGGGCAATTGCAGTGTGAGAGAATTCTACCCAATTAATCCGCGCGGTCCGCGCATCCCGAGCGCGCGATCTTCGCGTGCGCGGCGCGCCGAACGTTCAGGAGATGTCATGGGCTTCCTCGCTGGCAAACGCATCCTGCTAACCGGCTTGCTGTCGAACCGCTCGATTGCCTACGGCATCGCGCAAGCCTGCCGGCGCGAAGGCGCCGAGTTGGCCTTCACCTATGTCGGCGAGCGCTTCAAGGCGCGCATCACCGAATTCGCCACCGAATTCGGCAGCAACCTCGTATTTCCCTGCGACGTCGCCGAGGACGCACAGATCGACGCCCTCTTCGCTTCGCTCAAGGAACACTGGGACGGCCTCGACGGACTCGTTCACTCGATCGGCTTTGCACCGCGCGAAGCGATTGCCGGCGATTTCCTCGACGGCATGACGCGCGAAAACTTCCGCATCGCGCACGACATCTCCGCGTACAGCTTCCCGGCGCTCGCCAGGGCCGCACAGTCGATGTTCACGCCGGACGCGTCGTTGCTGACGCTAAGCTACCTCGGCGCCGAACGCGCGATTCCGAACTACAACACGATGGGGCTCGCCAAGGCTTCGCTCGAAGCTAGCGTGCGTTATCTGGCGGTGTCGCTCGGCGCGAAGGGCGTGCGCGTGAACGGCATTTCGGCGGGACCGATCAGGACGCTGGCCGCGAGCGGCATTAAGGGCTTCGGCAAGATTCTCGACTTCGTCGAGCAGAATGCGCCGCTCAGACGCAACGTAACGATCGAACAGGTCGGCAATACCGCGGCGTTCCTGCTGTCGGATCTGGCGGCCGGCGTGACGGCCGAAATCGTGCACGTCGATAGCGGCTTCAATGCGGTGGTGGGCGGGATGGCCGCGGCAGCCGAGTGAATATTGAAGGCGTCTGCGGTCTCGCAACGAATGTCACGGCATGACGTATAGGCTGCAACACGCGGGCGCAGCTCGCGTCGCGGCCGCTCTATTCGCAAGCAGGGCGTGCATGCGTGACAGGCATAAAAAAACCGCCCTGCCGGGCGGTTTTTTCCTGAATCGACGACGCCAACCTGATCGCGCTCGACCGCCTAGTGCCAGCCGCGATGATTGTCGTAGTGATGGTGGCCGTAGTCGCTGTGGCCCGGCGGATGGTGGCGATACCAGTCATCGCGCGCCCAGTAGCGGCGGCCGTCCCAGTAGCGGTCGCCATGCCAGCCGACGACGATCGACGGGCCACCGTAGTACACCGGAGCCGGCTGATACACGACGGGCGGCGGAGGCGGCGGAGGCGGTGCGTAGATCGGCGCCGGCGCGACGTAGACCGGCGCGGGAATGCCGATATTGACCCCAACGTTGAGCCCTGAGGCCATTGCCGCACCCGATGCACCCAACGTCAATACCCCGAGCAGAAGTGGAACTAAACGAGCGGACTTCATTGATCACCCTTTGAAAGAATGTGTTCTGTGGGCGGAAATATAACGCAAGGCAGCGTTCCGCGTATTTCACGTTTGTAATAACTGATGCACAACATCGCAGCGTCGGCGGCTACGTAACGTCTGGTTACACGCGAGCGCATTCTGGTGAAAACGAGGCAGGGTTGTAATTGAAGTACGCGCGGCGTTCAAGCGTGCTCGATGCGTGCGATGCACTTATCGCGCTTTCATCGCTGTGACAATGGGCATCGACAAACAGGCATCGTCGATGCAAACAGCACGGCTGTTTCGCCAGCATTTAGCAAGTGCCGACGCGCATCCACACTGAACTACGAGCTGAAAAAACAAAACCCCGCAGAGCCTGGACTCTGCGGGGTTTGCCGCCATTGCTGGCGGAGACGGAGGGATTCGAACCCTCGATCCAGGTTTTGGCCCAGATGCTCCCTTAGCAGGGGAGTGCCTTCGACCTCTCGGCCACGTCTCCCAAACTTTCTGTCGCACAGGGAGTCAGTGCGACGAAGCCAAGATAATAGCGGGCCGAACGTCGAAGGTCAATGTCTGAAGAACACTTTTTGTGCCAGGTTTGTCATTGCCGACGCAATTTATTCGCATTGGTCGCGCCAGAGCAAACGGGGCGCTTCGTTGCGCCCCGTTATTCAAACCATTTACGCCTGATCCAGATCAAACGCCTTATGCAGCGCGCGCACCGCGAGCTCCATGTACTTCTCGTCGATCAGCACCGAAATCTTGATTTCGGAGGTCGAGATCATCTGGATGTTGATGCCCTCTTCCGACAGCGTGCGGAACATCGTGCTCGCGATGCCGACATGCGAACGCATACCGACGCCGACCACCGACACCTTCGACACCTTCGGATCGCCGAGCACCTTTTCGGCTTGCACATGACCCTGCACCTGGCCGGTGAGGATCTCCATGGCGCGCTGATAGTCGCCACGGCCGACCGTGAACGTGAACGCCGTTTTGCCTTCGACGCTCTGGTTCTGGATGATCATGTCGACGTCGATATTTGCGTCCGCCACCGGGCCGAGAATCTGATAGGCGATGCCCGGCTTGTCGGGCACACCCATCACGGCGATACGAGCTTCGTCGCGCTGGAACGCGATACCCGAGATGACTGCTTTTTCCATGGTCTCGTCTTCTTCAAAAGTAATCAGGGTGCCCGACTTCATTTCAGCGTCGAGCGGCATCAGCGGATCGGTCAGGCTCGACAGCACGCGCGTCTTCACCTGATATTTGCCGGCGAATTCCACCGAACGGATCTGCAGCACCTTCGAACCCAGGCTGGCCATTTCCAGCATTTCTTCGAACGTTACGCGATCGAGGCGGCGCGCTTCTTCGACCACGCGCGGGTCGGTCGTGTACACGCCGTCGACGTCGGTATAAATCAGGCACTCATCGGCTTTCAGTGCCGCCGCGACTGCGACGGCCGACGTGTCCGAACCGCCGCGGCCGAGCGTGGTGATGTGGCCGTCCGGATCGATGCCCTGGAAGCCGGTGATCACCACCACCTTGCCTGCGTCGAGGTCGCGCAACACGCGCTCGCCGTCGATTTCGCTGATGCGCGCTTTCGTGAACGCGCTATCCGTTTTGATCGGCACTTGCCAGCCTGCATAGCTGACCGCGTCGACGCCGGCGTCCTGCAACGCGATGGCGAGCAGGCCCGAACTGGCCTGTTCGCCCGTGGCGGCGATCATATCGAGTTCGCGCGCGCTCGGTTGAGCCGTGATTTCTTTCGCGAGACCGAGCAAGCGGTTGGTTTCGCCGGACATCGCCGACGGCACGACGACCATCTTGTGGCCAGCCTTATGCCATTTCGCGACGCGCTTGGCGACGTTCTTGATGCGCTCGACCGAGCCCATCGAGGTGCCGCCGTATTTATGTACGATGAGTGCCATTGTCGTTCTGAACTGGAAGAGAAACCGCGCTGGCGCGCTGGAGATGACCGCACAAAAGCACAGGAGCGCAACGTCTTGTGAACGACGGCAAAGTGTGTGGCGGCGTAAATGCAGCGCGCGTGCAACACGCGCGGGTTTGCCCGGGAATGATCGCTAGTGACTTAACGGGAAACGACGGATCACGCTCGCAACCGGCGATAGCGACAAAAGCGACGGCGAAATCGGGTCGGGCAAGCAGGTAAACGTACCCGATTGGGCGTAAAAAGACAAGCCGCAGCGGCCATCGAAAGCCGCGAAATCAGTGCTGCAAAGGCTTGTTTCGTGGGGATTTGCGCCCTATTTCCCGGATTGTCGCTCGCTTCACAGCGCAGTCCGACCGGCCGGTCAGGCGATCAGCAGGTCTTCGCGCCAAATGATTCTGATGCGTGCTCCGCCGGTGTCGGCCGAGGCCGGCAACGCTGCGCGATTCACGCCGAGCCAAGGCACGAACAGCAGTTCGTCGCCGATATAGAGCAGTGGCACGTCGCGCTTCCATGCCGGGATGCCGCGTTCCTGGAACAGGTTCTTGAGCGTTCGGGTCGGTGCGCCGGGCGCGTCGCTCGTGCGCATTCGTTCGCCGCCGCTGCGCGAGCGGGCGCTCAGCACAGCGCGTCGCAGGACGTCGAGGGGGAGTGTCGCATTGGCATCCGAGCCTGCCTCTGCAGTCCCCTGCTCCTCGAGCGCAAACACAAACGTGCCCCGCCATTGCGGCAAACGCCAGATCGATTCGCCCTGCCACGCGAGTTCGCTGATCTCGCGCGCGGCGAGCGCGGTTTCATCGGCGGCTTCCCTGCTGTCGCCCGCTTCCCAATACACGAGACCGCGATAGCTGCGCAACGCCTGGCCTGCATGATCGACACGCAGACGATGCCCGTCGGCCGCCGCGTCCACTTCGCGCAGTTGGCGCAACGCATCGCTCAGACGCGCGCTCGATGCCGCCGCGAGACCCAACGTGCGCATCCAGTAACGCATCAGATTGAGCGCACGATCGTCGTCGAGCGCGAGTAGCGCATCGTGCGACAGCGCGCGCCCTTCGTCCGCGGACACCGCGTCCATGTCGATGCGCGCGAGCGCATCGAGCAGGCGCTGCGCGGACGCAGCATGCGCGGCCGTGCGCGCCAGCGCGTCCCGAAAACCGGGAAAGTGGACCGCCAGCGCCGGCGTCACCTCGTGACGCAACGCATTGCGCGCGTAGCGGGTGTCCGCATTCAACTCGTCATCGATCCAGTGCAAGGCGCGCGCGCTCGCATAGTGCTCGAGTTGCGCGCGCAACAGATGTAGCAACGGCCTCACGCGCGCCGCGCACGCGCCAGGCGCCGTGAACTCGGGCGCCATCGCCGCAAGGCCCGCGAGACCCGCGCCGCGCAGCAGTTGCAGCAAGACGGTTTCCGCCTGATCGTCGGCGTGTTGCGCGAGCCAGAGCGTGTGAATGCCGCGCGCCGCGCACATCGCATCCAGCGCGCGATAACGCGCATCGCGCGCCGCCGCCTCGACGCTCACGCCGCTAGCACGCGACACCTCGACGCGCCGCGCGTCGAATTCGACGCCGCGTTCCTGCGCGAACGCCTGGCAATGCGCGAGCCACGCATCTGCATGAGGACTCAGCCCGTGATGCACATGCAGCGCGACACAACGCGACGCGCCCGCGACACGCACTGCGGCATCGAGCAGCACGCTCGAATCGACACCGCCGCTGAATGCCACCGCGATGCGCGCGCTTGCGGGAAGCGCGGACAGCGCCAGGCCGACTGCCTCGATAACGAGGCGCTCGGCAGGCGAAGCGGCGATGGGAGTCACGTCGTTAGCGCGCGAAGCGCTGATGGACGAAAGAGAACGCGCGCGGGCTCAGGCACCCGGCGTCGTTTCCTTGAACTTGCCGTACGACATCAACCGTTCGAAACGGCGTTGACGCAGGTCGTTGATGCTCATGCCCTGGAACTGGCGCAGCGAGTCGGCGAGCGCGCGGCGCAGCATGGCGGCCATGCCCTTCGGGTCGCGATGCGCGCCGCCGAGCGGCTCGTTGACGATCTTGTCGATCAGACCGAGCGCCTTCAGACGATGCGCGGTCAGGCCGAGCGCTTCCGCAGCTTCCGGCGCCTTCGCGGCGCTCTTCCACAGAATCGACGCGCAGCCTTCCGGCGAAATCACCGAGTAGGTCGAGAACTGCAGCATCAGCACGCTATCGCCGACAGCGATAGCCAGCGCGCCGCCCGAGCCGCCCTCACCGATGATCGTCGCGATCAGCGGCGTCTTCAGTTCGGCCATCACATACAGATTGCGGCCGATCGCTTCCGACTGGCCGCGTTCTTCCGCACCGATGCCCGGATACGCGCCCGGCGTGTCGATGAACGTGAAGATCGGCAGGTTGAATTTTTCGGCCAGACGCATCAGGCGTTCGGCCTTGCGATAGCCTTCCGGGCGCGGCATGCCGAAGTTGCGCAGCGCGCGCTCCTTCGTGTCGCGGCCCTTCTGATGGCCGATCACCATGCAGGCCTGGCCGTTGAAACGCGCGAGGCCGCCGACGATCGACAGGTCGTCCGCATAGTTGCGGTCGCCATGCAGCTCGTGGAAATCGGTGAACAGCTCGCTCACGTAATCGAACGTGTATGGGCGTTGCGGATGACGGGCGATTTGCGAAACCTGCCACGGCGTGAGGTTCGCGTACAGATCTTTGGTGAGCTGTTGACTCTTCTTGGACAGCCGCTCGATCTCTTCCGAAATATCGACGGCCGAATCGTCCTGCACGAAGCGCAATTCTTCGATCTTCGCTTCGAGTTCAGCGATTGGCTGTTCGAAATCCAGAAAGGTGGTCTTCATTGGTTGTAATCCTTGGACTTACCGGCAGCGCGTATTCTAACCGCGCTCGCCGCTGTCAAAACCATCTCGCAACTATCGAAATCTAACAATCGATAGTTTTTGAGATAGCCTCGTTTCTTGTTGTTCAGTAGTCGACCGGCAACGGATCGAGACTACGCCACATATACCAGGTCGCGACCGTGCGCCACGGTTCCCAGTTCGCCGCGACCTCGCGCGCTTCGCTGCGCGTGACCGGTTCGCCGCTGAAATAGTTGACGCTGATCGCGCGGATCAGGCCGAGGTCGTCGAGCGGCAGCACATCGGGACGCGACAGATTGAAGATCAGGAACATCTCCGCGGTCCAGCGGCCGATGCCGCGAATCTGCGTGAGCTCGGCGATCACCGCCTCATCTTCCATCGACATCCACTTGCCGACGTGCAATGCACCCGACACGAAATGCTGCGCGAGATCGAGCACGTACTCGGCCTTGCGTTTGGACAACCCGCACGCGGTCAGCTTCTCCTGACCGAGCTTGATGAACTGCTGCGGCACGAGCTTCGGACACGCGCCCTCGACTTTCGCCCACACCGCCTGGGCGGACGCGACCGAAATCTGCTGCCCCACCACCGAGCGCGCGAGCGTGACGAACGGATCGCCACGGCTCAGCAGATGCACCGGGCCGAATTTCGGAATCAGTTTCTTCAGAATACGGTCGCGCTTGACGAGGTCCGCACACGCCTTGTCCCAATACGCCGGACGCGTGACTTCGGGCGTGAGGCCGCCGATCTGCACGGGCACCGCCGCATCGCTCGCACTCGCCGCTTCGCCACCGGCGCTCGCCGATGCGCGCGTCTTGCGCACGACTTCGCCCGCGTTGGTGTCGCGTGCGAGTTCCTGCATGTCGCCGGCGAGTTCGGCCGGCAATGCGCCATTGCCTTTTACACGCGACGCCTTGGCGCGCTTTGCGACAGGCGCGTGCGCCGACGTCCCGTTGAGCGCACGCTTGAGCGTGGCCTTCTTCGCTGACGCTCCTACGCCCGCTGCGCTCTTCGCCGCCACCGCAGTGGCTTTCGACGATGCTTTCTGTACTGCGCCGCTGCCCGCGCGAGCCGACGTGCGTGTCGACTTTGCCGCAGCTGCCGCGTTTGTCTGAGACGCGGCTCGTTTAGCCGGCGTCTTCGTGGCCGTTGCCATCCTGCCTCCTGCCTGGCGAGTCGATCAGAGGGAAGTACGAGGTGCGCTCACACGCGCCGCCACTCGGTCAACCCGCCGGGTTTGTCTTCAAGTGCAACGCCGGCCTCGAGCAATTCGGCCCGGATCCGGTCTGCTGCCGCATAGTCCTTCGCCTGCTTGGCGGCCACGCGCGCGGCGATCTTCGCTTCGATCGCGGCGGGCTCGAGCGCGCCTTGTGCTGCGGTGCCCGCGGCCTGCTGCAGATACGCGCGCGGCTCACGGCCGAGCAGCCCGATCACGGCGCCGAGCGCACGCAATTGACGGGCCAGCGCGGGGTCGCGCGTGCGGTTCACTTCAGTTGCCAACTCGAACAACACCGACACTGCAACCGGCGTGTTGAAGTCGTCGTTCATTGCCGCCTGGAAACGCTGCGCATGCGCTTCGTTCCAGTCGAGCTCCGCGGCGTCCGGCGTGACGTCCTTCAGCGCGGTGTACAAACGCGCGAGCGCGCTGCGGGCGTCGTCGATATGCACGTCGCTGTAGTTCAACGGCGAGCGGTAATGCGCGCGTGCGATGAAAAACCGCACGACCTCTGCATCGTACTGCGCCAGCACTTCACGAATCGTAAAAAAATTGTTCAACGACTTCGACATCTTCTCATTGTCGATCTGTACGTAGCCGTTGTGCATCCAGTAATTGACGAAGGTTTGACCGGTAGCGGCTTCACTTTGCGCAATTTCGTTTTCGTGGTGCGGAAACTGCAGATCCTGGCCGCCGCCATGAATGTCAAATTGATCGCCGAGCAGCGTGCAGCCCATCGCCGAGCACTCGATATGCCAGCCGGGACGGCCGCGCCCGTACTTCGATTCCCAGCCGGTGTCGGCGGGTTCGTCAGGCTTCGCCTGCTTCCACAACACGAAGTCGAGCGGGTCCTGTTTCGCGTCGTTGGCCGCGACGCGTTCGCCCGCGCGCAGGTCTTCGAGCGACTTGCCCGAGAGCTTGCCGTAGCCGGCGAATTTGCGCACCGCGTAGTTGACGTCGCCGTCGCTCGCCTGGTACGCGTAGCCGTTCGCTTCGAGCGTCCCGATCATGTCGAGCATCTGCGCAATGAAGTCGGTGGCGCGCGGTTCGAGATCGGGCCGCTGGATGCCGAGCGCGTCCGCGTCTTCATGCAACGCGTCGATGAAGCGGTCGGTCAGCGACTTGATCGTCTCTCCGTTCTCCACGGCGCGGCGGATGATCTTGTCGTCGATATCCGTGATGTTGCGCACGTAGGTCACGTCATAGCCGAGCGTGCGCAGCCAGCGCTGCACGATGTCGAACACGACCATCACGCGCGCGTGACCGACGTGACAATAGTCGTACACGGTCATCCCGCAGACGTACATCCGCACGACGCCTGCTTGCAGCGGCACGAAAGTTTGCTTGTCACGCGCGAGCGTGTTGTAGATGCGCAGTGATTCCATAGAGAACGGTGCGTGGGCCGAAAGAAATCCGCATTGTGTTTCAGACGCGCCGCGCCCCGCCAGAAAGACTACGGGTGCGTCGCATACAGCAAAACCGGCGCACCTGGTGCGGCGATCAAGCTGCGCTCAAAGCGGAGACGACCACGAGTGGCGAAAAGACAGTTTGCGGTTCGACGGAACGCGCAGACCTTTTGTTAGAATGGGTCGGAGTATAACATCCAGACCCAAGCCTATGAAACCTTCCAGCGGCCGCGCGCACAGCGCTGCGACCCTCGCCGCGACGGCGTGCAATGGCCTCATGCGCGGTGCTGCGCGCACCCTCGCCGTGCGCGTCACCGTGGCCGTCGCTCTCGCGGCCCTGCCCGTTGCGGCAGCCTATGCACAGAAGGCCGGCGTGATGCCGCAAGGTCCCGCGGTGCGCGATAACACGCCGGAAATCGACGCGTCGATTGCGCAGAAAAACTGGGAAGCGTCGTTGACCCAGCTCGATGCTCGCATCGCATCGAATCCGCGCGACGCGCAGGCGAAGTTCAAACGCGCCACCGTGCTCGCGCACCTGAATCGCGACGACGAAGCGATCGCCGCGTTCACCGAACTCACGCAGCTGTACCCCGAATTGCCCGAGCCGTATAACAACCTCGCCGCGCTGTACGCAAAGCAAGGCCATCTCATCGAAGCGCGCACCGCGCTCGAAACCGCCACCAAGGCCAACCCGAGCTACGGCCTCGCGTACGAGAATCTCGGCGACGTGTATCTGCGCATGGCGAGCGAAGCTTACCGTCACGCGCAAGGGCTCGGCAAGGCGAGCGCCACGACCACGCAGCGTCTCGCCGACATTCAGAAGATCGTCTCGCCGCCGAAGAAGGGGGCGTCGGCCAGGTCCGCCGCAGCGGCAGCGCCCGCGGACAGCGCCACGGGCCGCGCCATCTCGAACATGACCATGCCCCAGACACCGAGCTTCCAGTTCGGCGGCGCGAACGGCTCGCTCGCCATGCCGCCCTACATGGCGCCGTCGCAGTAACGCCGGCACGTTGTGGGCACTCCGCTTTTTCCAACCCCGAGGATTTTCATGAAATGGTTGATGTTGGCGCTCGGCAGCGCCGCCCTGATCGCAAACGCACCCGCTTTTGCCCAGTCCGGTTCGCAAGCCGCGCATCCGTCCGTGCTGCTCAAGACATCGGAGGGCGACATCCGCGTCGAGTTGTATCCTGAGAAAGCGCCGAAGACGGTCGCGAATTTCCTCGACTACGTGAAGTCCGGCCAGTACAGCGGCACGATCTTCCATCGCGTGATTCCCGGCTTCATGATTCAGGGCGGCGGCTACACGCAGAGCTTCGCCGAGAAGCCGACGCGCGCGCCGATTCCTCTGGAGAGCCGCAACGGTCTGAAGAACCTGACCGGCACGCTCGCGATGGCGCGCACCAGCGATCCGAATTCGGCCACCGCGCAGTTCTTCATCAACACGGTGGACAATGCCGGCCTCGATTATCCGAATCCGGACGGCAGCGGCTATGCGGTGTTCGGCAAGGTCACGAGCGGCATGGACGTCGTGAAGAAGATCGAAGCCACGCCCACCACCTCGCGCGGCCCGATGAGCGACGTGCCGAAGACGCCGATCGTGATCCAGTCGGCCACGGTGGTCGGCAAGTAAGTGAGCAGCTAAGCGGACGAAACACGACGAGCGCGCATGAACGAACGCAAGCGTGCTCTCGAATCAGCACAGCAACGCCCGCACGTCGACTTGTTGGTGCACAATCCACGCCCCGGCGCGGGCCGCCGTCAATGCAGTACGCAACGCATGACGACTCGCCGCGCCCTTTTTACCCACCCGTTCATCAAAGGATTCCATCATGGTTGAACTGCATACGAACCACGGCGTCATCAAACTCGAACTGGACGCTGAGAAAGCACCGAAGTCGGTTGAGAACTTCCTCAACTACGTGAAGGCCGGCCACTACGACAACACGGTGTTCCACCGCGTGATCGACGGTTTCATGATCCAGGGCGGCGGTTTCGAACCCGGCATGAAGCAGAAGCCGACGGCCGAGCCGATCAACAACGAAGCGAACAATGGCCTGAAGAACGTCAACGGCTCGATCGCGATGGCGCGCACCAACGACCCGCATTCGGCGACGGCACAATTCTTCATCAACGTGAACGACAACGACTTCCTGAACCACTCGTCGCCGACGCCGCAGGGCTGGGGCTACGCGGTGTTCGGCAAGGTCGTCGACGGCATGGACGTGGTCGAGAAGATCAAGAAGGTCAAGACGGGTTCGAAGGGCTTCCATCAGGACGTGCCCGCCGACGACGTCGTGATCGAAAAGGCTGTGATCGTCGACTAATCCACCACGCGTCGACTCGTTTGAACTGAAATCAGGCACCTTCAATGCTGCAAGAGACGCCGCTGCGAAGCGTCGCCGCGGGCGTGCCTGGCGAGGGCCAACGCCCGCGCGCCGCACGCCCGTTTTTTCTCCTCTCCGACATTCATTTGAGCGAGGCGATCCCGCATACGGTCGCCGCGTTCGAGCATTTCATTCGCGTGACCGCCGAGCAGGCGGACTCGGTGTTCATACTCGGCGATCTGTTCGAGTACTGGGTCGGCGACGACATGCTGGTCGAGCCGTTCGTCGCGCGTATTGCGGCGCTGCTGCACACGCTGTCGGAGCGCGGCATCGCGCTCTACATCATGCACGGCAATCGCGATTTTCTGCTCGGCAAGCGCTTCATGAAAGTGGCCGGCGCGATCTGGCTGCCCGATCCGTTCGTGATCACCGCGTTCGGCATCCGTGTCGCGCTCGCGCATGGCGACGGTTTGTGCACCGCGGATCGTGGCTATCAGATGTTCCGGCGTTTCGCGCGCAACCGTTTCGCGCAGATGCTGTTTCTCGCGTCACCGTTTCGCTGGCGCCAGAGGCTCGCCGAAAACATGCGCGCGAAGAGCGAGCATGGCCGCATGCGGCCGGTCTCGTTGAAGTATGACGTGACGGCGAAGGCCGTTGCCGCGCTGTTCAAAGCGTCGAAAACGGCGACGATCATCCATGGGCACACGCATCTGCCCGCGCGGCATCGCGAGCCGGGCGGCACACGCTGGGTTCTGCCGGATTGGGATCTCGACCATGGCGCCCACCGCGGCGGGTATCTGCGGATCGATGCGGATGGGATTCGGGCGTTGCCGTTGGGATGAGGCTGGCTGAGTGAGACTGGTCGACGTGAGTGGCCTGACTTCTGGCCGGTTTGATCTTTGGCTTACTGCCCTGCCGACCCGCTTGAAGTCGACTTGCTTTACGCTGACTCGCTTGACGACACGCTGATCCGAAATGGCTCGGCTCGCGGCCGACTCGTTTGAAATGGGCTTGCCGGCTTTGCTTCCTGCGGCAAGGCCCGCCGTCTGAAACCACCCCGCCAGAAACCTCCCGAGCCGGCGCCACCCTTCACAACGACCGGCCCGCCGGCGATTACCGCTGCGCCACCGCACCTTCCTCTTTCCCTGCAATCGCGGCCGACAGGCGCCGCAAATCGAGCAACGCCGCGTCCGCGCCCTGCAAGCCTTGCAGACCTTCGAGGCTCGTGCCCAAGCGCTCCAGCGCGTCGACGATCTCGTCGATACGCTTCGATTGCGTGGCGGCATGATCGATCAGCCCGTGAATCGCCAGCGACACCGGATCGTCCGCATTCGGCGTGATGCCGTATGCGCAGAATGCGCTGCGTTCGCTCGCGCGTTTCGCATCGCGTGCGGCGTCGTTGCCGTCTACGTTGGCGGTGCTCGCCGCCGCGGGCACGATGATCCGCGCTGGATTGCCCACCGCCGTGCCGCGCGCGGGCACCGGTTTCGTCACCACGGCGTTCGAGCCGATCTTCGCGTCCGCGCCGATCGTGAAGCCGCCGAGCACCTTCGCGCCCGCGCCGACGATCACCCCGCGTTCGAGCGTCGGATGCCGCTTCGCACCGCGCGTGAGCGACGTGCCGCCGAGCGTCACGCCCTGATAGATCGTGCAGTCGTCGCCGATCTGCGCGGTTTCGCCGATCACCACCCCCATACCGTGATCGATGAACACGCGCCGCCCGAGCGTCGCGCCCGGGTGGACTTCGATGCCGGTCATGAAGCGCGCCATCTGCGAGATGAAACGCGCGAGCCAGCGGCGCTTCGCCTGCCAGCACGCATGCGCGAGCCGGTGCAGCACGAGCGCGTGCAGCCCCGGATAACACGTGAGCACTTCCCATGCGCTGCGGGCGGCGGGGTCGCGCTCGCGGATCGTGGCGATGTCTTCGCGAAGTCTCGTGAACATAGCAGGGACAGTGTGTTGTGGGAGAAGGACCGTCTGCGCGCTGCGACACTGCTGCGTCACGCATGACGGCGATGCGGCCGCTTAGCACGGCTGCAGATTTAGTTAGAACGTTGCGGGGATTGTAGGTCGATTGCGAGAAACCTGCCGGAAGTCCACGCTGCCGGCAAGGTCGTCGGCCGAATGCGGCTCAGGGTGCGTCGCCGTCGGTTCGCTTCGCCTTCAGCAGAATGTGCTTTGCGATGCCGCGCACGATGTTCACTTCCTCGCGCTCCAGCCCGGAGCGCGCGAAGAGCCGCCGCAAGCGCGACATCAGTTTTTTCGGATTGGCCGGATCGAGGAAGTCGAGGGCGACCAGCGCGCTCTCGAGATGCGTGAACATGCTTTCGATTTCGTCGCTCGCCGCGCGCGGGCCGGCCGGTTCGACCTGCGTCGCGCTCGCCTGAGCGGTGACCAGCGCGCGGGCCGTCGCGTCATCCTCGGACAGATACTCAGTGCGCAATTCGTACGCCAGCACCTGCACGGCCTGCGCGAGATTCAGCGAGCTGTAGGCCGGATTGGCCGGAATATGCGCGAGCGCGCTGCAGCGCTCGACGTCCTCGTTCGACAGACCCGTGCGCTCGTTGCCGAACACCAGCGCGATCTCGCCATGCACCGCCTGGTCATGCGCGACCGCGGCCGCGGCACGCGGCGTCCACTGCGGCGGACCATATTCGCGCAGCCGCGCGGTCAGCGCGATCGACCAGTGCACGCCGACCAACGCGTCGGCAAGGGTCGGCACGACGTGCGCGGAAGCGAGCACGTCGTCGGCGCCGCTCGCCATCGCGATCGCTTCCGGATCGCTCTGCACATGCGGCACGCGCGGCGACACCAGCACGAGCCGCGAGAAGCCCATCGTCTTCAGCGCGCGCGCCGCCGCGCCGACGTTGCCGGGATGGCTGGGTTCGACGAGCACGAAGCGTGTCGAGGTGAAGCCGCCGCGCAGCTCGGCCACGGCGGGATCGGAGGAATGGTGGGTGTGGTCCACGATGGCACTCTGCAAGCTAAAGACGCGTATGGTAGCGCCAACCTCGGGCAGGCTCCGAATTGCCGCGAGGCGGGGCGGCGAATTCCGCACCGCCAGGCGAACGATGTGGCGGCCGCGGCGCTACTTCGCCGTTGCCATGCCGCTGCCGGCCGAAGGCAATTTCATCGCCCGCGGCGGCCAGGCAACGAGTCAGGCGGTCGTCACACAGAAGCGGTGACGCCGCCCGCGACGCCACTTCGCGCTCGCCACGCCGCTGCCGGCGGAGCGCAATTTCACCGCCGCGTGACAGCCGGGCAGCCGGGGAGGCGACCGCCTTGCAGAAGCGAAGCCCTCCGCCAGACGTTCCCCGCTCCGCCGCCGCGAACCGGCCATGCGGCTGCTCCACAGCGCCCCAAAGCGCCCCGCTCGCCGCCGAATTCCCGCCCCCAACGCGAACGCTGCCGCGTCGCCCGGACTCAGGTAAAATACCAGGATTCGCGCCCGGTTTCGGCCCTTCGCTCAACCGGGCGCCTCGTTCTTATTCAATTCGTCTCCGTCGGCGGAATGCGCACCGGTCCTGTACCGGGCGGGCGTTCCGTGCTGTTTCCGCGCTCTTCGGGCGCCCAGTCAGCGCAGGTTTAGCGCTCATTTACCGGCCAGCAGCCGTGCTGCCCCGGCACAAGGATCAGTCTCATGCATCCCATGCTCAATATCGCTGTGAAGGCCGCGCGCCGCGCAGCCCAGATCATCAACCGCGCGTCGCTCGACCTCGATCTGATCCAGGTCAGCAAGAAGCAGCACAACGATTTCGTCACGGAGGTCGACAAAGCGTCTGAAGCGGCGATCATCGACACGCTGAAGACCGCCTACCCCGATCATGCGATCCTCGCCGAAGAATCCGGCAAGTCGGATAACGAATCCGAGTACCAGTGGATCATCGATCCGCTCGACGGCACCACCAACTTCATCCACGGTTTTCCGTACTACTGCGTGTCGATCGCGCTCGCGCACAAGGGCATCGTGACGCAGGCGGTGGTCTACGACCCGACCCGCAACGACCTGTACACCGCGTCGCGCGGCCGTGGCGCGTTCCTGAACGACCGCCGCATCCGCGTGGCCAAGCGCGACCGTCTCGCCGACGGCCTGATCGGCACCGGCTTCCCGTTCCGTGAAAAGGACGGCATCGAAGCCTACGGCCGCCAGTTCGCTGAAATGACCGAAGCCTGCGCGGGCTTGCGCCGTCCGGGCGCCGCCGCGCTCGATCTGGCGAACGTCGCCGCGGGCCGCATGGACGGCTTCTTCGAACAAGGCCTCAGTGCGTGGGACGTGGCCGCGGGCAGCCTGCTGATCACGGAAGCCGGCGGTCTGGTCGGCAACTACACGGGCGACTCGGACTTCCTGCACGTCGGCGAAATCGTCGCGGGCAACCCGAAGATCTATGCGCAGATGATCCCGGTCCTGTCGCGTTACAGCCGCACGCGCGAGCAGTCGGCTTAAGGACGGCTGTCGTCAGGGTGCTGGCCTGAGTCGATATTGCTTCGGCTTTGATTCAAGCTCGAACCGGCATCAATTCGGCCCTGCGCCGGCGTGTTGAACAAAAAAGCGGCTTCGGCCGCTTTTTTGTTGGCGGCTCTGCATCGCATGCGCGTTCGTGCTACAAGCGGGATGCCGTGCCGGCGCGCTGCTTCGTCCGGCGATTTTCAGTCCGGACTTGGGGAGGCGGCGCGACCAATTCTCAATCCTTTTCTTTGGCACGCTCAGGTAAGGCAAACTCGCAGGGATAGTTGCTGCAGTTGTTCCGGGCAGGAATGGAACGCTATGTATGTACCTCCAAAAATCGTGTGCCTGACATCTGGAAGTATTAAATACGATAGTGGAGATTACCGAGTCTATGCCTTCGACAGATTCAAATATCGCTCGAATTTCAGGCTTGCAGACGAGAGTAATGCGTTTCGCTCCGCGATGCTTCAATACGCCAGCATATCTGACCAGTTGAATTTGATCTCCGAATCCCTGCTCGGGCAAGATGAGCAAGGTCTTTCCCATCAATGATTCGCCTTGCCACCGAGGGAATCCGATCAAAGGAGGATGCACAAAACCCCTTTAAATCCCTTATCCAGGCGGGCCTCGAAAAGTGCCCCTCCCTCCGACCATCGCCCTGCATACAAGAGCAGCACGCCGAGCTGTAGTTTATAAGTGGCATTATCCGGAGAAATACCGAGAGCATGCCGGTAGGCCGCCTCGGTTTCTGCGAACGTCCGAAATCTTTTAACAGAAAACCCAATTTC
The DNA here is from genome assembly GCF_056279605.1 of Paraburkholderia sp. TE9906. Taxonomy (NCBI): domain Bacteria; kingdom Pseudomonadati; phylum Pseudomonadota; class Betaproteobacteria; order Burkholderiales; family Burkholderiaceae; genus Paraburkholderia; species Paraburkholderia sp. TE9906. Next base: position 304,725 of record NZ_JBWCCT010000007.1, read on the forward strand.
GCAAACGCCTCAGCATTATCATGATTAACACCGATAGCCTGACGTTATGTCGCTTCTGCTTCACCAAGGCGCCTCTGGATACGAAGCGTGTCACCAAGATTAAACAAAGCGGCCATATGGTCTGAGTTGATCGCCAGCGCACGTCGAAAGCATGCTTCCGCCTCCGAAAGACATTTTCGGCTTCTATGCACCAAGCCCATGTTGGTCTGCGCATTCGCGCTATCTGGATTTTTTTCAACGGCTTGGGACCAGCAGACGCCTGCACTGTCCAATCGGCCCATTTGAAATGCGCGCGCCCGCGCGATATTTAATATTTCCGCATCTGCTGGATGATATTGCAGCATCAAGAGCCGCATTGAAGTCCCCCTTTCTGTAGAGGGCGACAACTTGATTCGAACATTCAACAGCAGAGATGTACTTCATTGTTAATCTGTCTCGATAATTAACAACTTCTGGCAACGCTGATCAATGAAAAAACGGAAAAATTATCCGCGTCCAGTTTGCGTGCTGCGCTCGCAAGTGCGGATGAGTTTCGTTGCATGACGGAATAATCTCTAAAGTACAGATCGAACTTTAATTTCGCGGCCCGAGCGGCGTCATTAAATAGAAATCATACCATCTCAGTCGACCTTTCCGCCGTTTGAGGCTTGCTCTGTTGCCGAAGACGAGATGGAACCCTGTGCCTTGGGATCGTCTACAACGAGCATGCACTAGCCGATGCAATATAAATGAGACAGCCTCGCTGCACGAATCTACAGCCGGAAAGACCGGCCCAGGCGTGGGCGTGGTCTTCGTCACCGCCTTACAGGCTTTGTCGGGGGCGCGCGGACTGTATTCGTGAGAAAGCAATGACACGAATCCAAAAATTGCTCGCAGATCATGCAACGCGAATAAACCTGACAATCCCTGACATTTATCGCGTATCGGACACGGGCCTGCACGTGATCGGCATTGCCGTGACCAAGACGTAGACCAGCGCGGACAGCACCATGTCCACCGCGTTGTCGAGCTGGGCATTCGACCTCACGCCCCTCCTGCTGCAAGGCCTGCGCACACTTTGCGCACGTCGTCTGCACGCGCGCCACCAGCGGCGCAGATTCAACCCGGATATCGTCACTGTTTACCAATTTTTCATTATGACTTTTTCCAATTAATGAAATAACAATTTTAAATAAAGCGGGCAAAGTCAATTCAACCATCTTTCATGGTGGAGGAACGCGTTTTGGAAATACAGTGCAATTGCACTGCAAAATAGAATGAATAATCCGTCAATTCATCGACTGAACAGGTAATCCGTCATATTCTCGAAAACGGGATTGGTGCTGATCTGTCCCGGCGTGGAAATGACAGCATCGGATGAACGATCCGTCACGCCTTTGACACAAGCCGGGTATGCTGTCCCCTCGCCTAATCGTGCGGGGAATTGCGGGGGGAAAGGATTCCCCCAAGTGAGGCAAGCTCCCGCTCCACCGCGTCAGATAACGCATACCGCCATTCATGTCCAAAGGCTTCTACACGATCATCGCGGCGCAGTTCATTTCGTCGCTCGCGGACAATGCCCTGTTGATCGCCGCCATCGCGCTGCTCTCCGTGATCCGCTCGGCCGCCTGGATCACCCCGCTTCTGCAGATCTTCTTCACCGTCTCGTACGTGCTGCTCGCGCCGTTCGTCGGCGCATTCGCCGACTCGCTGCAAAAGCGCCACGTGATGTTCATCTCGAATGCGCTGAAGGCGAGCGGCTGTCTGATGATGATCGCAGGCGTTCACCCGATGATCGCCTACGGCGTGGTCGGCTTCGGCGCGGCCGCGTATTCGCCCGCCAAGTACGGCATCCTCACCGAACTGCTGCCCGCGGAAAAGCTCGTCAAGGCGAACGCGTGGCTCGAATCGGCGACAGTCCTCTCGACCATCGTCGGCACCATGGTGGGCGGCGCGCTGATCAGCAGCTTCGCCGACAGATTCGTCGCCCATGCGCAGCTGCCGCTAATCCGCTCCGCCGCCGATCTGGCGATGTTCGCGGTGATGATCACCTACGCGATCGCCGCCGCGATCAACATGTTCATTCCCGATACCGGCGCCCGTTATCCGAATCGTCTGTCAGAACCCACGAAGCTGGTCGGCGATTTCTATCACTGCTTCAACGTGCTGTGGGCCGACAAACTCGCGCAGATCGCGCTGTGGGTCACCACCTTGATGTGGGGCGGCGCGGTGACGCTGCAATTGCTGGTGCTCAAATGGGCCAATGTGAACCTCGGGCTATCGCTATCGAAGGCGGCGGTGATGCAAGGGGTGACAGGGCTCGGCATCGCGGCCGGCGCAGCCGCGGCGGCCGCGCTGATTCCCTTGCGCAAGTCGCTGCGGGTGCTGCCGGTCGGCATTCTGACCGGCGCGGTGGCGATCGCGATGGCCTTCTACAACAAGGACCTGTTCCCGCCGGGCGCTGGCATCCGGATCGGCTCGTACGTCGCGCCGTTCTATATCCTGCTCGCGTATCCGCTGATGATCCTGCTCGGCGCGCTCTCGGGCTTTTTCATCGTGCCGATGAACGCGATTCTTCAGCATCGCGGCGCGACGCTGCTGTCCGCGGGCCATTCGATCGCCGTACAGAATTTCAACCAGAACCTCGCCGTGCTGCTGATGCTCGGCGCCTATGCGCTGCTGCTCACCGCGAAGATGCCGGCGCAATGGATCATCGTCGTGTTCGGCAGCTTCATCACGTTCATGATGTGGCTCGCCAAACGGCGCAGTGCGGTGAACGAGCGCACGGTGGACATGCGGGCGATGGCCGGGGAATGACGCCATCGCAGCGGCACGCCGTGCGCATTCGAGCGCGCGCAAGCCGCTGCACCGCGCGGGACGAACCGCTGCGCGGATTGGCCATCCGGCCAGGGTCCGCTCGCTGCGCCGGCGGGTTAAACTCACGCCCTGAACAGCTAACGCAAGAAGACACCGAGGATGGGCATTCAAACCGCAGCGGCCAACGACGTCGCACAACACACGCCGATGATGCAGCAGTATTTGCGCATCAAGGCAGAGCATCCGGGCACGCTGGTGTTCTACCGGATGGGCGACTTCTACGAACTCTTTTTCGAAGACGCGGAAAAAGCCTCGCGTCTGCTCGATCTGACGCTCACGCAACGGGGCGCGTCGGGCGGCAATCCGATCAAGATGGCGGGCGTGCCGCATCACGCGGTCGAACAGTACCTCGCCAAGCTGGTGAAGCTCGGCGAATCCGTCGCGATTTGCGAGCAGATCGGCGACCCGGCCACGTCGAAGGGCCCGGTCGAGCGCAAGGTGGTGCGCGTGGTCACGCCGGGCACGCTGACGGACGCAGCGCTCCTGTCCGACAAGAACGACGTCTATCTGCTCGCCATGTGCGTCGCGCACAACCGGCGCGGCGTCGCGACCAGCGTCGGCCTCGCGTGGCTGAATCTGGCGAGCGGCGCGCTGCGCCTCGCGGAAGTCGCGCCCGACCAGGTGGCGGCCGCACTGGAGCGGATTCGTCCCGCCGAAATTCTGGTCGCCGACACGCCCTCCGATTCCGCAAGCTGGACGCCGCCCGTGAACGCGAGTGCGCTGACACGCGTGCCGGTCTGGCATTTCGATATCGCCTCGGGCACGCAACGCCTGTGCGATCAGCTGGAAGTGGCGGGCCTCGACGGCTTCGGCGCGCATTCGCTGACCTGCGCGTGCGGCGCGGCCGGCGCGCTGCTGCTGTATGCGGCGTCCACACAGGGACAGCAACTGCGTCACGTGCGCAGTCTGAAGGTCGAGTACGAATCGGAATATATCGGCCTCGACCCTGCCACGCGCCGCAACCTCGAACTCACCGAAACGCTGCGCGGCACCGAATCGCCCACGCTGTGTTCGCTGCTCGACACCTGCTGCACGACCATGGGCAGCCGTCTGCTGCGTCACTGGCTGCATCATCCGCCGCGCGAGTCCGCGGTGGCGCAGGGGCGTCAGCAGGCGATCGGCGCATTGCTCGACGCGCCGCCGGGCGCGGACGTCGACACGCTGCGCGGCGCGTTGCGGAAGATTTCGGATATCGAACGGATCACAGGGCGGCTCGCCCTGCTGTCGGCGCGCCCGCGCGATCTGTCCAGTCTGCGCGACACTTTCATCGCACTGCCCGAACTGCGTGCGCAACTCGCGGCCGTGTCGTCGAACGCGGATTCGCTCGCGCGCATCGATGCGTCGCTCGAACCGCCGCAAGCCTGCGTCGAACTGCTCACGCGTGCGGTCGCGCAGGAGCCCGCGGCGATGGTGCGCGACGGTGGCGTGATCGCGCGAGGCTACGATGCGGAACTCGACGAACTCCGCGATATTTCGGAAAACTGCGGACAGTTCCTGATCGACCTCGAAACGCGTGAGCGCACACGTACCGGGATCGGCAATCTGCGCGTCGAATACAACAAGGTGCATGGCTTCTATATCGAAGTCACGCGCGGCCAGACCGACAAGGTGCCCGACGACTATCGCCGCCGTCAAACGCTGAAAAACGCCGAGCGCTACATCACGCCGGAACTGAAGACTTTCGAGGACAAGGCGCTGTCGGCACAGGAGCGCGCGCTCGCCCGCGAACGTTCGCTGTACGACGCGCTGCTGCAAACGCTGCTGCCCTTCATCCCGGATTGCCAGCGGGTCGCCTCGGCGCTCGCCGAACTCGATCTGCTCGCCGCATTCGCCGAGCGCGCCCGCGCGCTCGACTGGGTGGCGCCGACGTTTTCGCCGGACACCGGCATCGAGATCGAACAGGGACGGCACCCGGTCGTCGAGGCGCAGGTCGAGCAGTTCATCGCCAACGACTGCACGCTTACGCCCGAGCGCAAACTGCTGCTGATCACCGGCCCGAACATGGGCGGTAAATCGACCTTCATGCGCCAGACCGCGTTGATCGCCCTGCTCGCGTACGTGGGCAGCTATGTGCCGGCGCGGCGCGCTGCGTTCGGCCCGATCGACCGCATCTTCACACGCATCGGCGCGGCCGACGACCTGGCCGGCGGCCGCTCGACCTTCATGGTCGAGATGACCGAAGCCGCTGCGATCCTGAACGACGCCACGCCGCAAAGCCTCGTGCTGATGGATGAAATCGGCCGCGGCACGTCGACGTTCGACGGGCTCGCGCTGGCGTGGGCCATCGCGCGGCATCTGCTTGCGCACAATGGCTGCCATACGCTGTTCGCCACGCACTACTTCGAACTGACGCAGTTGCCGGCCGAGTTTCCGCATGCTGCCAACGTCCATCTGTCGGCGGTCGAACATGGACACGGTATCGTGTTCCTGCACGCGGTCAGCGAAGGTCCGGCCAATCAGAGCTACGGTCTGCAGGTCGCGCAGCTCGCGGGCGTGCCGAACGCGGTGATTCGCGCGGCGCGCAAGCATCTCGCCCATCTCGAACAGCAGTCGGCGGCGCAGCCCGCGCCGCAACTCGATCTGTTCGCCGCGCCCATGCCGATGCTGGTCGAAGACGCGGACGATGTTGAACACGACGCCGGGTCCGCACAAGCGTCGGCATCGCCCGCGATGCAGGCACTCGTCGAACGTTTGCGCGGCATCGACCCCAACGATCTGCGCCCACGCGAAGCACTCGATCTGCTGTACGAGCTGCACGAACTGGCCTCCGCGCCGGATGCGGATCATTGACGCACACAGGCCCTCGCAGCGTCCGCGCGGAATTCGCGCGGCGCTGACTTTCGCTTTCGCGTTGATCGGCGCTCTCGCGGGACTTCTGTCTCTCGCGGGACTCATCGCATTCGCCACGCCCGCCTACGCCGCGGCGCCGCGCTTTACCTTCGCGGTCGTCGCCAACACGATGCACGGCCCCGCCGACGAACCCGCCACGCAGCGGCTGATCGAGGCGATCAACCGCGAGCGCGACGTGTCGTTCATCGTCTACAACGGCAATCTGAAGGGACCGAAAGAAGCCTGCCGCGATGCGCTCTACGAGCGCCGTCACACGCTGCTCGAAACCTCGCGCATCCCTCTATTCTTCATTCCGGGCCAACATGACTGGGTCGATTGCGGCACGGCCGAAGCCGGTGGCTTCGACCCGGTCGAAAGGCTCGACCTGCTGCGTCAGACTTTGTTCGCGGACGCCACGTCGATGGGCCAGAATCCGATCGCGTTGACGCGCGAAAGCGAAGTCTCGCGCTTTCGGCCGTTTCGCGAGAACGTGCGCTGGTTATCCAACGACAACTCGGGCGACAAAGGTGACAAGCCCGGCGACATCGTGTTCGTCGGCCTGAATGCGCCGAGCCCGAACAATCACTATCTGACCGCGGGCGGCCGCAACGGTGAATTCGAAGACCGGGTCATCGCCAATGCCTTCTGGCTCGAACACGCCGGCGAATACGCCAAACGCCGCGACGCGCGCGCGATCGTCGTATTCCTTCAGGGCGACTTCGATCCGGAACGTTACGAACGGCCTGACCGTTTCGCGTGGCTGCGCTTTGCGCACAGCCCTCGCCGCGACGGCTTCATGGAATTCAAACGCAGCCTTGTCAAGCTCGCGCAGATTTTCCACGGACCCATACTGGTAATACACGAGGACGACGAACGCGCCAACGGCGGCTTCGTGATCGATCAGCCGCTACGCAATGACAAGGGGATGCTGGTGACGAATCTCACGCGAGTCGCGCTTGCGCCGCATGATCGTCTTAACCAATGGATTCAGATTGAAGCGGAGCCCGGCAGGAAACCGCCGTTCCGTGTGAGCGTGCGCGATGTGCCGAAGCATATGCCGATGCCCGCGACGCAACCGGCATGGCCGCGCGAGGAACCGGCTGCTTCGATGCCGGCCGTACCCGCACTCGGACCGGCATCGGAATTGCCGCCGCTACTGCAGACTCCCGGCGAGCCGCAACCGGATCAAGTGCCGCGCCTGCCGGCCGATCAGGGCGGCGGCGGATATGGACCGGCGATGTCGGCGCCGCCCGCCCCGGCCTCCACGCCGCACGCGCCCGGCACCTCATCAGGCTCGAGCGTGCCCGGCGGCGTGCCGGCAAGTTCAGTGCAGAGTGGGCCCTGACTTGTCTTCGTCTTCCTCGTCGTCTTCGTCGAGGATTTCGAGGCCGTCAGCACCATGCGCATGCTCGTGCTGGATTTCGTCTTCGGTAGCCGGGCGTACGTCTTTCACGGTCAGCGCGAAACGCAGCGCCATGCCCGCGAGCGGATGGTTGCCGTCGAGCACGACCTTGTCTTCCGCGACTTCGGTCACCACGTAGACGAGCGAGTCGAGATCCTCGTCGCCTTCTTCCGGCGTGCCTTCGAATTGCATGCCGACTTCAAGCGGTTCCGGGAAACGATCGCGCGGCTCGATCTTCACGAGATCGGCATCGTACTCGCCGAACGCGTCTTGCGGTTCGAGCTGGATCTGAGTCTCGAAGCCGGCCTCGTGGCCGTCGAGCTCTTCCTCGATCTTGGGGAACGTGCCATCATAGCCGCCGTGCAGATAGACCATCGGCTCGTCGCTTTCTTCAATCAGATTGCCCTGCGCATCCGATAGCTTGTAAGCGACCGACACGACGGTGTTCTTTGCGATTTTCATTCGATTCTCCAGAATACAACTCACATTATACGATGCCCAAGCGGCCCACAGACCACCCGGCCGATGCAGCTTCGGCACGGAATTCGTCGCCGGCTTCAAAGCCGGCGCTTGCCGTTCTTCCACCCTCGCCCGACACGCCGACTGCGTTGCTCGGCAATTTGAGTCCGTCGCAATTCATGCGCCGGTACTGGCAAAAAAAGCCGTTGCTGATTCGCCAGGCGATTCCGAACGTCGAGGCGCCGCTCTCACGTGACGAATTCTTTGAACTGGCCGATCAGGACGAAGTCGAAGCGCGCCTGATCACCCACTTCCGCAACAAATGGCAGCTCGAGCACGGCCCGTTCGCGCCCGACGAACTGCCCTCGGTGAAGCAGCGCGCGTGGACGCTGCTCGTGCAAGGCGTGGATCTTTACGACGATCGCGCGCGCGCGTTGCTCGACCGCTTCCGCTTCGTGCCGGACGCGCGCCTCGACGACCTGATGATCTCGTACGCAACCGATGGCGGCGGCGTAGGCCCCCACTTCGATTCCTACGATGTGTTTCTTTTGCAAGTAAAAGGCAAGCGGCGCTGGCGCATCAGCTCGCAGAAAGATCTGACCTTGCAAGCCGGCCTGCCTTTGAAAGTTTTACAGAATTTCCAGGCCGAAGAGGAATGGCTGCTCGAGCCGGGCGATATGCTGTATCTGCCGCCGCACATCGCGCATGACGGCATCGCGGAAGGCGAATGCATGACCTGCTCGATCGGCTTTCGCGCCCCTGCCGCGAGCGAGTTGACCGCGCAGTTTCTCTACCATCTGGCCGAGCGCGGCGAATCGGCGGGCAGGACGGGCGCGCTTTACCGCGATCCGCAGCAGCCCGCCGTCGACCGTCCTGCGGAGTTGCCGGCGGCGCTGGTCGAGAAGGTTGGCGCAATCCTTGCTGGCATCAAATGGAAAGAGCAGGATATTGCGTCGTTCCTTGGCACCTATCTCAGCGAACCGAAGCCGAGTGTCGTGTTTGATCCGCCGCAAAGGCCGCTCAACGAAGCCCGTTTTATCAGTCAGGCAGCGAAGTCCGGCCTGCGGCTCGACCGCAAGACCAATCTGTTGTACAACCGCCGTTTTTTCTTCGTAAATGGAGAAGAAACGTCATTTGATGGCGCAAAAAAATGGCTGTTTGATCTCGCGGATCACCGGTGCTTGAGTGCGAAACGCTTTGTAACACTCTCACACGATTCGTCGGTGACAGCACTGCTACACGAGTGGTATTGTGCGGGCTGGATACAAGTGGGCGAGCTTGCGTAACTCTGCTCGCCTGCTATATACCGTACCGTTGAAATTTTGTATGAGAAAGACAACGTATTGACCCCGGATTTATCGACTGTCAGTACGAAAGTGCATATAATTTCCGCCCAAGCCGTAGGGAAGATTCCAGCTCGTCGAAAGAGCGTCTCCACCAGCGGCCCAGGTCGGTGTTGGAGCACATTACCGGTTTTATTTTGCGCTGTTGCTTACCTTTAAACCATAAAAGGACGTGATCATGAAGAAATCCCTCCTCGTAGCATCCCTGTTGGCAGCTGTGGCACTGGCTGCATGCAACAAGAGCAACGATCAGGCCGCTGCCCCGGCTAGCGACGCAGCTGCTGCTTCGGCACCGGCTGCTGCTGCAGCTTCCGATTCGGCTGCTGCTGCGAGCGACGCTGCTGCTTCGGCTACGGCTGCTGCTTCGGATGCAGGCGCTGCTGCTTCGGACGCAGGCGCTGCTGCTTCGGCTGCTGCTCCGGCTTCGGCTGCAAGCAACTAAGCTGTAGCTTAGGGCTCGCCTCTGGGCGAAAACCGCACCGCGAAATCTTCCCGATTTCGCGGGTGGTAAAGCAAAACGCCACGGATTCACATCCGTGGCGTTTTGCCATTCAGGCGCCGTTTTTCAACGGCGGTTCGACCCACATCCGGCCTATTGAACCGGCGTCGAATTCTCTTCGAAGAACTCGCGCACCACCTCGATCTCACGGGTACGTTTGAACGGCGGCAGGCTTTGCCAGATACGACGTCCATACGGCTTGTCGACGAGGCGCGTGTCGCAGATCATCAGCACACCGCGATCGGTCTCCGCGCGAATCAGACGGCCCGCGCCCTGCTTCAGCGTGATCACGGCCTGCGGCAACTGATGCACGGCAAACGGGCTCAAGCCTTTCTTCGTCAACGCATCGAGCCGCGCCGACAGCACCGGATCGTCAGGCGGCGCAAACGGCAGCTTGTCGATCACCACTAGCGACAGCGCATCACCGCGCACGTCCACCCCTTCCCAGAAGCTCTGGCTACCCACCAGAATCGCATTGCCGTACGAGCGGAACCGGTCGAGCAACTCGGTGCGGCTCGCATCGCCCTGCACAAGCAGCGGGTAGTTCCAGCCGCGCGCTTCGATCGTGTCGCGCAACTTCGCCGAGATGCGATCCACCGCGCGCAGCGTCGTGCACAACATGAAGACGCCGCCGCCCGAGGCTTCGATCGCGGGCAACGCGGCGTCGAACACGGCGTCGGTAAACATCGGCGAGGAAGGCTGCGGCAAGTTGCGCGGCACGTACAGAAGCCCCTGCGTCGGATAGTCGAAGGGACTGGGCAGCGTCATCGAGCGCCTGGCGTTCAGACCCATCTGCGCGGCGTAGTGCGTGAAGTCGCCGCGCACCGACAACGTCGCCGACGTGAAGATCCACGCACGCGGCACGCCGGCGCGCTGCTTCGCGAAGATCGGCGCGACCGACAGTGGCGTCTCGTGCAACTGCACGGTATGGGAGAAGACTTCGATCCAGCGCACCTTTTCGTTCGGGTCCGCGCGTTCGGCGTTGCCGTCGTTCGAGGTGGCCTGCTGTGCGTCGGCGGCATTGCGCTCGGTCGCGGTGGGCGGCGTGGTCCAGCCGGCCAGCACGCCCTGCAATTCACGCGCACGACGCAGACACGCGCCGATCGACTCGGCGCGTTCGGCCTGCCCCGCCAACGCGGTAGCCAATGCGTCGAGTTCGGTTTCGAGCGTTTCGAGCGCGGGGAACAGCGGATGATCGTCGGGCAACTGGCCGATCGACAAACGCACCGAGTCTTCCTTGAACGCGAGCCGCACATCGCGCGCCGCGCGCTCGAGCGTCGCGCCGAGCTTGACCCAGTCGACCGTTTCGCGCGCATGGCCCAGACCTTCGGCGACCGAGTCGCGCGCGAGCTCGAGAAACTGCGTGGTCGACAGCGTCTCGCCGAAGAACAGCGTCGCGGTCTCGGGCAGCTGATGCGCTTCGTCGAAGATGACGGTGTTCGCGGTGGGCAGCAGCTCGGCCATGCCGGTGTCGCGCAACATGATGTCGGCGAAAAACAGGTGATGGTTGACCACCACGATATCGGCCTGCTGCGCTTCGCGGCGCGCCTGCATCACGAAGCAGTCTTTGTAATGCGGACACTCCTGGCCGAGACAGTTTTCGCGCGTCGACGTGACCATCGACCACACCGCCGCCGTTTCCGGCACGCTCGCGAGTTCGGCCTTGTCGCCGGTGCGCGTGATCTTCGCGAAGCGCACGATGTCCTGCAGATACGAGGTTTCCTGGCGCGACGGCAGACGGCCGTTATCCGCGGTGCGCTGCAGATAGTAGTGGCACAGGTAGTTGGCGCGCCCCTTGAGCATCGCGACCGACACCGGCACCGCGAGCGCGTCGCGCACGGTCGGAATGTCGCGCTGGAAGAGCTGGTCCTGCAAGTGCTTGGTGCCCGTGGAGACGATCACCTTGCCACCCCACAGCATGGCCGGCACGAGGTACGCATAGGTCTTGCCGGTGCCCGTGCCCGCTTCGACGATCAGCGTGTTCTCACTGCCGTCGAGTCCGCTCGCTCCGGTGTTTTCAGAGGCGTCGGCCGCGGCCTCGGCGCCGGCCGCGCCGGCCGTCTGCAGACGCCGTGCAGGACGCTTCTGCGCCTCGAACATCGCGGGCTCGGGCATCGCGCGGCCCGACGCTTCCATCGCCGCGGCGACTGCGCGCGACATTTCGATCTGCGAGGCCCGCGAGCGATAGCCGTCGATCTGCCGGGCCAGCAGACCGTCGTCGGCGAAGATCTGATCCAGCTCGGCGACGCGCCGCGGATTTAACGACGCGCTCAGCGCGGACGCGCCAGGACGCGGCGCCGGCGTGCCGGTAGCTGCTGCGGTGTCGTCGTCCGACGTGCGCCGGGATGAAGTTTCAAGCGGTGAATTCAAGGCAAGCGTTCCTGCAAAGTCCGGCTCGCGCGGCGCGCGCCCGGCGCCTGCCAGGCCGCGAACTCAGGCGCGTGCGTCCGGTTCGAGCTGCAATTGCAGCAAGATGATGGTGTCCTTGACTTTGAGTTTGCGCTTTTTCAGGCGCTGCAACTCGAAGTCGTCGATGCCGGGCTCATCCGACATTCGGTCGATCAACCGATCGAGCCCACTGTGCTCCGATTCCAGTTGCAGAATCCGGTCGCGAAGTGTGTCCGCGTTGATGACGTGGTGATGATCGCGCATGCTCGCCTCCTCCCGTCTGCGGCGCGGGCTGCGCGCGCAGACCGACGCCTGAGGTTGCTGTCCGGCTTAAAACGCGTTACGGCGACTACGGACTACGGTCCTGGCCAGAACCCGCCAGGACCCACTACAGCACATTTACTGTTGCTGCTGTTGCTGTTTTTGCTGCTCTTCGAGTTGCTGCTGCTTCAACTGGTCTTGCCGCTTCTGCTCGGCCTTCTCGGTCGCCTGCTTCTGACGCGCTTCCACATCGGCCTTGTGCTGGGCGGCATCGACCTGCTTCTTCTCGAAGCTCTGCTGCTTCTCAACGCGCTCCTGCGCCTTCTGCGCGCCCTGCTGCCGCGCTTCCTCGAGCTTGCGCTGATAGTCGGACTGCTTCTGATCGTAGGCCTGCTGATTGGCCGCCCCCTGCGACGGGCTGATGCCACGCTGCGCCTGATCGATCGCATGCTGGCGCTGCTTGTCCTCGTAGGCCTGCGCGTTGGCCGCGCGTTGCGGCGCTTCGGCGCCGCGTTGTGCCTGATCGATCGCGTGCTGACGCTGCTTGTCCTGGTAAGCCTGTTCGTTGCGCGTATCTTCGGCGGCACGCTGCGGCGCATCCGCTTCGTTGCGGGCGCGGCGCAGCGCGGCCCGTTCGTCGCGCGCGCGCGCGCGTTGCGCACGCTGCTCGCCGTCGAGCGCGAGCTGTTCCTTGCGGATCTCCGCCTGCACCGCACGCATGCTGTCGCGCGCCCGGTTCAGGCAGTGATTGACGAAGAACCGGCTGTAGCAATTGTGCTGCGCGACGCCGTAGGTGTAGTTGTTCTCGTCGCTGCGCTGATCCAGCGCGCGTTGCCGCGCTTCGAACGAGTTGTCCGGTGCGGCCGCGTCGCTCGCGCTATCGGCACTCGCCGCGCTGTCGGTGTCCGCGTCGCCGGCCGGCGCTTCGTCCTGCGCGGTTGTTGCTGCTGCCGGCGCTACAGCCTCCGCGGGCACCGCCGGGCTATTGCCCGCCGACGCCGGCGTTTGCGCCGCGACCGGTGTTGCGGACAGGGCCAGCGCGGCCGCCATCACACACGACGCGCACGATACGGCGAACATCCGCTGCGCGATGATAGTGGACCCGAAGGTGGACCCGAACATGGACCCAAGCGCGGCGCGCGCCGCCGACACCATCGAGGTGAGCGACAAACGCGACGAAAACAGCGGCGATTCTGGCAATACCGGCGACAAACCCGGTGACAGGCGAGAGACCAAGCGGGAGCCCAGGCGGTTGAGGGACAAGGAGATTGGCAACGTCGTAGAGGGTCAGCGGAACATGCCCGAAATTCTATCACCCTGCGGTTGAGCCCTTTGGCATTTATGGCAAAATGCCCCGCTCCAGCAACCTGGTCGCAGCGCACACGCCCGGCGTGTCCCGACGCGCCGTCAGCGCGCGGCCCCTGACTGAGTCCGCAGGAACACCAAGACCTTATGACGGAAACCGTAGCACTCAAGATCGTACAGCGCATCGCCGCCGAACTGTCCGTCCAGCCGCGCCAGGTCGCGGCCGCGGTGCAACTTCTCGACGAAGGAGCGACTGTTCCGTTCATCGCCCGCTACCGTAAGGAAGTGACCGACAATCTCGACGACACGCAACTGCGCAATCTCGAGGAACGCCTGCTGTATCTGCGCGAACTGGAAGACCGGCGCGCCGCGATCATCACGAGCATCGACGAACAGGGCAAGCTCACCGACGAGCTGCGCAGCGCGATCGAAGGCGCCGACAGCAAGCAGGTGCTGGAAGATCTGTACCTCCCGTATAAGCCGAAGCGCCGCACGCGCGCGCAGATCGCGCGTGAAGCCGGTCTTCAGCCGCTCGCCGACGCGCTGCTGGCCAATCCGCTGCTCGATCCACAAACCGAAGCCGCCGCGTACGTGGACGCCGAGAAAGGCGTCGCCGACGTCAAGGCCGCGCTCGACGGCGCACGCGACATCCTCTCCGAACAGTTCGGCGAAACGGCCGAGCTGCTCGGCAAGCTGCGCGACTACCTGTTCAACCAGGGCGTGGTGTCGTCGAAAGTGGTCGAGGGCAAGGAGAACGCGGAAGAAGAGAAATTCCGCGACTACTACGATTACGCGGAGACCATCCGCACGGTGCCGTCGCATCGCGCGCTGGCGCTGTTCCGCGGCCGCAATGCGGGCGTGCTGATGGTCAAGCTGGGCCTCGGCGAAGAGCTCGACGCACAAGTGCCGCATCCGGGCGAAGCGCTGATCGCGCGCCACTTCGGCATCGCCAATCAGAACCGCCCGGCCGACAAATGGCTCTCCGACGTGTGCCGCTGGTGCTGGCGCGTGAAGGTGCAGCCGCACATCGAAAACGAACTGCTGACCAACCTGCGCGACGAAGCCGAACACGAAGCAATCCGCGTGTTCGCGCGCAATCTGAAGGACCTGCTGCTGGCCGCACCCGCCGGCCCGAAGGCCGTGATCGGTCTCGATCCGGGGATGCGCACCGGCGTGAAAGTCGCGGTGGTCGATCGAACCGGCAAGGTGCTCGCCACCGACGTGATCTATCCGCACGAACCGCGCCGCGACTGGGACGGCTCCATCGCGAAACTCGCGCGCATCTGCGCGCAGACGCAGGCCGAGCTGATCAGCATCGGCAACGGCACGGCGTCGCGTGAAACGGACAAGCTCGCGAGCGAGCTGATTGCGCGTCATCCGGAATTCAAGCTGCAGAAAATCGTCGTGTCCGAAGCGGGCGCGTCGGTGTACTCGGCCTCCGAACTCGCGGCGAAGGAATTCCCCGACATGGACGTGTCGCTGCGCGGCGCAGTGTCGATTGCGCGCCGCCTGCAGGACCCGCTCGCCGAACTCGTGAAGATCGAGCCGAAGGCGATCGGCGTCGGCCAGTATCAGCACGACGTCAATCAGCGCGAACTGGCGCGCTCGCTCGACGCGGTGGTCGAAGACTGCGTGAACGCGGTCGGCGTCGATGCGAACACCGCGTCGGTCGCGCTGCTCGCGCGCGTGTCGGGCCTGAACGCAACGCTCGCGCGCAACATCGTCGATTATCGCGATGCGAACGGTCCGTTCCCGTCGCGCGAGCAGCTGCGCAAGGTGCCGCGTCTCGGCGACAAAACCTTCGAACAGGCCGCCGGCTTCCTGCGCATCAACAACGGCGAGAATCCGCTCGACCGTTCGTCGGTGCACCCGGAAGCGTATCCGGTCGTCGAACGGATGCTCGCGAAGATCAGCAAGCAGGTCGGCGAAGTGCTCGGCAATCGCGACGCGCTGCGCGGGCTGTCACCGAGTGAATTCGTCGACGAGCGTTTCGGCCTGCCGACCGTGCGCGATATTCTGCTCGAACTCGAAAAGCCGGGCCGCGACCCGCGCCCCGAGTTCAAGACCGCGACGTTCCGCGAAGGCGTCGAGAAGGTCAGCGATCTGACGCCGGGCATGGTGCTCGAAGGCGTGGTGACGAACGTGGCGGCGTTCGGCGCGTTCATCGACATCGGTGTGCATCAGGATGGTCTCGTGCACGTATCGGCGATGTCGACGAAGTTCATCAAGGACCCGCACGAAGTCGTCAAGGCCGGCCAGATCGTCAAGGTGAAGGTGCTCGAAGTCGACGTGAAGCGTCAGCGCATCGCGCTGACCATGCGTCTGGACGACGAGTTCGGCGCGGCTGCAGCACGCAGCGGCGGCGGCGCGCAGCAGGATCGCGGCGGTGCCGCCCGCTCGGGCGGTGCAGGACGAGGCGCTTCGCAGCAACGCTCGCGCGAACCGGAACCGGGTGGTGCGATGGCTGCCGCGTTCGCGAAGCTCAAGCAGAAGTAAGCGCGTCGGGTTTGCGCGTGGGCGGTATGTTGACCCGCTCACGCGCTGGCCTACGTATGCTTCCGGGCAGGCATGTGCGCACCTTCATCGCCTGAGCGCTCGCGCGGCGATGAATGCGCCGATGCGGCAACGAAGCCCTTGAAGAAACCCAAACAAAAAGCCCACGCAATCGCGTGGGCTTTTTGTTTTCGCGCCCCGTCGTACGAAGCGCCCAGCAACCCGCTGTGACCGTGCTCAGATCTCGATCTTGGTTCCCAACTCCACCACCCGGTTGGCCGGAATGCTGAAGAAGTCCGTCGGCTTCGCGGCGTTCTGATGCATCCATGCGAACACGCGCTCGCGCCACACCGACATGCCCGGCAGTTGCGTCGGCACCACCGTTTCGCGAGCGAGGAAGAACGACGTGTCCATCAGCTCGAAGGTCATGTCGTGCGTGCGGCCGACTTCGAGCAGCACCGCCTTCACATCGGGCGTTTCGTTGAAGCCGTACGCCGCCTTCACGAGATACAGACCACCGTCGAAATCCTTGACCGTCACACGCTCCGCGTCGTTCACGTACGGAATATCGCGCGTCACGAAGGTCAGGAAGATCGTGCGTTCATGCAGCACCTTGTTGTGCTTCAGGTTGTGCAGCAGGCTCACCGGCACCAGCGTATCGCTGCCGGTCAGATAGATCGCCGTCCCCGACACGCGATGCGGCGGATGGGCAAGCAACCCCTGCAGGAACGGCATCAGCGGGATACCGTCGGCGGCCGTGCGCTCCTTGACGATCATCCTGCCCTTGAACCAGGTCATCAGCAGGAAGAACAGCAGTGCGCCGATACCGAGCGGCAGCCAGCCCCCCTCCTCGACCTTCAGCAGATTGGCGCCGAAAAAGCCCAGGTCGATCGTCATGAACACACCGATGATCAACGCCACCAGCAGCTTGTTCCAGTTCCACACGTTGACCATCACAACGCACGCGAGGATCGTCGTGATGACCATCGTCGCCGTCACCGCGATACCGTACGCGGCGGCGAGATTGTCCGAGCTCTTGAAGGCGATCACGATGCACAGGATGATGAACAGCAGCATCCAGTTCACCACGGGCACATAGATCTGCCCGATCGCCAGTTCCGACGTGTGCAGGATCTTCATGCGCGGCACGTAGCCAAGCTGGATCGCCTGGCTCGTCAGCGAATACGCGCCGGAGATCACGGCCTGCGAGGCGATCACCGTCGCCACCGTCGACAGCACGACGAGCGGCAGCAACGCCCAGTCGGGTGCGAGCAGGAAGAACGGATTTTCGATGGCCTTCGGGTCGTGCATGAGCAGCGCGCCCTGGCCGAAATAGTTCAGCACCAGCGACGGCATCACCAGCAGATACCACGCCATGCGGATCGGCTTCGCGCCGAAGTGGCCCATGTCGGCGTACAGCGCTTCGGCGCCGGTCAGCACCAGCACGACCGAGCCGAGCACCACATAGGCCTGCAGCACGTGCGCGGCCATGAACGAGTACGCGTAATACGGGTTCAGCGCGCGGATCACGTTGGGCGCCTGCCCGATATGCCACAGGCCGAGCGCGGCGAGCACGACGAACCACACCACCATGATCGGGCCGAACAGGCGGCCGACCATCGCCGTGCCGTGCCGCTGAATCCAGAACAGCAGAATCAGGATGACGATCGTCAGCGGCAGCACCAGATGTGACAGATGGGGCGCCGCAATCTCGAGGCCCTCGACCGCCGAGATCACCGAGATGGCCGGCGTAATCACCGCATCGCCATAGAACATGCAGGCGCCGAAGATGCCGAGCATCACCAGCAGGCCGGCCATTTTCGACTTCTCGTCCAGCGAGCGCAGCGCCAGCGCCATCAGCGCGAGCACGCCGCCCTCGCCGTTATTGTCCGCGCGCATCACGAACAGCACGTACTTGACGCCGACCACGATCATGATCGCCCAGAACAGCAGCGAGATCACACCGAGGATCGATTGCTCGGTCAGTGGAATGCCGTGCGACGGGCTGAATGCCTCTTTCAACGAATACAACGGGCTCGTGCCGATATCGCCGAACACCACTCCGATCGCAGCAATCGCGAGGGAAGGCAGTGGCTGTTTGTGCTCGTGATTGTTATCTGTCATAGACGCGAGGAATCCGTTCCCTGAGCGGAAAAAACGACCGCTATTCTAAACTGCCCGCCTGACGCCGCCCTGCTTGTTGTGGATACACCACGTGGATAGTCCGCGCAGTGTAGCACTGCGTTTTGCACGCGTCTGCGGGGTCGGCCGTCCGGCCGGCGCCGCCATCACGCGGATTGCGAAGTGCATTCGAGCCGCGCGCAGGCGGGATGGATGCGCAAAAAAAAACGGAGCCCATACGGGCTCCGCTTTGCGGGCACTGCGGTGCAAACGACGCGATGGTTAAAGCGCCGAAGTCCACATCACTCTCCCGACGACTCCTGCGCCTGCGCGACACCGCGCTTGATCCACGCGCCGAGGTTGTGCGGACGAACCGTGTCCCACTCCTCGAACGGTTGATGAATCCACGGATTGGTGGGCAGATACTGCACGTGGTAATCGGGCTTCACCTTCGAGCAGCCCTTGTACCAGAGCACCGCCGAACGCACCGCGGTAATCGCCGGATAGCGTTCCTTCAGATGCTGCTGAACCCGCGCCAGCGTGACGCCCGAATCGACCAGGTCGTCGACCAGCAGCACGTTGCCGTGCAGCTCGCCGCGCGTCATCGTGATGTATTGCGCGATGTCGAGTTCGCCCTGCTCCGTGCCGGCCGCTTCGCGATACGAGCTGGTGGCGAGAATCGCCAGCGGCAGGTCGTAGATGCGCGAGAGCTGGTCGCCCACGCGTAGGCCGCCGCGCGCGAGGCACAGGATCTGATCGAACTTCCAGCCCGATTCGTGCACGTCGAGCGCCAGCAATTCGATTAGCCGGTGATACTCGTCCCAGCCGACCCACAGGTTCTTGTCGTCATTGCGCGGATCTTTCATCGCGATCATGGGTACACCTTGAACCATGGCTTAAACCTTGAACGGATGACGCAGCAGAATGGTCTCGTCGCGATCCGGACCGGTCGACACCATGTCGATCGGAATGCCCGCGACTTCCTGCACACGCGACAGATACGCGCGCGCATTGGCCGGCAGCTTGTCCCATTCCTTGATGCCGACGGTGCTTTCCTTCCAGCCCGCGAAGGTTTCGTACACCGGCACGCAACGCGCGACTTCCGACGAGCCACGCGGCAGCAGATCGACATTCTTGCCGTCGACCGTGTAGCCGACGCATAGCTTCACTTCGTCGAGGCCGTCGAGCACGTCGAGCTTGGTCATGCATAGACCCGACACGCCGTTGATCTGGATCGAGCGGCGCAGCGCGGCGACGTCGAGCCAGCCGGTGCGGCGCGGACGGCCGGTGACCGAGCCGAATTCCTTACCGACGGTGGCCAGTTCCAGGCCGATCGCTTCCTGACGCGCGGCGTTGTCCGCATCGTACAGTTCGCTCGGGAACGGGCCCGAACCGACGCGCGTGCAGTACGCCTTGGTGATACCGAGAATATAGTTCAGCTTTTGCGGACCGACGCCCGCGCCCGCCGTCGCCGCACCTGCCACGCAGTTGCTCGACGTGACGAACGGATAGGTGCCGTGGTCGATGTCGAGCAGCGTGCCTTGCGCGCCTTCGAACAGCAGATTGCTGCCGGCGGCATTCGCGTCGTACAGACGGCGCGAAACATCCGTGACCATCGGCTTCAGACGGTCGGCGTAGCTCAGCATCGTGTCGAGCGTTTGCTGGAAGTCGACAGCGGCGACACCCAGGTATTGCGTGAGCACGAAGTTGTGATAGTCGAGGTTTTCGCGCAGGCGTTCGGCGAACGTCGCCGGCTCGAACAGGTCCTGCACGCGCAAGCCGCGGCGTGCCACCTTGTCTTCGTAGGCCGGGCCGATGCCGCGGCCGGTCGTGCCGATCTTGCCCGCGCCACGGCGCGCTTCGCGGCCCTGGTCGATGGCGATGTGATACGGCAGGATCAGCGTAGTGGCTTCGGAAATGAACAGGCGGTTCTGGACATCGACGCCGGCGGCTTCGAGTTCGCCGATTTCCTTGAACAGCGCTTCCGGCGACAACACGACGCCATTGCCGATGTAGCACGCGACGCCGGGATGCATGATGCCCGACGGAATCAGACGCAAGATGGTTTTCTTGCCGCCGATGATGAGCGTGTGACCGGCATTGTGACCGCCCTGGAAGCGAACGACGCCTTGGGCGTGGTCCGTCAGCCAGTCGACGATCTTGCCCTTGCCCTCATCACCCCACTGGGTTCCCACGACGACGACGTTACGCCCGGGGTTCACATTCACTGCGCTGGCAGACATGTTGTTTCGTAAGCTGGTTAAAAACGTATTCTACCTATGTTCGCGGAACCTTCCGAATTTTTCCGTTTCCGCTCAACGGTATGCACGTTATGTTGGGTATAGGAAAGACGGCGCGGCGACTCACCGCGCCTGGTTCAGCGGCACTTTCGCCGCCGTCTGGCAGGTGTCGGGAATAACCCCTCAAGGATCAGCCGGAACGCGCTCAGGCGCGCGGTTCGACGACCCATGCACCGTTGCGCTCGACCAACACGCGGTCGAACGCGAATTCATCCAGATCGTGCTCGTGGCCAGGCAGCGCCTGGATCACCACTTCACCGGCATCGCGCAACGCGGCGACGCTCACGCGCAACGCGTCGTCGTGCTGCCACGGGGCGAGAATCGCGCTGCTGCGCGCTTCGACCGGCGAGATGCGCGCGACTTCACGCAGATCGAGCGAAAAACCGGTTGCCGCGCGAGCCCGGCCATAAGCCTGGCCGACGTGGTCGTAACGACCGCCGCGCGCTACCGCGTTCGGCACGCCGTCGACGTACGCGGAGAACATCACGCCGCTGTGGTACGCATAGCCTCGCAAGTCGGCGAGGTCGATCATCACTTCGGCGCCGTCCACCTGACTCGCGAGGAACGCGAGGTCGTCGAGCGCGCGGGCGATCGCCGGTGCGTTGGGCAGGCGCGCCCGGGCTTCGTCGAGGATCGAGGCGTCGCCGTACAGCGTGGGCAGCGCGCGCAGCGCGTCGCGAATCACCGGCGTGAGCCCCTCCGTCAGTTCGACGAGGCGCGGCACGTCCTTGCCCGCCAGCGCGTCGTAGAGCGACTGGCCGAGGTCGGCCGCAGCCGGCTCAGCTTCGATCAAGGCCGCGAGCACGCCCGCATGACACAGATCAAGGCGCACTTTGGCGAGCCCGGCCAGACGCAGCGCGTCGAGCATCAGTTGCTGGATCTCCAGATCCGCTTCGAGGCCGGCGTGACCGTAAATTTCCGCGCCGATCTGGATCTGCTCGCGCGTCGCGTGCAGGCCGCGCGGCCGCGTATGGGCGACGTTGCCCGCGTAGCAAAGACGCGTAACGCCCTGGCGGTTCAGCAGATGCGCATCGATACGCGCAACTTGCGGCGTAATGTCGGCGCGCAGGCCGAGCGTGCGGCCGGACAATTGATCGACGAGCTTGAAGGTGCGCAGATTCAGATCATGGCCGCCACTGGTGAGCAGCGACTCGAGGTATTCGAGCAGCGGCGGCATCACCATCTCGTAGCCGTACGAACGGAAACGGTCCAGCAAATGGCGCCGCAACTCTTCGATCTTGCGGGCTTCCGACGGCAGCACGTCGGCAATATTCTCGGGAAGTAACCAGGTCGACATCGATACAGTCCTACGACGTTGAACACGGCGGCTGAAGCGCCGGTAAGTGAGTGTGTGAATGGCGGGCGGCGGCTCGATTCTGGCGACTGTCGCGGGCATCGGCGCGATCCGCCGACAGCGCTTCAAGCGGATATCACCGTGTGCTACAGCGCCCAGCGCACCCAAACCGGGCGTTGGCCCTGCGAGCAATCGGGCAGCACACGTGCCGCCCACTCGCCGACGCGGCCCGTCAGGTCACGATGAACAGCAGGATTAGCCCGAGCAGCATCACGATCAGACCGCCCACGCGAATCTGGTGCGCAGGCCGTTCCGCTATTTTACGGAACGTGTCGCGCCAGGCGGCCGGAAAAACGAAGGGGAACATCCCCTCGATAATCAGCATCAACGCGATCGCGAGCAGTAACGAGCCGGCTATATCCATGCGAATTCAACGGGCCGCGATGCGAATGCCGCGGCCTTCCGGTTATCAGTGTTTGCGCGAGACCGCGGGAGCGTCCGGCGTAACGCCACCGGTCGGACTACGCATGAAGCGGAAGAACTCGTTGTTCGGATCGACCACGATCAGGTCGCCCGGCTTGAAGGTCTTCTTGTATGCCTGCATGCTCAGATAAAACTGATAGAACTGCGGATCCTTGCCGAACGCTTCGGCGGCGATTTCCGCTGCCTTCGCATCGCCTTCGCCGCGGATGGTCTGCGCCTGGCTATAACCATCGGCGAGCACCGCCTGCTGTTGCGCGAGTGCGTCCGCCTTGATCTGGTTGGCCTCGGCCGCGCCCTTCGCGCGTTCGTCGGCGGCGATCTGCTCGCGGGCGGCGATCATCCGCTTGAAGACCGAATCGGTCATACCCGCCGGGAAATCGACACGCGTCAGTTGCACGTCGACCACCGACACGCCCAGCGAGGCCGCGCCCTTGTCCATCGCGCCGCGTGCTTCGTCGGCGACGCTTTGCTGTTTGGAGAGCGCATCGGTCAGCGTGAACTTGCCGAACGCATCGCCGAGCGCAGTGCGCGACAGCAACGCGAGCCGGTCCGGCAGGCTTTGCACGTCACCCTTCGTTTCGGCGAGCAGCTTGAGCGGATCGGTCACGCGGAACCTGATGACCGGATTGACCAGCAGATCGGTCTTATCCGACGTGGCGAAGCGGTCTTCGTCAGGCGTGTCGAGCGACTGGATGCGGTTGTCGACCAGCGTAACCGTTTGCAGCGGCGGCGGTAATTTGACGTGCAGACCCGGGCCGAGCAACGTGGACGGCGTATCGCCACGCGACGACAACACGGCCATGTGCCGCTGATCGACGACGAACACCATCGACGAAGCCGCAAACAGCACGATGACGACAGCCACGACGAGCGCAATGATCTTGTTCATGTTGTGCGCTCCTTATTGAACGTCGTCTTCGCGCATGCGATTGCGGAAGGCTTCGCGTGAACGCATCGAGGCGCCGCTGGCTCCCGGCTGGCTGGCGGGCACATCGCTCGCGGCGGGTGCGGTTGCCGCTCCCGCGACAGGGGCGGAAGCGCCCGACGGCGCCGCGGCACTCGCCGCTTGCGGCGCACCTGCGGCCGCAGCGCCCGGCGTGGCCGCAGCGGCGTCGGCGACGCGCTGCCGGCCCTGCTCGGCCAGCTTGTCGAGCGGCAGATACAACACGTTGTTGCCGTTCTTGCTGTCCACAAACACCTTGGTCGTAGTCGAGTAAATCTGCTGCATGGTTTCCATGTACATGCGCGTGCGGACCACGGCGGGCGCTTTCGAGTACTGCGCGAATACCTGCTTGAAGCGGTCGGCTTCGCCTTGTGCCTGCGCCACCGTCTTCTCGCTGTAGGTCTTCGCTTCTTCGATCTGGCGCGCCACATCGGCTTGCGCACGCGGCAACAGATCCGCCGCATAAGCCTGCGCATCGCGCTTCGCGCGCTCGTTTTCCTGACGCACCTTGGCGGCGTCGTCGAACGCGGCCTGCACCTGCTCGGGCATCTGCACGCTCTGGATCGTCACACCCGTCACGGCGAGGCCGGATTCGTATTGATCGAGGGATTGCTGGATCGCCGCCACCAGTTGCTGGCGCATTGTTTCGCGATCCTGATCGAGGACTTCGTTCGTGCTGCGCGCACCGACGATGCCGCGCACCGCCGACTGAGCAGCACGCGTGACGCTCTGATCAGGGTCTCCACTGCGGAACAGATAGTCGGTGGGCTTGCGCACCTGGTATTGCACCGCGAACCGAACGTCGACGATATCGCCGTCGTGCGTGAGCATCGACGCGTCCTTCACGTTCGCCGGGCGTACCACGTTGTTGCGGCCGATCTCGACCTGGCGGACCTGGCCGATATTGACGAACTCATGTGCTTCGAACGGATACGGCAGACGCCAGTGCACGCCTTGCCCTGCAGTGTAGCGATACTTACCGAACTGGATGACGACCGCGGCCTGGCCATCCTGAACGACAAACACGCCGCTGCCGAGATAGATCGCGATCAGCACGCCGATCACGATGCCCACGCCGATGCGCGCGCCACGTCCGTTGTCCGGACGGCCGCCGCCCGCACCACCGCCCTTGCGTCCGAAGATCCGGCTCAAGCGGCGGTTGAAATCACGCCACATCTCGTCGAGATCGGGCGGACCTTCTCCGTCCTTCGGCGGACGCTTGGGATCGTTGGGCCGTTGCCGGTCGCCATTGCCGTCTCCCCGGCCCCAGCGCGGATCGTTCAGTGAAAGCAAGGCTCGCATGCGCAGCCAGATACTCCGCTCGTTGTAATCGTTCACCTGTGTTCGTTCACCAGAGTAGACAGCGGGTCAGTGCAATTGGAATGGGTCAGTGCCCGAGTTCTGGAACCTTGCGGTCGTCGTCGCGCGGTGCTGCCGACCGGCCTTCTTCCGACCGATCGATCAACGTATCGGCAAGCGGTTCAGCAGTAGCGATTTCAGCGATGGCAGCACGCAACGTATCCAGCCCTTGCCCGGTGCGCGCGCTCAAAAAGACGCGCGAAATATTACCATACTCATCCCGCTCGACCGCGTCGCCACGGGCCGCCAGCTCCGGCACCGCGTCGATCTTGTTGAACACCAGCACCTGGCGGATCGTGTCCGCGCCGATCGCGTGCAATACCTCGTTCACCTGATCGATCTGGTCGAGGCGCACCGCGCTCGACGCATCGACCACATGCAGAAGCAGGTCGGCATGAATGGTTTCTTCGAGCGTCGCGCGAAACGCCGCGACCAGCTGGTGCGGCAATTCCCGAATGAAGCCGACCGTGTCGGACACCACCACCTGCCCCGCTTCGTCGCCGAGATAGACGCGCCGTGAGGTCGTGTCGAGCGTCGCGAACAGCTGGTCGGCGGCATACGCCTGAGCTTTCGTGAGCGCATTAAAGAGCGTGGACTTGCCCGCGTTCGTATAGCCGACCAGCGATACCGACATCGTCTGGTTGCGGCTGCGCGCGCGGCGCTGCGTGCCGTGCTGACGGCGCAGTTTTTCGAGCCGCGTCTTGAGCGCCTTGATGCGCTCGCCGATCAGACGGCGGTCGGTTTCGAGCTGCGTTTCGCCGGGACCGCGCAAACCGATACCGCCTTTCTGGCGTTCGAGGTGGGTCCATGCGCGAATCAGCCGGGTCGACAGATATTGCAGCTGCGCGAGCTCGACCTGCAGCTTGCCTTCGTGACTGCGGGCGCGTTGCGCAAAAATATCGAGGATGAGACTCGTGCGATCGACCACGCGCCGATTAAGCGCTTGCTCCAGATTGCGCTGCTGCGCAGGCGCCAGAGCGTGATTGAAGATCACGAGTTCGATGTCGTTCGCCTCACAGGCAAGGCGCAATTCTTCGGCCTTGCCGCTGCCGACGAACATCTTCGCGTCGGGACTGGAGCGGCGTCCGGTGAGGGTGACTAAGGGATTCGCGCCCGCGCTTTGCGCGAGCAGGCTGAGTTCTTCGAGACTGGCTTCGAAATCGATCTTACCGAAGTCGATGCCGACAAGCGCTGCATTGATCAAATTGGAGGGTATCAAAATGAGGCGGCCGGGAGTAATCGCCAACGGGCGACGCTACGCCGGCCGCGACGGGGGTTAGGACTGTTCGGAATCCGGGTGGAAATTCACCGGGCGGGCTGGCACGACCGTCGAGATTGCGTGCTTGTAGACCATCTGGGTGACCGTATTCCGGAGCAACACGACGTACTGGTCGAACGATTCGATGTTCCCTTGAAGCTTGATGCCGTTGACCAGGTAGATCGACACCGGCACATGCTCTTTACGCAGTGCGTTCAAAAACGGGTCTTGTAACAATTGCCCTTTGTTGCTCATAGCAAACTCCGTATTTTTTTGCAGGTTGACTGAATTGACGGTGAGGAAAAAGAGATCAGCCGTCAACCGCTACACTATAGCCGATTTTCGTTTTTGCGCGAGAGCCGGGGTCCTGCGCCCAAACCCAACACGCACGCGGGTTTCAGCCTTTGTCCGCGTAAGGGTTCGTCGATGATCTGAACTCTATTCGCAATGGAGTCCCAGTCAACTTGAAAGTTTCCCTGAAGCGGTTTTCGAGGTAACGTTTATACGTTTCGGTGATCGCATCGAGTGCGTTGCCGTGAATCACGATGATCGGCGGATTCTGTCCGCCCTGGTGCGCGTAACGCAGTTTCGGCCGCACCGGACCACGACGACGCGGCTGCTGGAATTCGACCGCATCGATCAGCGCGCGCGTGAGCTTCGGCGTCGGCAGCTTGGCCATTGCCGCAGTGTATGCATCGTCGACCGAACGCATCAGCGGACCAATACCGGTTTTCTCCGCCGCGGAAATGAAATGGAATTTCGCGAAGTCGAGAAATTTTAGTTTGCGTTCGAGGTCCGCTTTGGTGCGCTCGCGCACATGCGGATCGAGACCGTCCCATTTGTTCACGCCCACCACCAGCGCGCGGCCCTGCTCCACGACGAAACCGGCAATGTGCGCGTCCTGTTCGGAGATGTCCTGGCGCGCGTCAAGCAGCAGGATCACGACGTTCGCGTCCGAGATCGATTGCAGCGTCTTCACCACCGAGAATTTTTCGATCGCTTCGAACACCTTGCCGCGGCGGCGCAAGCCGGCCGTGTCGATCAGCGTGTACGGCTTGCCCTGGCGCTCGAAGTCGACGTAGATCGAATCGCGCGTGGTGCCCGGCATGTCGAACGCGATCACGCGCTCTTCGCCGACCAGCGCGTTGATCAGCGTCGACTTACCGACGTTCGGACGGCCGACGATCGCGATCTTCACGCCGCGCGCCGCTTTCTCGTCGTCGCTTTCTTCCGGCTGGCCGGCGTACGCGACGCCGAGCGCCTCGTTGATCATTTCCGTGACGCCGTCGCCGTGCGCGGCCGAAATCGCGCGCGGGTCGCCGAGACCGAGTTCGTAGAAGTCGGCGGCGACAGTCGTGTACTTCATCCCCTCGGCCTTGTTGACGACGAGGAAGATCGGCCTGCCGACCTTGCGCAGATAGTCGGCAATCGACTTGTCCTGCGGCGCGAGACCGTTGCGGCCGTCGACGATGAACACGACGATGTCGGATTCCTCGACCGCCTGGCGGGTTTGACGCGCCATCTCGTGCAGGATGCCGTCTTTCGCGACCGGCTCGAAGCCGCCGGTATCGACGACCAGATACGGCCGCTCGCCGGTGCGCCCCTCGCCGTAATGGCGATCGCGGGTGAGACCGGGCAGGTCGGCAACCAGCGCGTCACGCGAGCGCGTGAGGCGGTTGAACAGCGTGGATTTCCCCACATTGGGGCGCCCGACGAGGGCAATAACGGGTTTCATCAGATGTTGTTCACGGTGAAACGCGGGATCGAAATCGACCGCTCGCGTAGCGACGCCATGCGACCGCCACACGGCAGCGTTTGACGAAAATTATCACGAATTCGACCAGCCTCGGATGTGCGGGCAATATGCACACCCGGGCGGACGGGGATTTGGCTGTATGGGCAGCGCCAACGGGCCGCCAGATTCAGTCTTTCTTGCTCGACGGCCCGCACGCCCGTTCGCGGGCGATGGATCTGCGAGGCCGCCGACAGGTGGTGCCGCAAGCAGCCACCAAGGGACACGAGGCTCACACGTGCCCTGTCCGATCCGACTTGCCGGACCAGCCACTCCGGCAAAATTCTTCTACTTGCTTTGCGATACGACAACAATCAAAACCCGCTCGACAGAAACGCGCGCGGCCGGCGAAGCCGGCCTGCGCGCTCGAACGCAAGCCTCGCGCGATCAGCGCGGGCGAAAGCCGTACAGGCCGCCGTCGCGCGTCTGCACGACCAGCGTCTCACCGGCCAGCACCGGTGCCGCGGTAATCGCGCTGCCGTCGGTCTTCACGCGGGCGACGAGCGTGCCGTCGGCAGCCGACAGGAAGTGCACGTAGCCTTGATAGTCGCCAAACACCGCAGCGCGGCCCAGCAGGAACGGCACGCTCAGATCGCGGTTCTTCAACTGGTCATTCTTCCACAGCACCGCGCCGGTGTTGACGTCGAACGCGGACGCCACCGACCAGTCGTCCGCCGCCACCACGGTGCGGTCATCCTGCGCGAGGCCGCTCGTGCTCGAGAACGCCTTTTCCCACACCACGCGGCCTGAGTTCGCGTCGAAACAGCCAATCTGGCCCTGGAACGTCACCGCGCAGGTTTGCGAGCCGACCAGCGTGGGCGGCCCGGTCACGTCGTTGATACGCTCCACTTCCGTCACGCCCTTCGGATACGACACCGGGGTCTGCCAGTAAGCGTCGCCGGTCTGCAGGTTGATCGCGGCGAACGAGCCGCCCGGGAAACCGGCCAGCACGGCCGCGTCGCCCGCGAAGGTCATGCCCGCCGACACCCGCAGATTGAGCGGCACTGCGCGGTTGCGGTAGTTCCACTTCTGCTCGCCGGTTTGCGCATTGAAAGCGACGAGCTGCCCGTCGACCGTGCGCACCACCACGAGACCGTTGCCGACCAGCGGCGGCGAAATGATTTCGCCCGGCGCCTTCGCGGTCCACAACTGTTTGCCATCCGCGCCGAGCACGTAGACGTCGCCCTTCAGACCGCCGACCGCCGTGAGCGTGCCGTCGCTGCCGACACCCGCCGACAGATCGTCACGCAGCTTGACGCGCCAGATGTCCTTGCCGGTTTGCGCGTCGATCTTCGCAACCGAGCCGTTCGCGCCTGCGGCGAACACCGCGTTGCCGACAGCGACCGGTGCGAACAGGTAACGGCCCGCCTTGCCTACGCTCGCCGTCCAGGCCTGCTGCACGTCGAGCACGGGTTTGAACTCGGTGAGCGGCGTCGGCACGCGGCGCTCGTCTTTCGTGGATGAGCAAGCCGCCATCGTGAGGACGGTCATCGCACAGATAACGGGCACGGCGTAACGTTTCAGCAGATTCATCGGTGGACGAAGCATTCAGGAAATTAATTAAAGGAGACCGGTTGGTCGTTCGTGCGGCGCACTATGTGCGGCGGTCAGCCGCCCAGCGCGTCCAGCTTGAACTGAATCAACTGGCGTGCCGAGCTGTCGTTTTTCGACAGCGAGTCGAGCGCGAGTTTGTAGGCCGTGCGCGCATCGTCGCGCTTGCCCTGGGCGGCGAGCAGATCGCCGCGGCGGTTCGCCACGACGCCCTTGAACGCGTCGGATTGCGGTTCGGCGAGCAACGCGAGGCCCTGGTCGTAAGCCTTCTCGTCGAGCAGCAGTGACGCCATGCGCAGCCTGGCGATCTGCTTGAACTCGTCGTCCTTCGCGTGATCGATGGTCCATTGCAACTGGGCCTTCGCACCGGCTTCGTCGCCTGCCGCGTAGAGCGCCTTGGCTGCGCCCAGCGCGCTCATC
The DNA here is from genome assembly GCF_056279605.1 of Paraburkholderia sp. TE9906. NCBI lineage: Bacteria > Pseudomonadati > Pseudomonadota > Betaproteobacteria > Burkholderiales > Burkholderiaceae > Paraburkholderia > Paraburkholderia sp. TE9906. Next base: position 334,081 of record NZ_JBWCCT010000007.1, read on the forward strand.
TGTGCATACGCGGTGCGACTGAACTTGTCTTCCATGTCGGTGGCGGCGCGCGTGATCCGGGCCTTGTCACCCGATGCCACGGCTTGCTGCACCTGGTCATACAGCACCGCGGCTTCTGCCGCCTGGCGCCGTTGCCAGAAATTCCAGCCGTTCCATCCGGCTGCTGCAACCAATGCCACCAGCACGATCCACGTGGTTGCATTGCCCCACTGCGTCCACCATGCCTTCAGACTTTCAATCGATTCTTGTTCGTCGTGGTAACTCATTGCCCGGCGATTTCCTCTTTCTTGATACGTGTGCGTGTCGAGCCAATCGGCCCGGCGACATCGCGATCAGTCGTCGCCGTCTTCGGCGGTTGCAACCATCGCATTGATTAGAAATTCGGTCAAGTCTTCGGCGGGCACGTTATGTTGCTCGTTTTTACCGCCGTTAGCATTTGTATCGCGCAGCGGTTTGACACCGACCATGCCGTTGGCGATTTCGTCTTCGCCGAGCACCACCGCGAATGCCGCACCGCTCGCGTCGGCGCGCTTCATCTGCGATTTGAAGCTGGCCGTCTGACCGTCGGCGCTGCAATGCAGGATCACATCGAGCCCCGTATCGCGCAGACGTTCCGCGATGATGAAGGCCTGCTCGCGCGCGGCGTCGCCCTGATGGACCACGTACACGTCGCAGCCTTCAGCCTCGGGCACGAGATCCTCTTCCTTCAGCAATTCGAGAATCCGCTCGACGCCCATCGCCCAGCCGCACGCTGCCGTCGGCTTGCCGCCGAGCTGCTCGATCAGCGGATCGTAGCGGCCGCCAGCCGCGACCGTGCCTTGCGCGCCGAGCTTGTCGGTCACCCACTCGAACACGGTCAGATTGTAGTAATCGAGACCGCGCACGAGACGGGGGTTGATCGTGAACGGGACGTTGTTCGCTTTCAGGATGCGCTGCAAACCCTCGAAGTGCGCACGCGACTCGTCACCGAGAAAATCGATCAGCTTCGGCGCGTTCTGCGCGACTTCCTGCATGGCCGGATTTTTTGTGTCCAGCACGCGCAGCGGGTTCGTGTAGAGACGGCGCTTCGCTTCTTCGTCGAGCACGTCGACGTGCTTTTCGAGGTACGCAATCAGTTCGACGCGGTGCGCCGCGCGTTCTTCCGCCAGACCCAGCGAATTGATTTCGAGCTTGATACCCATCAGGCCAAGGTCGTCCCACAGCCGCTGACACATCATGATGATTTCAGCGTCGGCGTCCGGACCCGCGAAGCCCAGCGCTTCCACACCGACCTGATGGAACTGACGATAGCGGCCGCGCTGCGGACGCTCGTGACGGAACATCGGACCGACGTACCACAGCCGCTTCGGACCGTCGTACAGCATGTTGTGTTCAATAGCCGCACGCACCACCGCCGCCGTGTTCTCGGGACGCATGGTCAGATTTTCACCATTCAACGCGTCGGTGAAGCTGTACATCTCCTTCTCGACGATGTCGGTCACTTCGCCGATACCGCGCTTGAACAGCTGCGTATGCTCGACGATCGGCGTACGAATATTCTGGTATCCGTACGAACGCAGCATCGACTTGACGGTGGTTTCGAAAAATTCCCACAGCCCGGCTTCCTGCGGAAGGATGTCGTTCATGCCCTTCACGCCGGAGAGCTTTTCGAGCTTTTTCTTCTGTTCAGTCATCTGTGTTCGATAGCCGATGTTTAGTTGAGTGCTTCAGCGCGGCCGTAGCGGCGCTCGACGTAGTCACTCACGATTTGCTGGAATTCTTGCGCGATGTTCTCGCCGCGCAGCGTCTTGACCTTCTCGCCGTCGATGAACACCGGCGCGGCCGGGTTTTCGCCCGAACCCGGCAGGCTGATGCCGATATTGGCCTGCTTCGATTCGCCCGGACCGTTGACGATGCAGCCCATCACCGCAACGTGCATCTTTTCGACGCCAGGATACTGATCGCGCCATGCCGGCATTTGCGTGCGCAGATAGGTCTGGATTTGCGACGCCAGTTCCTGGAACAGCGTGCTGGTGGTGCGACCGCAACCCGGGCACGCGATCACCATCGGCGTGAACGAACGCAGCCCCATGGTCTGCAGAATTTCCTGGCCGACGATCACCTCGCCGGTGCGCGATGCGCCCGGCTCCGGCGTGAGCGAGATACGGATCGTGTCGCCGATGCCCTGTTGCAACAGCACGGACAACGCCGCGGTCGACGCAACGATGCCCTTCGAACCCATGCCTGCCTCGGTCAAGCCGAGATGCAGCGCGAATTCGCAACGGCGCGCGAGTTCGCGGTACACGGCGATCAGGTCCTGCACGCCGCTGACCTTGCACGACAGGATGATCTTGTCGCGCCCGAGGCCGAGTTCCACCGCGCGTTCGGCCGAGCCGATCGCCGACTGGATCAGCGCTTCGTACATCACGCTTTGCGCTTCCCACGGCGTGGCGCGCGACGCGTTCTCGTCCATCATCTTCGCGAGCAGGTCCTGATCGAGACTGCCCCAGTTGACGCCGATGCGCACCGGCTTGTCGTACTTCACCGCGGCTTCGATCATCTGCGCGAACTGCGTGTCGCGTTTCGCGCCGTGGCCGACGTTGCCCGGATTGATCCGGTACTTGGACAGCGACTCCGCGCACGCGGGGTAATCGCGCAACAGCAGATGGCCGTTGTAGTGGAAGTCGCCGACCAGCGGCACCGACACGCCCATGCGGTCGAGCTGCTCACGCACGGCCGGCACGGCCGCGGCCGCCTCCGGCGTGTTCACCGTGATGCGCACCAGTTCCGAACCGGCTTGCGCCAATTCCTTGATCTGGATCGCGGTGCCGATCGCGTCCGCCGTGTCCGTGTTGGTCATCGACTGCACGCGCACGGGCGCGTCGCCGCCGATGGTGACGAGCTGGCCGCCCCAACGCACGTCGACTGCGTGCGACTTGCGCCGCGCAGCCTGGCCGCCGAACACCGGTTCGTTAGAAACGATCTTGCTACTGGATCGGGATTGAGCTTCGGATTGCATCGAAAAACCCATTTACGCCGCATGCGCTACACAAAAACGTAGCGCCTGAATTGAAAAAGCGCCGCAGACTGGTTGGCCGCGGCGCATACCGTACCTGTCAAGGCAGCGCGAAACGCGCCACATTCCCTTTGGCCGCCGAATATTTCGCCGGATCGACCGGTTCGCCGTCGAGCGTCAGCGACTCGAGACCGGCCTTGTTGCCGAGCGTGATTTTGAACGGCGCCTCGCCTGTCACTTCCTTCGTATCGCCTGCGTGCACGAGGCCGGAAAACACTTCCTTGCCATCTTTGCCGCGCACGCTGAACCAGCTGTCCTGCGTCACCCGCAGCGCGACGATCGCTTCGCCTGCAGCAGGCGCCACCGTTGCCGCCGAAGCCCCGGCCACGACGGCAGCCGGCGCGCTCGCGCCAGGTGCCGCGGCCTGAGCCTGCGAGCCGCCCTTCGGCGCCGCCGTCATTGCAGTAACCGCAGGTGCCGATGACGGCGCCGCACCGGTAGCCAGCGGCGCGGGCATCGGCGTGGCCGACGCTGCGTTTTCTGCTGCGGCCGGCGCTTCCGGCGCCGACGCTTCTTCTTCCGCAGTCGCGCCCGCCGACGGCCCCTGCGCCACCGCGCCCGATGCGCCGGTCGCGGTGCCCGTGGCGCCATTCGCGCTTGCTTTCAGACGCGCAAGCCACGCAGTCGAATCGCCGCCATTGGTATGCCACATAGCGAGCGCAATCACCGCCACGACAACCGCCGCCACGCCCCACAGCCACGAACGGCTTTTCTGCCCGCCGCCGCCGAGCGACAGCGACACCCGGCCACGCGGCAAATCCTTACCCGACGACGCCGGCATCGACAGATCCGGTGCCGGCACACCCGTTTCGCGGCGCAATGCCTGCGTGAACGGCGCCGGATCGGCGCCGAGCATCTTCGCGTAGCTACGCACCACGCCGAGCGCGAAAGTCGTATCCGGCAACTGGCTGATGTCGCCCGACTCGAGCGCACGCAACTTGTTGACCGACACCTTGAGGCGGGCCGATACGTCTTCGATCGACCAGCCCTTCGATTCACGCAACTGGGACAAGCGTGCGCCAGCCGCCGCCAACGAATCCAGGTTCGACTGCACAACAGGCTGCACTACCGCCCGTGCAACCGGCGCCGGATGGCCTTCGTTCGTGTCTGTGTCGTGCGGCTGCGGGTGCTGCGGCTCACTCATCCCAAATCCTTTCGCGTCGATTCTTTTTTCACTCGTGCCACCCGGAGCCGCTGAAACCTCGCGCCCGGATCGCAGACCGTTTATAACAAAATGCGCGGCTTTGTGTGCCGCTTCCGATCGCTTCTGCAAACTTTCTTTTCAATCGACGGTGGCATGACGACTTTCGCGGATCGACTCAACTTTCCAGCGAACGCCGACGGTCCTGCCATACCGCGCGATTACACGGCGCGAACCTCGATCACCTTCGCTGCCTTCCCGGTGCGCTCAGCAAGGCGCGTGCGGTCCTGAACCGCACCGGCCAACTGACCGCAGGCAGCGTCGATGTCATCGCCGCGTGTTTTGCGCACCGTGGTGACGACGCCCGCGTCCATCAACACTTGTGCAAACCGCTTGATCTGTTCCGGCTTCGAGCGGATCAGGCCCGATTCAGGGAACGGATTGAACGGAATCAGATTGAATTTGCACGGCACGTCGCGCGTCACGGCCAGCAATTCGCGCGCTTGCGCTTCGCTGTCGTTCACGCCGTCGAGCATGCAGTATTCAAACGTAATGAAATCGCGCGGCGCGACTTTCAGATAGCGCTGGCAAGCCGCCATCAGTTCGCGCAGCGGATACTTCTTGTTCAACGGCACCAGCATGTCGCGCAGCGGATCACTAGGCGCATGCAGCGAGACCGCGAGGGCCACCGGCAGATCGGCGCCGAGCCGATCCATCATCGGTACGACACCCGAGGTGGACAGCGTGACGCGCCGGCGCGAAAGACCGTACGCGTTGTCGTCGAGCATCAGGCGCATGGCCGGCACGACCGCGTCGTAATTGAGCAGCGGCTCGCCCATACCCATCATCACGACGTTCGTGACCACGCGCTCGCCCTTGCCGTCGCCACCCGTGGCGCGGCCGCCGGCCACGCCGCGCGATGCGCGCAGCGCAAATTCGGCCATGCGCAGCTGGCCGATGATTTCACCGGTGGAGAGATTGCGGGAGAAACCCTGCTTGCCGGTCGAACAGAAACGACAATTGACCGCACACCCGGCCTGCGACGACACACACAACGTGCCGCGCGTTTCTTCGGGGATGTAGACGGTTTCAACCGCGTTGCCGTTACCGACGTCGATCAGCCACTTGCGTGTGCCGTCGGTCGAAATATGGTCGCTGACGATGCCGGGCATCGTGATCGAAGCGCGCCCTTTGAGCTTTTCGCGCATGGACTTCGCGAGATCGGTCATGCCGTCGAAGTCGGCAGCGTTGTACTGATGAAGCCAGCGCTGCAATTGCTTGGCGCGAAACGGCTTCTCGCCCAGGCTGTCGCAATAGGCGACCAGCCCTTGGGCGTCAAGGTCGAGAAGGTTGACGGTGGGACTGCTCGTCATATCGAATCCTGCCATTTCAGTGCGAGACTGCGTTCATGCAACAAGCTGCATGAACGCAATGCCGTTCGCGCCCATTCCTGCTGCTTTTACCTTACTACTTTGCCGGGCGATTCGTGCGATAAAACAGATCGGCTGCACGAACTGCGTGAAAACAAACCGGCTTGACGCGCGGCTTAACGCGAGTAGACGTTCACTTGCGGGAAGAAGAATGCGATTTCAACGGCAGCCGTTTCAGCCGCGTCCGAACCGTGGACTGCGTTAGCGTCGATGCTGTCCGCGAAGTCGGCGCGAATCGTACCCTTTTCCGCCTTCTTCGGGTCCGTTGCGCCCATCAGATCGCGATGCTTCAGGATTGCGTTTTCGCCTTCCAGCGCTTGCACGACAACCGGGCCCGAGATCATGAATTCGACCAGGTCCTTGAAGAACGGACGTGCAGCGTGCACGGCGTAGAACTTTTCCGCGTCAGCGCGCGACAGGTGAACCATGCGCGATGCCACGATCTTCAGACCAGCGTTTTCGAAACGGGTGTAGATCTGGCCGATCACGTTCTTGGCCACTGCGTCCGGCTTGATAATCGACAGGGTGCGTTCGATCGCCATAAAAACTCCAAAAAATTAAGAGGTTACAGATTCAAATGAATCCGCTATTGTAGCATGTTCCCGTGTATGATTGCGATTGAACCCTTACAGAACTGAAAGGATCGCAGCACGCGCTCTAAAATACTGGTAGCGTAGGACGTACGGGCATTTCGAGGTATTGAAACTCCGTGCTTCGGCGCTAATCTTAGGAATGAAGACCTGCGCCTCGCGGCCACCCCATGCGCCCGGCGCGGCCCAACCGCCGTACCACCATCACGAAACACGTTTCTGAGGTAAGGAGAGACCATGAACGAACATCCGTATAGCTTTGGCCGCAATGGCGCTGTCAGCACGGTCGAAACGCGCAACCGCGTACTACGGAACACCTACTGGCTGCTGGCGCTGTCCATGATTCCGACCGTGCTCGGCGCGTGGGTGGGTCTCGCCACCGGCTTCACGCTGTTCGCCGCCACCAGCCCGGCAATGAGCATGCTGGCGTTCTTCGCGATCGCGTTCGGCTTCATGTTCGCGATCCAGAAAACGAAAGACAGCTCGCTCGGCGTGTTCGTGCTGCTCGGCTTCACGTTCTTCATGGGCCTGATGCTGTCGCGCATCCTGAGCTTCGTGCTCGGTTTTTCGAACGGGCCGTCGCTGATCATGCTCGCCTTCGGTGGCACTGGTGTGATCTTCACGGCAATGGCCACCATTGCCACGGTCAGCAAGCGCGATTTTTCCGGCCTCGGCAAGTGGCTGTTCATGGGCGTGATCGTGCTGTTGCTGGCTTCGGTCGCCAACGTGTTCCTGCAACTGTCGGCACTGATGCTGACGGTTTCGGTGATGGCCATCGTGATCTTCTCGGCCTACATGCTGTTCGACGTCCAGCGCGTCGTGAACGGCGGCGAAACGAACTACATCACCGCCACGCTCGCGATCTATCTGGACCTGTATAACGTGTTCGTCAACCTGCTCGCGCTGCTCGGCATCTTCGGCGGCAACCGCAACTGAGTCTGACGCGGGCGCGGTGTTCCCAGAACGCTTCGCCCTGAAGGAAAAAAGCCCATAACGAGAAATCGTTATGGGCTTTTTCTTTGTCCCGCCGCAATGCTTGCGGCGTTAGCGATCGTGATCGATCCACCACCCACGGCCGGGCATCACACGCTCAGCCAAGCAAACCCCTCATCCTGCGAAGCGACCACCACGTCGGTAGGCGCCGCACCCAATATACCGGCCATCGCCGCCTGCGCCAGTTCCGGCAGATTGTTTTGCTGGCTCAAATGCGCAGCGACGAGGTGGCGAAGGCGCGAGCGGTCGAGCGAAGCCAGAATATCGGCCGCCGCGTCATTGTTCAGATGCCCATGATTGCCGCCGATGCGCGCCTTCAACGATTGCGGGTAGCGGCTGCCCGCGAGCATCCGCACATCGTGATTGCATTCGAGCACGAGCGCGTCGCAGCCGCTCAGCACCGCGCTGATATGCGGCGTGGACGTGCCGACGTCGGTCAGCACGCCGAGCCGGCTCGCGCCATTCGAGAACACGTATTGCAACGGCTCGCGGGCATCGTGAGGGGCAGTGTAAGGGAGGATGCTGAGGTCGCCGATCGCCACCGCCTCGTCGCCCCACAACACCTGAAGGTCGACATCGGCTTCATCGGCGCCTACCGCGCGGGCGGTGCCCCAGCTCATGTGCAACGGAATCGACCACTTGCGCGCCAGCGTCAGCGCGCTGCCGATGTGATCGCTATGCTCATGCGTGATCAGAATGGCGTCGAGACCTTCGACGCTCGCGCCGATCCGCGTCAGGCGCCGCTCGACTTCTCGCGCCGAAAAGCCGCAGTCGAGCAACACGCGCGTGGTGGTCGCGCCGCTTTGCGCCTCCACCAGCAACGCATTGCCTTCACTGCCGCTGCCGAGACTCGCGAAGCGCACGGCTCGCTTAGTTGAGTTGCGCGTGCAGCAGCGTCACAATGCGCTGCGCGTCGGACGACGTGTCCACCTGACCGTTCGCGTCGAGCACCGCCACCTGCGTCACGGAGTCGCTCTTCGAGCGCACGTTGACGAGGAATTCCTGACCCGGCTTCTTCGACGAACTACTGCCGCTGTAGAACAGCTTGCCGAGCAGCCCTTCCCGCTTCAGCTCCTGCATCGAGTCCGCGTAGCGCACGTAATAGATGCCCTTCGCGCGATCGCGGTTATCGACGGTGAAATTGGTGCGGTCGAGCGCGAGGCCCACGCGCAGCCATGCACGGTCGAACGATTCCTGCAGGTCGAGCGTCGACGCACCCGCGCTCTTGTCGATCGTCGCCGACGCGGTAGCCGGGCGTGCGTCGGTCAGCAATTGCTTCGATTGCGCTTCTGTCAGGCCGAACTTCTCCATCAGCTTGGCGAGGAACATCGCTTCGAGCGCCGGGTCGCGCGGACGCTCTTCCCAGCGTGACGACGTCTTGTCCTGGCCCGTCATCATTTCTTCCATCGCGCTATGTGTGATCGAAATGTCCGTGGTGTCGGACGAGCCGCGCGACACCAGCGTGCGAAAGCTGTCACGCGTGCCCGACGAGTACGCGAAGTCGATCACCTTGCCCACCGTGCGGCGGAACCAGTCGTCCGGAATATTCGCGCGGTTTTCCGCCCAATCGGTCACCATGATGCCGGTGGCCGGCGCGTCCGTTTTCAGGACGAAGCCGTTTTCCTGCCAGAACTCCTGCAGCTGCGGCCACAGTTGTTCCGGCGAGCGGCCGTCGATCACCAGCCAGCGGCGATCGCCATCACGCTCGATGTGCATGCCGAACGGGTCCTGCGCGGTCGGCTGGCCTTCGGTCGCGTTGCCCGCTGCCGTGACACTGCGCGCCGTCGCGCCGCCCAGCGCCAGATTGGCGGGCGGTGCGACATAACGCTGATCGGTCGGCGAGGTGCTCAGGTCGCCCGGAACGGCGAGCGGCGGCGCGCTCCCCGCGCCCTTGTAGTTGACGCGGTCGGAAGCGAACCAGTCGTTCAGCGTGTCACAGCCGGCGAGCGTCGTCAGGGCAAGCGCCAGCGCCGCCATGCGGGTTGCGTGGAGGGAAAGTGCGGAACGTTTCATGAGGTCCTTCGTGATGCTGGAACGCGGTGCCTGGTTCTGCCGGGAACGTGGGCTGGATCGACGTCGGTTAAGGGAATGCCGGTGGCGGTCTTTGGTTGGCGCTGCGGGATGCCGCGGTCGAACCGCTTAGGCCAGCAGCCCTGCTTCGCGCAGCGCGGCGCGCACCGCTTCGTGATACTGCGCGGCGAGCGGCGTGAGCGGCAGGCGGATGCCGCCCTGCACCCGGCCCAGTTGCTGCAGCGCCCATTTGGCCGGAATCGGATTCGATTCGATGAACAGGTTTTTATGCAGCGACAGGAGCTTCAGATGAATCTCGCGCGCGGTCTTCGCGTCCGCCGCGAGTGCGGCCTTGCACAGTTCGCTCATTGCGCGCGGCGCGACGTTCGCGGTGACCGAAATGTTACCGTGGCCGCCGAGCAGCATCAGCGCGATCGCGGTGGGATCGTCGCCGCTGTAGATGCCGAAATGCGCGGGCGCCGACTTGATCAGATGCGCGGCGCGCTCGATGTTGCCGGTCGCTTCTTTCACGCCGACGATGCCCGGCACCTGCGCGCAGCGCAGGACGGTCTCGTTGCTCATGTCCGCAACGGTGCGGCCCGGCACGTTGTAAAGGATCACCGGCAGATCGACGGTTTCGGCGATCTTCGCGAAGTGGCGATAGATGCCTTCCTGGGTCGGCTTGTTGTAGTACGGCACGACCTGCAGCGTCGCGTCCGCGCCAACGTCTTTCGCCTGCTGCGTGAGTTCGATCGCTTCGGTGGTGGAGTTGCCGCCCGAGCCCGCGATCACCGGAATACGGCCCGCCGTGTGCTCGACTGCGGTTTTGACCATCAGCACGTGCTCTTCGACCGACAGCGTGGCCGACTCGCCGCTCGTGCCGACCACCACGAGCCCATCCGTGCCTTCCGCGATGTGCCAGTCGATCAGTTTGCGAAACGCCGGCAGATCGAGGCTGCCGTCTTCGAGCATCGGGGTAATGATGGCAGGAATGCTGCCGCGAATCTGAACGCCGTCGTTGCTGTGGTTGCCGTTAGTCATGAAACGCCATGAATTTGATCAGGTAAACCGCGATTGTAGCGGATTAGCCAGCCAACTCGTAACAAGGCGGGGGCGCCGCCTGCACGGGGTCGTCTGGGCGCTCCGCCTCCAGAATGGCGCAAATCCGCTGGACGTAGGCCGGGCGCGGCTGCGCGAGAAAACCGTCCTGAAACGCGACCACCCGGAGCTGGCCGCGCACCCTGTCGAGAAGCTCGCCGGGCGCGAGGAGAAACGCTGGATTGGAGGGCTTGCCGACGCTTTCGTTTCCTTGCGCGAAGGTCTCGTAAACCAGTACGCCGCCCGGCGCCAGCGCGCGCAGTAGCTGCGGAAATAGCGGCCGGTGCAGATAGTTCGTTACCACCACGGCGGCGAACCTCGCGTCGGCCGATAACGGCCACGCGGCACCTTCGAGGTCGGCGGCAAGCGGCGTGATAAATGGTTCGCCGCGCAGCGTGCCGAGTGCGGCGGCATCGCGATCGAGCGCGGTCACCGGGTGGCCCAGCGACGCAAAGAAGCGTGCATGCCGCCCCGCCCCCGATGCGACATCGAGCACCGCGCCGCCGGGCGCGATCAGATGCGCCCATTGGCGCACCCAGTGCGACGGCTCACCCAATCCATGGATGACGGCGGCGGGCGTGCTCATCGCTGCGATCCGCCGGCTCAGTTATACGACAGGCCCATGGCCTCGCGCACGTCGCGCATCGTTTCCGTGGCGTACTTGCGGGCCTTGTCGCAACCGTCGGCGACGATCGCGCGCAACAGCGACGGGTCGTCCATGTACTTCTGCGCGCGTTCGAGCATCGGCTGCTGTTCACGCAGAATGCCTTCGATCACCGGCTGCTTGCAATCGAGACAGCCGATGCCCGCCGTGCGGCAACCCTTCTGCACCCACTCGTGGGTGGCTTCGTCCGTGTAAACCTGGTGCAGTTGCCAGACCGGGCACTTGTCCGGATCGCCCGGATCGGTGCGGCGCACGCGAGCCGGATCGGTCGGCATGGTGCGGACTTTCTTCGTGATCGTTTCCGCGTCTTCACGCAGGCCGATCGTGTTGCCGTACGACTTCGACATCTTCTGGCCGTCCAGACCCGGCATGCGCGATGCTTCGGTCAGCATCGCCTGGGGCTCGACCAGGATGATCTTGCGCGACCCTTCAAGGTAGCCGAACAAACGCTCGCGGTCATTCATCGACAGGCTCTGCGATTCCTGCAACATCGCGCGCGCCTGTTCGAGCGCCTCGTCGTCGCCTTCCTGCTGGTATGCGTTGCGCAGCTCGTGATAGAGCTTGGAGCGCTTGCCGCCGAGCTTCTTCGCGGCTTCGTTGGCCTTCTGTTCGAAGCCCGGCTCGCGGCCGTACAGGTAGTTGAAACGGCGCGCGATTTCACGCGTCATTTCGACGTGCGGCACCTGGTCTTCACCGACCGGCACGAGCGAGCCGCGGTACAGCAGAATGTCCGCCGCCATCAGCACCGGATAGCCGAGGAAGCCGTAGGTGGACAGATCCTTGTCCTTCAGCTTCTCCTGCTGCTCCTTGTAGGTCGGCACGCGTTCGAGCCAGCCGAGCGGCGTGCTCATGCCGAGCAGCAGCGCCAGCTCCGCGTGCTCGGGCACCTTGCTCTGGATGAACAGCGTCGCCTGCGCCGGATCGATGCCGGACGCGAGCCAGTCGATCAGCACGTCCCAGACGTTCTTTTCGATCACTTCGGGCGTTTCGTAGTGCGTTGTCAGCGCATGCCAGTCGACCACGCAGAAGAAGCACGGGTATTCGGACTGCAGCCGCACCCAGTTTTTCAGCACGCCGTGATAGTGGCCGAGGTGCAGCGACCCGGTGGGCCGCATGCCGGAGAAGATACGGTCTGGGAACATGGTTATTTAGAAAAGCGAAACAAGGGGAGTCAGGATTGCGGTAATCGCACTGTAGCCGAACGTGACAAGCGGATTCAGCCAATAACGCGTCAACGTGCCGGTCATGACCAGCGCCATCACGATGAAAAAGCCATAGGGCTCGAGCCGCGACAGCGCGATCGATTGCCGTGGCGGCAACAGCGCCATCAGCACGCGGCCGCCGTCGAGCGGCGGCAACGGAAACAGGTTCAGCACGCCGAGCACGAGGTTCACGCCGACGCCCGCGCCCGCCATGCGCGTGAAGAACGGTTCATCGACATTGAACACCGCCAGCGCGACGCCGAACAGGCCCCAGATCAGCGCCTGGATGAAATTGGAACCCGGGCCCGCCGCCGCGACCCACAGGCTGCCCCAGCGGGGATTGCGCAGGTTGCCGAAAGCGACCGGCACCGGCTTCGCGTAACCGAACACGAAGGCGCCGCTGGTGGCGAAATACAGCAATAAGGGAATCGCGATCGTGCCGAGCGGATCGATGTGCCGCATCGGATTGATCGACACGCGGCCGAGCACGTAGGCGGTATTGTCGCCGAGCCAGCGCGCGACGTAGCCGTGTGCGGCTTCGTGCAACGTAATCGCGAAAACAACCGGCAGCGCGTACACCGCAATGGTCTGTATCAGGGAAGAATCCATAACTCGCTATTGTAACAACGCGATTGCGTGCGTCTGTCCGCTTTCATTCATGCCGCTTTCAAGCTGTCTCTTCGAGGCCGAAAGGTGCGAGAGAGCCGCGCCCTGCCCGCACCAGCAGCGGCTGCGTGCCGGTCAGATCGATGACAGTGGACGGCTCGCACACACAGGCGCCGCCGTCGATCACCAGATCCACCTGCTTTTCCAGCCGCTCGCGGATTTCTTCGGGGTCGTTCAACGGCTCGGTTTCGCCCGGCATGATCAGCGTCGAGCCGAGCAGCGGCTGGCCGAGTTCCTCGAGAATCGCGAGCGTGATCGCGTGGTCCGGCACGCGCAGACCGATGGTCTTGCGCGACGGGTGCGACAGGCGCCGCGGCACTTCTTTGGTCGCCTGCAACACAAACACATAGGGACCGGGCGTCACCGACTTGATCAGGCGGTACTGCCGGTTGTCCACCATCGCGAAGTTCGCCAGTTCCGACAGGTCGCGCACCAGCAGTGACAGCAGCTGCTTCTCGTCGAGGCCGCGAATGCGCCTCAGGCGCTCCGCCGCGTCCTTGTCGTCGAGCTGGCACGCGAGCGCATAGCTCGAGTCCGTCGGCAATGCGACCACGCCGCCGTCCCTGATGATCTGCACGGCCTGCTTGACGAGGCGCGGCTGCGGGTTGTCAGGATGAAGCCGAAAGTATTGGGACATGGTGACTAACGGTGGCTATCGATGAACGTCAAGTGAACTTCAAACGAGCCGCGGCCGGATCGTGAACAGCGATTGAATCACGGACGGCTGGCATGCGGATGACTGGCGCCCGGCGGTTCGGATGCGGGTATGGGCGACGCCCGGCCGGCTCCCGCGCGTGACGTGCCCCAAGGCACGGCGCACGATCACAGCCAGCGTTCCCAGACGGGCTTGAGATCGGAGGGCAATTGCGGCAGCGTGCCGAGGTCGATGCGGCCTTCGCCGGGTGCGTGGAAGTCGGACCCGCGCGACGCCTCGAAGCCGAAACGGCGCGCGACGTCCGCGTATTCGCGGTATTGATCGGGCGTGTGGCTGCCGGTCACCACTTCGATCGCCTTGCCGCCGAGATCGATGAACTCGGCGAAAAACGCGTCGAATTCGACCGGTGTGTACGCGTAGCGGCCCGGATGCGCAATGATCGCCTCGCCGCCGGCCGCCCGGATCCAGCTAACCGCGTCGGCCAGTTTCGACCAGCGGTGCGCCACATAGCCCGGTTTGCCGTCGCCGAGATAGCGGTTGAACACGTCCTGCGTGGAGGTGCAATAGCCGTGTTCGACCATGAAACGCGCGAAATGCGTGCGCGAAATCATGTCCGGGTTCGACACGTACTGGAGCGCGCCGCGATACGCGTCCGGGATGCCGAGCGTGGCCAGTTGCTCGCCGATCGCTTCGGCGCGCGCGGCGCGGCCGTCGCGGGTGCGCGCGAGGCCATCGATCAGGATCGAACTGGTCGGATCGACGCCCAGCCCGACGATGTGCACGGTGCGCGACGCCCACGTCACCGAAATTTCGACGCCACTCACGTAGCCCATGCCGAGCGCCTCGGCAGTGGCGCGCGCTTCATGCTGGCCGCCGAGTTCGTCGTGATCGGTGAGCGCCCACAGCGTCACGCCGCCCGCGTGCGCGCGGCGCGCAACGTCGGCCGGCGCGAACTGGCCGTCGGAAACGGTGGAGTGACAGTGCAGATCAGCGTTCATCGTGGTCTTCGAAAGGTTCTCCAGCCATTTTACTGCAACGCAGTAAGTGGACGCAGAGCTATCTCGCGCCGCCGGCGCGATCCTTCCCACTATGTGACGATTTCAGGAACAGAACCCCTCGATCAAGGCCGCCACTTGCTCCGGCTGGTCGTGATGCACCATGTGCCCCGCTTCGTCGATGATCTTCTCGCGCCAGTTCGGAAACGCCTGGAAACGCGCCTTGAACTCGTCGAGCGGAATCTCGCCGGCGATCTGCGCGAGCGTCGGCGAGTTGGCGACCTCCACGTGCAACACTTTCGCACTGACCTTGCGCCACACGGCCATCACCTCGTCGAGACGGTACAGCGTCGGGCCGCGCAGCTTGTGCGCCGGATCGGCGAGCAGCATGTGACGCCCTTCGCCATCGGGCTTCGACCAGTGTTGCGCGAGAAACCCCGCGCGCTGCGGATCGAGGCGCGGATTGGTCTTGATCAGGCGGGCGGCGACGTCGTCGAGCGATGCATAACGCTTCAGTTGCGGCGGATCGCGCAACTCGTCGAGCCAGTTGCGCAGCCGTTTGGGTGCTTGCGCCGAGTGCGACGGCGCGAGCCCGAAGCCCTCCAGATCGACCACCCGCCGCACCCGCTCGGGCCGCACGCCCGCATACAGGCAGACGATGTTCGCGCCCATGCTGTGACCGACCAGATTCACCTCACCGTCCGGCGCATAGTGGTCGAGCAACGCGTCGAGATCGGCGACATAGTCCTGAAACCAGTAGCTGCCGCCGCCGCGTTCGGCCACCGGCCAGTCCGAGAGGCCGAAGCCACGCATGTCCGGCGCGAGCACCTGCCAGTCGCCGCCCAATGCATCGACGACGAACTGGAACGAGGCCGCCACGTCCATCCAGCCGTGCAGCATGAACAGCATGGGCGCATCGGGATTGCCCCAACGGCGCACATGCAGACGGATGCCGCGCACGGCGACGAACTCAGACCGGGAAGTATTCATGAACGGCGCGCTCAAAAAAAGAATGATCGTTCGATTATAGAGATAGCCGGACGATACGGGGGGTCCGATTGTCGAAGAAGCGTTCAGGCGCTCTCTGCCGGCGGGACCGGCTGCTGGGCGTCGAGATTGGCGAGCGCGGCGAGTTCCGCTTCGTCGAAACCCGCGTCGCGGCGCGCCTCGAAATTGAACGGCCCACGTAATTTCGGTGCGTGATACTGATCGGCGAGGCGTGTGTAGGTCTCGTGCGCGTCGAGCCCGCTCGCGTCGCACAAATGACGGAACCAGCGGTTGCCGATCAGCACGTGGCCGATCTCGTCGCGCAGGATCACGTCGAGAATCGCCGCGGACGCCTGATCGCCCGCCTGCAGCAGGCGCGCGCGGATCGGCGGCGAAGCGTCGAGGCCGCGGGCTTCGAGCGTGCGCGGCACCAGCGCCATGCGCGCCAGCACGTCGGCGCGGGTGCGCTCGCACATGTCCCACAGGCCGTCGTGGGCGGGGAAATCGCCGTACGCGTGGCCGTATTCCGCGAGGCGCCCGGCCAGCAGCGAGAAGTGATACGCCTCTTCGGCCGCGACCTTGAGCCAGTCGGTGTAGAACGCGTCGGGCATGCCGGCGAAGCGCCAGACGGCGTCGAGCGCGAGGTTGATCGCGTTGAATTCGATGTGCGCGAGCGCATGCAGCAACACCGCCCGGCCTTGCGGCGACTGCATGCTGCGTCGTTTCAGCTGGCGCGCATCGACCAGCTCGGGCCGTGCGGGACGCCCCGGCAGGCCGGCAGGTTCGTCGAGCTCGAGGCGCGCGGAACACGCTGCGCTGCCCGCGAGCACGGCGGCGTACAGGGCGCGCGCCGCAGCCGCCTTGGTGACCGGATCGCTCTCGCGCAAGGCGGCCAGCGCGGCGGTGCGCGCGCAATCAGCGCTGACCTTGGGCATTCGGTACGGACGAAACAGGTGCAACGCTCGGAGCTGCGGACATCATGGCAAGCGGATAGGTGAAGGAAACGGCTAATGAAGAAGAAACGAAGAGGCGCGAAGATGCGGGATGCCGCCCGGTAAGGACCGACCCCTTCGTGGAACCCCGCGGCGCGCAACATGGCCGCGAATGCAAACCACAGTCGACGAGTTCGCCTGGCGCGCGCGCCAGGCGGCCCAACCACACAAACGTTTACAATACTCGATTCGACTCGCCAGCGCGCTCATTGCGCCAGCGGGAAGGGACACCCCCACGCGTGCGCCGCGACCGATCAAGAGGAGACATTGTGACGATTTACAAGCTTGGCGAAGCCGCCCCGACCATCCATGAAAGCGTGTTCGTTGCGGATTCGGCGACCATCATCGGCAATGTGAAGGTCGAGGAAAACGCGAGCGTCTGGTTCGGCGCGACGATTCGCGGCGACAACGAGGCGATCACCATCGGCGCGGGCAGCAATGTGCAGGAAAACGCGGTGCTGCACACCGACCCCGGCTTTCCGCTGACGATCGAGCCGAACGTGACGGTCGGCCATCAGGTCATGCTGCACGGCTGCACGATCAAGGAAGGCTCGCTGATCGGAATTCAGGCCGTGGTCTTGAATGGCGCCGTGATCGGCCGCAACTGTCTGGTCGGAGCGGGCGCCATCGTCACCGAAGGCAAGGTGTTTCCCGACAATTCGCTGATTCTCGGCGCGCCCGCCAAGGTGGTGCGCGAACTGACCGAGACGGATATCGCCAATATGCGGCGCGGCACGGCAAGCTATGCCGAGCGCCGCGAATATTTCAAGGCGCAGCTCGTACGCATCGGCTAACGGCCGGCGCGTGCGCGCTGCGCCATTCCACCGAGGAAAAGTTGTGAGCGACCAGTTGCAAAAATTCATGTTCAGCGCGGCGCCGGTGCGCGGTGAGATCGTTTCGCTGCGCAATACGTGGCAGGAAGTGCTGACGCGCCGCGATTATCCGGCGCCCGTGCGGACGATTCTGGGCGAGATGATGGCCGCGTGCGCGCTGCTGTCGGCGAACCTCAAGTTCGACGGCACGCTCGTCATGCAGATTTTCGGCGACGGCCCGATCAAGATGCTGGTGGTCCAGTGCGGCTCCGATCTGTCGATGCGCGCCACCGCCAAGCTGTCCGTCGACGCGAACGACATGATCGACGACGCGACCTCGATGGTCGATCTGCTGAACGCGAGCGGCCATGGCCGCTGCGTGATCACGCTCGACCCGGCCGACAAACACCCCGGCCAGCAGCCGTATCAAAGTATCGTGCCGCTGTCGGGTGTGGATGGCCCGCTCAAATCGATGGCTGAGGTGCTCGAACATTACATGCATCACTCGGAGCAGCTCGACACGCGCCTCTGGCTCGCGGCGAACACCGAACGCGCGGTCGGCATGCTGCTGCAGAAGCTGCCGGGCGACGGCGGCATCGTCCCGCATCCGGGCGAACTGGACGCGGACACCTGGGAGCGTGTCTGCACGCTGGGCAGCACGCTGTCGCAAGACGAGTTGCTGAAGGAAGAACCGGAAACGGTGTTCCGCCGCCTGTTCTGGCAAGAGAACGTCCAGCATTTCGAACCCGCCACGGCGCGTTTCGAGTGCACGTGCTCGCGCGAAAAAGTCGGCGGCATGCTGAAGATGCTGGGTCGCGAAGAAGTGGACGGCGTGATCGAAGAGCGTGGCCACGTCGAGATTCACTGCGAATTCTGCAACCAGCGCTACGAATTCGATCCGGTGGACGTGGCGCAACTTTTCGTCGCCAACGCACTCTCACAAGGCGTCACGCCGGCTGCCGACCAGCGGCACTGACCGGCTTGCTGCGGTGGATGCAGGGGCGATGCGGCATCAGCGGCGCCTGCCCTGCCGTATAGTTTGACGGCGGTTGACTACGCGCCGCCCATGTCCTTTTCACGGCTTGGGCGGCGCGTTGCCTTTGATCATCGTTACGTTGAATCATTGGCGATGCACGCTGCGCATGGTTTACTTAGGCGTCCGACCGATGGAGATCGAACATGAACTACGCTGCTTCGTTGAAACGTGATGCGTGCAAGCTGGTTGCCATGGTCATCGTCGCGGGTAGTGCGGCGTTGAGCGGCTGCGCGATGAACCCGCCGGGGCCGTCGCAGATTTTGAGCCGCCTGCCCCCCGAACAATCCGACGCGGCCTACGCCCCCGCGCAGCTCACGCCCGAAGAACTCGCACGCTACGACGCGATCGACCGTCAGGTGCTGTTCGAGCAGGACCAGGCGATTGCCGCCGAAAACGCCGCGCAGGCCTGGTCACGTTACTACTCGCCGCCCGTCCGCGTGTTCGGCGGCTATTCGAGCGGCGGCTGGGGACGGGGCTGGGGCACCGGCATCGGCGTCGGCTTTGGGCCGACCTGGGGCTGGTAGGCTGGAGCTGCGATTCATCGCCGGTCAGCTGTCTGAACACCAATCCCCAAAAAAAAGCGCGGTTCATTTCTGAACCGCGCTTTTTTGCATCCTCCGTTCTGAATCAGCCTTAAACAGCCAGGCTCAATGCGTCGTCTTGTCCTTGGCCGCCTTGGCGCCACGCTTGCGATCCGGCTTCGCACGCGACTCCGGATTGGGCACCACATGCAGCGGCGCGGCCGAGACTTCCCCACGCGTGGAGGTGGTCACCGAAGGTGTATTGGCCGTCGGCAATGGCGCATTCGGCGACACGAACTGCACGAACACTTCGCCGTCCTTGACCATGCCCATTTCGTAGCGTGCCCGCTCTTCGACCGCGGCGGTGCCGTTCTGCAAATCCTGCACTTCGCCCTGAATACGTTCGTTGCGCAGTTTCGAATCGGCGTTCTTCTGCACTTGCTGCGCCAGTTGCTGTTGCAACTCGTGCACGCGCAACCAGCCGCCATGGCCCCACCAGAGCGGGTACTGGATCAGCGCCAGCAAAACGATCAGGACAGCAGTGACAAGCCGCATGAAGTAAGCACAATAAATACGCGCCGCCCTGCGCTATACGCAGGGCGGCGAGGTCAATCAGAAACGAAGGAAAACCGGCTCATCGGTCAGCGCTGGCAAACTGGCTGCTTAGCGCAGGTTGTAGAACGCCGACTTGCCCGGGTAGCTCGCGATATCGCCGAGATCTTCCTCGATACGCAGCAGCTGGTTGTACTTCGAGATGCGGTCCGAACGCGACAGCGAACCCGTCTTGATCTGACCGGCGTTCAGGCCGACCGCGATGTCCGCGATCGTCGAATCTTCGGTTTCGCCCGAACGGTGCGAGATCACGGCCGTGTAGCCGGCGCGCTTGGCCATTTCGATGGCCGCGAAGGTTTCGGTCAGCGTACCGATCTGGTTGATCTTGATCAGGATCGAGTTGGCGATGCCCTTCTCGATGCCTTCCTTCAGGATGCGCGTGTTGGTGACGAACAGGTCGTCGCCCACCAGTTGCACCTTCTTGCCGAGCTTCTCGGTCAGCGTCTTCCAGCCTGCCCAGTCGCTTTCGTGCATGCCGTCTTCGATCGACACGATCGGGAACTTGTCGGCGAGGTTCGCCAGGTAGTCCGCGAATTCCGTCGACGACAGTTGCAGGCCTTCGCCGGCCAGCTGGTACTTGCCGTCGTGGTAGAACTCGCTGGCTGCGCAGTCGAGCGCGAGCAGCACGTCTTCACCGGCGCGGTAGCCTGCTTTCTCGATGGCTTGCAGGATGGTCGACAGGCATTCGTCGTTGCTGCCGAAGTTCGGCGCGAAGCCGCCTTCGTCGCCCACCGCCGTGCTCATGCCGCGATCCGACAGGATCTTCTTCAGCGCGTGGAACACTTCGGCGCCGCAGCGCAGTGCTTCGCGGAAGGTCGGCTGGCTGACCGGCACGATCATGAATTCCTGGATGTCCAGGCTGTTGTTCGCGTGCGCGCCGCCGTTGACGATGTTCATCATCGGCACCGGCAGTTGCATGGCGCCCGAGCCGCCGAAGTAGCGGTACAGCGGCAGGCCGGCTTCTTCAGCGGCAGCCTTCGCGACGGCCATCGACACGGCCAGCATCGCGTTCGCGCCGAGGCGCGACTTGTTGTCGGTGCCGTCGAGTTCCAGCAGGGTCTTGTCGAGGAAGGCCTGCTCGGAAGCGTCGAGGCCCATGATCGCTTCGGAGATTTCAGTGTTGATGTGCTCGACGGCTTTCAACACGCCCTTGCCGCCGTAACGGCCGGCTTCGCCGTCGCGCAGTTCGATCGCTTCACGCGAACCCGTGGACGCGCCCGACGGCACCGCGGCGCGGCCCATCGTGCCCGACTCGAGCAGCACGTCGCATTCGACCGTGGGGTTGCCTCGCGAATCGAGAATCTCTCGACCGATGATATCTACGATAGCACTCATGGTTTCCTCAAGAAATGACGTTGAATTCTTTACTGTGACACTGTATCTGGCACCTGCCGGTCTCCCCGACAGACAACTCGCGCGCCGATACGTTCGACGACCATTGCGCACATTCGCCGCGCGCCGACGATGGCGCCCATTATGCAAGCCAATCGTGACACGCGGCGAACAGCTGAATCAGTTGAAATCGCTTTCGAGGAACGGCGCGCGCTTGACGGCCTGGTCGAGCGTTACCAGCGTCTCGAGCAGATCGGCCATGCGGTTGAGCGGCACGGCGTTGGGGCCGTCCGATTTGGCCTGCGCCGGATTCGGATGCGTTTCCATGAAGAGACCGGCGACGCCGACCGCCACCGCGGCACGCGCCAGCACCGGCACGAATTCGCGCTGACCGCCCGAGCTCGTGCCCTGCCCGCCCGGCAACTGCACCGAGTGGGTCGCGTCGAACACGACCGGCGCGTTGGTTTCGCGCATGATCGCAAGCGAACGCATGTCCGACACGAGGTTGTTATAGCCGAACGACACGCCGCGTTCGCACGCCATGAAGCGGTCTTCCGACAGACCCGCTTCACGCGCCGCGTCACGCGCCTTGTCGATCACATTCTTCATGTCATGCGGTGCGAGAAACTGGCCCTTCTTGATGTTGACCGGTTTGCCCGAACGCGCGCAAGCGTGGATGAAGTCGGTTTGACGGCACAGGAAAGCCGGCGTTTGAAGCACGTCGACCACCGATGCCACCTGTTCGATCTCGTGCTCGGCGTGAACGTCGGTCAGCACCGGCAAACCGAGCTGACGCTTCACTTCCGACAGGATGCGCAAACCTTCGTCCATGCCCAAACCGCGGAACGACTTGCCGCTGCTGCGATTGGCCTTGTCGTACGACGATTTGTAGATGAACGGAATGTTCAGCTTCGCGCAGATTTCCTTCAGGCGGCCGGCCGTGTCGATCGTCATCTGTTCGGATTCGACGACACAGGTGCCTGCGATCAGGAAAAACGGCTTGTCGAGTCCGATTTCGAAATCGCCCAGTTTCATGCTTTCTCCCCGACTTCGCTCGCCGCACGCGACTGCTGACGCGCAAGCGCTGCTTCGACAAACGACTTGAACAGCGGATGACCGTCACGCGGCGTGGACGTGAATTCCGGGTGGAACTGCACGCCGACGAACCACGGGTGCATGCTGCGCGGCAATTCCATCATTTCCGGCAGATCTTCACTCGGGGTACGCGCGCTGATGATAAGACCACCCGCTTCGAGTTGGGGCACGAAGCGGTTATTGACTTCATAACGGTGACGGTGACGCTCGTTCACGTCCTTGCCGTAGATCTCTTCGGCCATCGTGCCGGGCTTGATCGGGCAACGTTGCGAACCGAGGCGCATCGTGCCGCCCAGATCCGATTCTTCGGTGCGCTTCTCGACCCGGCCTTCGCGGTCGTACCACTCGGTGATCAGCGCGACCACGCGGTTCTCGGTTTCCTGATCGAACTCGGTGCTGTTCGCGTTCTTCAGGCCGACCACGTCGCGGGCGAATTCGATCACAGCCAGTTGCATGCCGAGGCAGATGCCGAGATACGGCACCTTCGCTTCGCGGGCATAGCGGATCGCGGCAATCTTGCCTTCGGTGCCGCGACGGCCGAAGCCGCCCGGCACGAGCACCGCGTCGAGATGCTTGAGGCTCTCGACGCCTTGCGTCTCGACTTCTTCAGAATCGATGTATTCGATGTTCACGCGCGTGGCCGTATGCATCGACGCATGGCGCAGCGCTTCGATCAGCGACTTGTACGACTCGGTCAGATCGACATACTTGCCGACCATGCCGATCGTCACTTCGTGCTTCGGATGCTGGAGCTTCTCGACGAGGTCGGACCACATGGACAGATCCGCAGGCTTCGGCGTGAGCTTCAGCTCTTCGCAGATGATCGCGTCCAGACCCTGGTCGTGCAGCATCTGCGGAATCTTGTAGATGCTGTCCGCGTCCCACACGGAGATGACCGCGTCTTCCGGCACGTTCGAGAACATCGAGATCTTCGCGCGCTCGTCGTCGGGAATGCGGCGGTCGGCGCGGCACAGCAGCACGTGCGGCGAGATGCCGATTTCACGCAGCTTCTGCACGCTGTGTTGCGTCGGCTTGGTTTTGAGTTCGCCGGCGGTGGCGACCCAGGGCACCAGCGTCAGGTGCACGAAGCACGCGCTGTTGCGGCCCATGCGCAGGCTCATCTGACGCGCGGCCTCGAGGAACGGCAGCGATTCGATGTCGCCGACGGTGCCGCCCACTTCGACGATCGCGACATCCGGCTCGCCGCACGTCGCAGAAGCTGCGCCGCGCTCGATGAATGCCTGGATTTCGTTCGTGATGTGCGGGATGACCTGCACGGTCTTGCCGAGATAATCGCCACGGCGTTCCTTGCGGATCACCGATTCGTAAATCTGGCCCGTGGTGAAGTTGTTGGCCTTGCGCATCTTCGTGCTGATGAAGCGCTCATAGTGGCCAAGGTCGAGGTCAGTCTCTGCTCCATCTTCCGTCACGAACACTTCGCCGTGTTGGAACGGACTCATCGTGCCGGGGTCGACGTTGATGTACGGATCGAGCTTGAGGAGGGTGACTTTAAGACCGCGCGATTCGAGGATCGCGGCGAGGGAAGCGGCGGCAATACCCTTGCCGAGGGAAGATACTACGCCGCCGGTGACGAAAA
The DNA here is from genome assembly GCF_056279605.1 of Paraburkholderia sp. TE9906. Taxonomy (NCBI): domain Bacteria; kingdom Pseudomonadati; phylum Pseudomonadota; class Betaproteobacteria; order Burkholderiales; family Burkholderiaceae; genus Paraburkholderia; species Paraburkholderia sp. TE9906. The sequence continues at coordinate 357,564 of NZ_JBWCCT010000007.1, forward strand.
CATATTTGGTCATCGCTGGATGCTCGCGGGAAAAACGGATTATACCGTAAAGCAAGGGCCCGACCCAGCAAAATCCGAGCGACATCTGCGCGTGCGGATGCCGCGGCGGCGGCAAGCGCCGCGCGCCGATCATGCACCGCTTTTGACCGGCGGCTGGCGGCTGGCGGCTGGCGGCTGGCGGTTAGGCGAGCCGCACGTGCGACTGTCGACGGGGCGATGCGCGCCGGGGCATCCGGTCAAGGTGGCGGCGGCTTGTTTCGGCAGGCGCTGTGAAGCGATCTGTCAAAGACGACGACGCCCGACGCGTGCGTCGCCGCATCGGCGGCCGCCTGTCGGCGTTTGGTTCCGGCTTCCTGCGCACGCTCGCGCATGCAGTTGCCCCCCCAAAAATCGATCCTGAAGCCGTTCGGATAGCTCTCCCGTTCGTGACTCATGCGCGGCTTGAGAGCAGCCCTCAGCCGCCCCGCTCCAGCTCGTGCAACATCCGCTGCACCGCGCGCGCGGTTTCGAGCGGCTTTTCCATCGGATAAAGATGGCTGCCCTCGATCCACTCGAGGTGACCATGAGTGGCGCGGCGCGTGGCATCGAGACCGGCCTGGCGAATTTCCTTCGAGCGCGTGCCCGCGATGAATCCGACCGGCACCGGTGCACCCCGGGCGAGCCGCGCGCCGAGCGTGTGCGGCAAAGTCCTGTAGATCTGATATTCGGTACGCCGGTCGAAGGCCAGCGTGCGCCCGCCGTCGGGCGAAGTCTGCGGAATGCCGAAGTCGATGTAGTCGGACAGCATGCGTTCGTCCCAGCGCGCGAACGCCGCCTTCGCATGAAAGTGCCGCCACGCTTCGTCGCGGCTCGCCCAGTGCGTGCGGCGCGTGCGCGTGGCGGCCGCGGGCGAGAGCCGCTCGTCGAGCCCGGTCCACTGCGATACGCGCAGCATGCTGCTGCGCCAGCCGGCGATCACCGGCGAATCGAGCATCACCACGCCCCTCACCCACTGCGGCTTTTTCAGCGCGACCATCAGCGACAGATAACCGCCGAGCGAATGGCCCACCAGCCACACCGGCTGCTCGTACGAGCGGGCGATGTCGTCGAGCAGCTGTTCGACCAGATGCGGCCAGTCCTGCGTGACAGGAAAGCGCGCGTCGTGGCCGATACGCTCGATGGAGCGCAGTTCATAGTCGTCGGCGAGTTCGGCGAAGATGGTCCGGTAGGTCGACGCCGGGAAGCCGTTCGCGTGCGAGAAATGAATGATGTTTTTCAACTGCGGCTATCTCCGTTCTGTTTTTTGCTTGTGGGCCTGCGCGTACGTTTTCGCGGGGCGCGTTTCGCGAATGCGTGCGCGTTGCTCCCGTGCACCGGCCTTGGCGTCGCGGCGTTCTTTCTGCGTATGCCGCCGGCGACTCATCGGTCAACACGTCGACCAACGCGCCGGCCCGCGCCATCAGCGATCCATCCAGTAGCGGCGCTGCGTATCGCGATAGCGCTCGAGCGTCAGTGCCGCGCCGCGCGCCGCCGGGCTCGCGTCGACGCGCACCGCGCCGTCCGAATCGCTGCGCGCGAGCTCGATATGGCGCGCCTTGTAGCGCTCGAACACGCCCACGTTCGGATGATGAAAGCGGTTGCGATAGCCTACCTGAAATAACGCGATGGACGGCTCGACAGAGTCGAGGAACGGCTCGGTCGACGAGGTCTTGCTGCCATGATGCGGCACGACCAGCACCTGAGCGCGCAATGCACCGCGATCGCGCGTGAGCAGCACGCGTTCGGCAGGCGCCTCGATGTCCGCGCTCAACAAGGCCGCGATGGGCGGCTGCGCGGTCCGGTCATGCGTGACGGATTGGCTCGCCGCGCCCGGCAACGTGGCGACCCGCAGCACGCAGCAATGCGCATTGGGCTTGCCCTGCAGCGGCCCGGCATCCGGCCACAGCATGGCGAACTCGACGCCGTCCCACTGCCAGCGCTGCCCCGCCGCGCAAGGCAGCGTGGCCGCGCCGTGCTGCTTCGCGCCCGCCCACAGCGCGTGGTCTGGCGCCAATGCGGCCACCATCTGACGAACCTCGATCGCATCGAGCACGGCCGGTGCGCCGCCCGCGTGATCGGAGTCGGCGTGACTGATGATCAGCGTGTCGAGCGCCGTCACGCCGTGCGCCTGCAGGAACGGCACGACCACCCGCTCGCCGGCGTGGGTCGATTCCGGGCCGGGTCCGGTATCGAACAGCAACGCGTGGTGCGCCGTTTCGATCAGCACCGATGTGCCCTGCCCGACGTCGAGCGCCGTCAGCCGGAAACTGCCGGGCGGTGGCCCAGGCGGCGCCGGCAGCAGCAGCGGCAACCACGTGAGGGGCGCGGCCCAGCGCAGCGGCCAGCCGCGCGGCGCCAGAAGCCAGAACACACCGAGCGCCGCCGCGGCCAACGCCCAGGCGTCCGGTTGCGGCAGCCACCAGAGCGTCCAGGCCGGCCCGGACAGCATGTGCAACCCTGCGGCCAGCAGCTCGAGCAGCGCATGCGCGGCGTTGAATGCCCAGGCATCCAGCGGCGCGGGCAATACGATGCCGGCCAGCACCGTCGGCGTGACCAGCAGACTCACCCATGGAATCGCAAACGCATTGGCGAGCGGACCGATCAGCGGAATCTGCGCGAACCAGTAGACCGTGAGCGGCGCGAGCGCGAGCGTCACCGCGAGCTGTACGTGCGCGGCGCCGAGGAGGCGTTCGGCGCATGCAGGCAGGCGGCGCTTCAGCGCGGCGCGCAGCGACGCCAATTTGCCGGGTTTCTCGTGGGCCGCTACAGCCCCGGCAGCGTCATCACCATCGCCAGGCCCACCGCCCTCGCTGTCCTCATGAACTCGCTGTCGAACCCTCACGCGCGGCCGTCCCGACATCGCGAACAGAATGGCGGCCACCGCGCAGAACGACAGCCAGAATCCCGCCGACACCACCGCCCACGGATCGATCAGCAGCACGAGCCCCAGCGCCCACGCCAACACCACCGAGCGCGCGAGATTGCGCCCACTGACGAAGGCCAGTGCGACGACACCTGCCATCCACAGCGCGCGCTGCGCCGGCACATTGAAGCCGGCGAGCGCCGCATGCAGCGCGGCAAAGCCCGCGCCGGTGATGACTGCAACGACTTGCGCCGGCAGCCGCAACGGCCAGTCCCGCCCGATCCATCCGGAGCGCCGCCACACCGCGCCCGCGAGCCAGCCGGCCAGCCCCGCGACGAAGCCAATATGCAGGCCCGAAATCGCCACCAGATGACTCGTGCCGGTGCCGCGCATCAATAGCCAGTCGGCGGCGCTGACTTCGTCCTGCGCGCCGACCGCCAGCGCCACGACAATCCCGCGATGCGGCGCGTCCCCGAGCACCGCATCGATCCGCGAGCGCAACGCCGCGCGCCAGCGGTCCACGAGTACGCGCGGGCCGCGCGCCTCGCCCGGCAAACGGATAGCGTGAGCCGGCGCGCTGACATAGCCGGTCGCGCGCACGTTGCGCGCGAGCAGGTTCGCTTCGGCATCGCGCACACCGAAGTTCGCGTTGCCATGGGGCCGTTTGAGCCGCACGGTCAGACGCCAGCGCTCGCCCGGCGCAAGGGACGGCGCCGGGGCATCGTCGGCGATCCAGGAAAGTTGAATCACGCGCGGGAAGGCGTCGATCGGCGCGTCGGCGGCTTCGACTTCGAAGAGAAAACGCGCGCCTTTTCCGTCGCGTGACGGCAGCCCCCTGATACTGCCGACGACGTCGACATCCCTGCCTTCCCACGCGGCCGGCAGGCTCGTCGCCAGCCGTATTTCGGCGCGCACGGCGGCGTAGCCGAAGCCCATGCAGATGGCCGCGCACCATACGGCGCCCCAGCCGGCGAACGATCGCACACGGCGGTTGAATTGCAACCGACGCAAGTGTGAAGTTGAGCATGAAGCCTGCGGCTGACCCAACGCCAAAACGGAACCCAGGCGCGCCTCGCGCACCCCCCAAGCCGCCACGACAAACGCCGTCATCCCAAGCACAACCAGCCCGCACCATCCCCGCCAATCCGGCAACGCCGCCTGCCGCTGCAGCCAGATCACGCCCAACGCAAAACCGCACCATCCTGCCCGCATTCGCCCTCCGTCCAGCGACGCCGGACGACATCACGCGCGGCGAGCAGACGTCAGCAAGCCCGCCGGGCGTGGGTTTCGCCCGGCGCGAACCACTCAGACCAACGAGATCGATTATGCAGAGGAAAGTGCGAGTCGCGGCAGCGCGGCGAGCGCGTTAGCCGTTGTGCCTAGGGCGGTCGCGTCGGCGCCCATGCCGCGCAGTTCGGCGAGGCCCGCACCGATGCCCGGAATCTGTTCCGGCGAGTTGCGCTGCTTGTACATCCACGCAGGCGCGATGTCCGGCGCGTCGGTTTCGACGACCAGCGCCTCGAACGGCAATTGCTCGGCGAGCCGGCGGATTTGCCGCGCGCGTTCGAACGTCAGATTGCCGCCGAAGCCGAGGTGCATGCCCTGGTCGATATAGGCCTGAGCCTGCTGGAAACTGCCATTGAAGGCGTGCGCGATGCCGCGATGGATCTGATGCCGCCGCAGCCCCTTGATCACCTGATCCTGCGATTTGCGCACGTGGCAGATCACCGGCAGGTCGAATTCGCGCGCGAGTTGCAGTTGACCGTTGTAGAAGAATTGCTGGCGCGCATCGTCGAGACCGTCGACGAAATAGTCGAGCCCGATCTCGCCAATGCCGACGAACAGAGGATCATCGAGACTCGTCTCGATCTCCATGCGCAGCAGATCGAGATCGTGCTCGTCGGCGCCCGGCGTGAACAGCGGATGAATGCCGAGCGCATACGCGCCGCCGTCGATCCGGTGCGCGAGCTCGCGCACCGCCGCGAAATTCTGCCGGCCGATTGCCGGAATCACGATGCGCGCCACGCCCGCACTGCGCGCCGCCGCCGCGACCGCGTCGCGGTCGGCGTCGAATTCAGAAGCGTCGAGATGACAGTGCGTATCGATCCACATGACCTACCTCGTGAAACTGGCGGCGCCCGCTCGCGGCAAGCGGCAAGCGCTCGGGCCTCAGACCGGCACCGGCGGCTCTTCGTGCAACACGCCGTCGCGCAGCCTCATGATGCGGTCGCAGCGGCCGGCCAGTTCCGGATCGTGCGTGACGATCACGAAACTCGTCTCGAGCGTTTGCGACAGTTCGAGCATCAGGTTGAACACCGTGTCGGCAGTGCCGCCGTCGAGGTTGCCGGTCGGCTCGTCGGCCAGCACACAGGCCGGTTTGGTCACCAGCGCCCGCGCGATCGCCACGCGCTGGCGCTCGCCACCCGACAGTTCGCCCGGCCGATGTTTCGCGCGATGCCCCATGCCGACCCGCTCCAGCACCTCGAGCGCTTCGCGGCGCGCGGCTTCGGTCGTCATGCGGCGAATTCGCAGCGGCATCGCGACGTTGTCGAGCGCGGAAAACTCAGGCAGCAGATGGTGGAACTGATAGACGAACCCGAGCGCGCGATTGCGCAAGTCGTTGCGCTCGCGCTCGGAGAGCTGCGTAAACGGCTTGCCCATCACGGAAACGTGGCCCGCGCTCGGGTCGTCGAGACCGCCGAGCACGTGCAGCAGCGTGCTCTTGCCGGAGCCCGACGCGCCGACGATCGCCAGCTTCTCGCCGCGTCGCACGCTCAGTTGCGCGTTGTTGAGCACTTGCACATTCAGGCCGCCCTGCACGAACGATTTGGAAATGCCGGTTGCTTCGAGCACGTACGGATACGGCGCGGTGTCCTGAGTGGCCATGGAAAGATTAGCGGAACGGTCATTCATAGCGCAGCGCCTCCGCGGGACGGACTTTCGCACCGCGCCAGCTCGGGTAAAGCGTCGCCACCGCCGACATCAGGAACGCGATGATGCCGATGCGCGCGACGTCGGCCGGAATCAGCTCGGACGGCAATTCGCTGATGAAGTACACCGACGGCGGCAGGAACTGCACGCCGAGCATGTGCTCGATCATCGGCACGAGCCATGGAATACTCCACGCGATCAGACAGCCGAGCGCGACGCCGGTTGCCGTGCCGATGAAGCCGATCGTCACGCCCTGCACGACGAAAATCTTCATGATCGAGCCGGGCTGCGCGCCGAGCGTGCGCAGGATCGCGATGTCGGCCTGCTTGTTGGTCACGGTCATCACCAGCGACGAAACGAGATTGAACGCCGCCACCGCGATGATCAGCGTGAGGATGATGAACATCATGCGTTTTTCGATCTGCACCGCCGAGAACCAGGTCTTGTTCTGCTGCGTCCAGTCGCGGATGTACAGATCACCCGACAAGGTGCGCGCAAGCTGATGCGCGACTTCCGGTGCGCGCTGCATGTCGGTCAGCCGCAGCCGCACGCCGGTCGGCGCGGGCAGGCGGAACAGCGCCTGCGCGTCCTTGATGTTGATCAGCGCGAGCGTGCTGTCGTACTCGTAGTGCCCCGACTCGAAGATGCCCACCACGGTGAACTGCTTCAGGCGCGGCAGCATGCCGGCCGGCGTGATGGTGCCTTCGGGCGCGACCAGCGTGATCTTGTCGTTCAGCTGCACGCCGAGATTGGTGGCGAGGTCCGCGCCGAGCACGATGCCGAAGTCGCCCGGCACGAGATCGGTCAGCTTGCCGCCTTTCATTTCCTTACCGATGTCGGACACTTCCGGCTCGAGCGTCGGCTCGACGCCGCGCAGCGCGACGCCGCTCACGGCGTCCTGGCGCGTGAGCAGCGCCTGCGCTTCGACATACGGTGCCGCGCCGATCACTTCCTTGTTCTGGCGCGCTTCCTGGGCGGTCAGTTGCCAGTTGGGCATCGACCCGGTCGGCGAAAAGATTTCGACGTGCGCGAGCACCGACAGCATCCGGTCGCGCACCTCTTTCTGGAAACCGTTCATCACCGACAGCACGACGATCAGCGCCGCGACACCGAGCGCGATGCCCGACATCGACACCAGCGCGATGAACGAAATGAAGCCGTTGCCGGTCGTGCGTTTGCCGGCGCGCGTGTAGCGCCAGCCAATCTGCCATTCGTAGGGAAATTTCAAGCGAATCCTTGTCTGCGTTCTTCGGCTGCGTTGTTCTGCTTTGCGCTGCGCGCGAAAGGCGTGGAGCGCCCGCCGCGCAGCCCGAGCGTGTGGATCGTTGGTGTCGCGGCAGCGCGGATGGTTCCGGCGTCGCCGTGTCGCTAAGTAGCAAAACGTGCGCCGCGGCGTTCCGCTGCGCGGTGGATACGCTGCGCCGCCGCTGCCGTCACCGCCGCATCTGCCGATGCCACCGCCGATCAAGCGCGAAGTTTGCCATACAATGCCGCCCGCTCGCGCAAAGGCCATAGAGAACGGGCTCGCGCTGTGAAGGCGGCGGGGTCCGGCGAGGCCTGGTCTGGTGACGGAAGAAGCCGCGTTTGGCGGGGGACGCCAGGTTTGGCGTGAGGGTGTTCATGGGGCGAGTTTCCGTGGCGTGTCCTTTGCCCTTCGCGCGCCCCCTTGGCCGTTCGTCCCTCACCGGCGCCCGGCGTCTGCCATCCACCTCCGCTACCGCAAGTTATAGCGCCCGCGCAGCTCATTGATGATCCCCGCCGCGGCTGTGCTCGCCACCTCGCGCACATCCGCATCCTTACGGTCGCGATGCAGATGACTGATGTCCCAATTGCAACCGTCCTCGTCCTCGACGGTCTCGTGGAAGCCGGTCGGAATCCAGCCCGCCGTGACCGGGTCGGCATCGAGCGCCTTCACGACCAGTTCTAACAGTTCCTGCTCGGTTTTGAGTTCACGCGTCATGCCGGTCTCCATCGTCATGTGCGCGGTGCCGCCGCGCGCGGCTCTCTGCGACGTCCACATGGCGCGTACCCCACCGCCGGGCCGGGCGCCGCCGCGGATGCGTCGAACGGGAAGCTGATGGTCGGAATACTCGCACTCTTTGCCCTACAATGCGCAGCATCATGCTCGCCAACCGTCTCCATCTTCTGCTGCCCTTCGCGCTGCCCGCCGCAGCGGACGCCTCCACCGCCCTTCACGACATTCAGAGCCCGGCCCTCGACCGGCTGATCGCGCGCGCAACGCTGGTCGAACGGGTGGTCGGCGAGGATTTTCAGCGCACGCTGCCGCACGAGCGCTGGGTGGCCCGCCAGTTCGGCGCACTGCCAGCGGGCGCGGCGGCCGCCGACGAAGCGCCGCTCGCCCCGTACATGCTGCGCGCCGACGGCGGCGATCCCGGCGATGCGACCTGGGCCTGCGTCCAGCCGGTGCATGTGCGCATCGCGCACGATCACCTGGTGCTGATCGATCCCGCCTCGCTCGACCTGTCCGACGACGAAGCCGGCGCGCTGCTCGCCGTCGCGCGGCCGCTGATCGAGGAGCTCGGCGTGCGCATCGAGGCGCCGAAACCCACACGCTGGTATCTGTCGGGCGACGGCTTCGGCACGCTGGCGGGCGCCTCGCCGTTGCGCGCGAGCGGCCGCAACATCGAAATCTGGCTGCCGCACGAAGCGCATTCCGGCGAGCGCTCGCGCGCGTGGATGAAGCTGCAGAACGAAGTGCAGATGGCGTGGTTCGAGCACCCGGTCAACGAAGCGCGCGAGGCGCGCGGCCTGCCGGCCGTCAACTCCATCTGGTTTCACGCGCAGGGCGCGGCGCAGCCGGTGCGCAGCCCGTTCGCGCGGGTGTTTTCCGACGCCGCGGCGACACGCGGTCTCGCGATGAGCGCCCGTGTCGAGACAGGTGCGCCGCCAGCGTCGTTTGCGGCGCTCTCCGGTGGCGTGACGGGCGTATCGACCGGCGCGACGGCCAATGGGACAGGCGCGGCGACCAGCGGGTCCACGCACCGTGAAGCGGGCGGCAACAGCAACGGCGCAACCAACGGCGGGACCAGGAGCGCCAATAGTCCAACCGGCGCCACCCTGGTCGAACTCGACCCGTTCTCCGCGCCCTACATCGAGCAGGACTGGGCGCGCTGGAACGACGCCTTCGCCGCCGTGCAAACCGACTGGTTCGAACCCGCGCTCGCGGCACTGCAATCCGGCCAACTCGCCGAACTCGGCATGACCTTGTGCGGCGACACCGGCTCGGTGACGCTCACGGTCACGCGCGGCGATTTGCGCAAATTCTGGCGGCGGCGCGTGCTGGCCTCGCTCTTCATCGAATGATTTACCGCATGCTCCACGGCCTTTCCGAATGACTCGAATCGTCACACGCGCCTCGTCTCCCGTCGACGCCGAAATTCTCACCCGCCACGGTCTGCATCCGGTGCTCGCGCGTCTGTACGCGGCACGCGGCGTATGCCTGCCCGATGAAATCGAAACCGGTCTCGCGCGGCTCGTGCCGCCCGTCGCGCTGAAGGGGTGCGAAGACGCCGCCGTGCTGCTCGCCGACGCGATCCAGCACCAGCGCCGCATGCTGGTGGTCGCCGACTACGACTGCGACGGCGCCACCGCCTGCGCGGTCGCGGTGCGCGGCCTGCGCATGTTCGGCGGCCAGATCGAGTATCTGGTGCCGAACCGCTTCGAGTACGGCTATGGCCTCACGCCCGAGATCGTCGCACTGGCCGCGCGCGGCGCGTCGGGCAAACCGGATCTGCTGATCACGGTCGATAACGGCATCGCCAGCGTCGACGGCGTCAAGGCGGCCAACGCGCTCGGCATCGACGTGCTGGTCACCGATCACCACCTGCCCGGCGACGAACTGCCCGCCGCCCGCGCGATCGTCAATCCGAACCAGCCTGGCTGTACGTTCCCGAGCAAGTGCATCGCGGGCGTCGGCGTGATGTTCTACGTGCTGCTCGCGTTGCGCGCGGAATTGCGCCGCCGTGGCGTGTTCGGCGACGCGTTTCCCGAACCGCGCCTCGACGGCCTGCTCGATCTGGTCGCGCTCGGCACGGTCGCCGACGTGGTCAAGCTCGACGGCAATAACCGCGTGCTGGTCGCGCAAGGCTTGCAGCGCATCCGCAAAGGCAAGATGCAAGCGGGCATCGCCGCCCTCTTTCGCGCGGCCGCGCGCGACGCCCGCAGCGCGTCGGGCTTCGATCTCGGCTTCGCGCTCGGGCCGCGGCTGAACGCGGCCGGACGCCTGTCGGACATGTCGCTCGGGATCGAATGCCTGACCACCGACGACATCGGCCGCGCATGGGACCTCGCGCAGCAACTCGACACGATGAACCGCGAGCGCCGCGAGATCGAAGCGGGCATGCAGCAGCAGGCGCTCGACGATCTCTCGGCCATCGACCCGGAAGGGGCGACCACCATCACGCTGTTCAATCCGGGCTGGCATCAGGGCGTGATCGGCATCGTGGCCGGACGGCTGAAGGAGAAATTCCACCGGCCCTCGTTCACCTTCGCGCTCGCCGACGACAGCGGCCAAACCGTCAAAGGATCGGGCCGCTCGATCCCCGGCTTCCATCTGCGCGATGCGCTCGACCTGATCTCGAAGCGCGAGCCGAACCTGATCGTCAAATTCGGCGGCCACGCGATGGCTGCGGGCCTGACGCTCGCCGCCGCCGACGTGCCGCGCTTCACCGCCGCGTTCGAGGCGGTCGGCCGCGAGTGGCTGTCCGAGGACGCACTGTCGCGCACGGTGGAAACCGACGGGGAACTCGAAGACGCCTACTTCACGCCGCAATTCGTCGAGATGCTCGACGCGGCCGTGTGGGGTCAGGGCTTCCCGGCGCCGGTGTTTTCGGGCGAATTCGACATCGCGTCGCAGGCGCTGGTGAAGGACAAGCATCTGAAGCTGCAGCTCGTGCGCGGCCGCCAGCGCTTCAACGCGATCTGGTTCAACCACACCGACACGCTGCCGGCGCGGACCACCGTCGCCTACCGGCTGGCGAGCGACACGTGGAACGGCGTGTCGCGCGTGCAACTGATCGTCGAGCACGCGGCGAGCTGAGGCGGCGGGCTGAGGCGGCGGGCTGACGGGGGCAACTGGCGCAAGCCACTGCGGTACGCCGCGAAAGCGGGCCAGGTGACGTGGCCGACCGCAGTGACCAACCGGACCAACTGGACCAACTGGACCAACCGACGCGACCAGACCGAAGCAGCAGACTGAACCGCCGACGCCTGGCGCCCCCCGCCATCGCGTCGACGGCGCCGCAAAACCGTCGAAAATCTCCGCAAAATCAACCCCGAACCCGCGCCGGATCGCTCGAGAGCCGCCGGCGCGGCGCGTCGATCGGCTATAATTTCCCCTTTTTACGAAGCTATAAAAGATCGACATGGAAGCGGAACGTCTCAACGCGATCGAAGCCTCTCTGGCGGACCTGCGCGCACGCGCGGCCGACCTACGGGGGTATCTTTGACTACGACGACAAAGCACTGCGTCTAATCGAAGTCAACCGGGAACTCGAAGACCCGGACGTCTGGAACGACTCGAAGCATGCCCAGGCCCTCGGCCGGGAAAAGAAACTGCTCGACGACACGGTCGGCAAACTCACCTCGCTGCACAACGACCTGCGCGACGCGCAGGATCTGTTCGAGATGGCGCGTGAAGAAAACGACGACGAAACGCTGCTCGCCTGCGAAGCCGATGCGCAAGGGCTCGAGTCGCGCGTCGCCGACATGGAGTTCCGCCGGATGTTCGCGAATCCGGCCGACCCGAATAACGCGTTTCTCGACATCCAGGCCGGCGCCGGCGGCACCGAAGCGTGCGACTGGGCGTCGATGCTGCTGCGCCAGTACCTGCGCTACTGCGAACGCAAGGGCTTCAAGACCGAAGTGCTGGAGCAGACCGACGGCGACGTCGCCGGCATCAAGAACGCGACGATCAAGATCGAAGGCGAATACGCCTACGGCTTCCTGCGCACCGAAACCGGCGTGCACCGCCTCGTGCGCAAGTCGCCGTTCGATTCGTCGGGCGGGCGTCATACGTCGTTCTCGTCGGTGTTCGTGTACCCGGAGATCGACGACTCGATCGAAGTGGACATCAACCCCGCTGATCTGCGCATCGACACGTACCGCGCGTCCGGCGCGGGCGGTCAGCACATCAACAAGACCGACTCCGCGGTGCGTATCACGCACATGCCCTCGGGCATCGTCGTGCAATGCCAGAACGACCGTTCGCAGCACCGCAACCGCGCCGAAGCGATGGCCATGCTGAAGTCGCGCCTGTACGAAGCGGAAATCCGCAAGCGTCAGGAAGAGCAGGACAAGCTCGAAGCCGGCAAGACCGATGTGGGCTGGGGTCATCAGATCCGCTCGTACGTGCTGGACAACAGCCGTATCAAGGATCTGCGCACCAACGTCGAAATCAGTAATACCAAGAGCGTGCTCGACGGCGACCTCGACCCGTTCATCAGCGCAAGCCTGAAACAGGGCGTGTAACCCGCGCAACCGGCGCGGCTTTGCAAAGAGCCGCGCCGCACCTTTTTACCGCCTGAGGTTTTTACACTGACTGGCCCCCCGCATCCGGCGCACTCCGGTGCATGCCGATGCGGGCCACCGAACACACATCATCATGACCGAATCGACCCAGCCTAATGCGGCCCAGCCGACAGTCGCGCCCGAGGTGGACGACAACAAGATCATCGCCGAGCGCCGCGAAAAGCTGCGCGAGCTGCGTGAGCAAGGCGTCGCCTATCCGAACGATTTCCGTCCCACGCACCACGCCGAAGATCTGCAGGAACAGTACGAGCACGCCGACAAGGAAGCACTCGAAGCGAATCCGCTCGAAGTCGCGATCGCCGGCCGCATGATGCTCAAGCGCGTGATGGGCAAGGCGAGCTTCGCGACCGTGCGCGACGGTTCGGGTCAGATCCAGTTCTTCATCACGCCGGCCGACATCGGTCAGGAAACGTACGACGCGTTCAAGAAGTGGGACATGGGCGACATCGTCGCGGCGCGCGGCGTGCTGTTCCGTACCAACAAGGGCGAGCTGTCGGTGCGCTGCACCGAACTGCGTCTGCTGTCGAAGTCGCTGCGTCCGCTGCCGGACAAGTTCCACGGTCTGTCGGACCAGGAAATGAAGTATCGCCAGCGCTACGTCGATCTGATCGTCACGCCGGAAACGCGCAAAACCTTCGTCGCGCGCACCAAGGCGATCTCGTCGATCCGCAAGTTCATGGCCGACGCCGATTTCATGGAAGTCGAAACGCCGATGCTGCATCCGATTCCGGGCGGCGCGGCGGCCAAGCCGTTCACCACGCATCACAACGCGCTCGACATGCAGATGTTCCTGCGCATCGCGCCGGAGCTGTATCTGAAGCGCCTGGTGGTCGGCGGCTTCGAGCGCGTGTTCGAGATCAACCGTAACTTCCGCAATGAGGGCGTGTCGGTGCGCCACAATCCGGAATTCACGATGATCGAGTTCTACGCCGCGTACACCGATTACAAGTGGCTGATGGATTTCACCGAGCAGCTGATCCGCCAGGCCGCGATCGACGCATTGGGCACGGCGACCATCACCTATCAGGGCCGCGAGCTCGATCTGGCCAAGCCGTTCCATCGGCTGACGATCACCCAGGCGATCCAGAAATACGCGCCGCAATACACGAATGAGCAACTCGCCGACAGCGCGTTCCTGCGCACCGAGCTGAAGAAGTTCGGCGTCGACGCGTCACAGCCGCAGTTCCTGAACGCGGGCGTGGGCTCGCTGCAACTGGCGCTGTTCGAAGAGACCGCCGAGTCGCAATTGTGGGAGCCGACCTACATCATCGACTACCCGATCGAAGTCTCGCCGCTCGCGCGCGCGTCGGACAAGGTCGACGGCATCACCGAGCGTTTCGAGCTGTTCATCACGGGCCGCGAGATCGCCAACGGCTTCTCGGAACTGAACGATCCGGAAGACCAGGCGGCCCGCTTCAGGAAACAGGTCGATCAGAAGGACGCCGGCGACGAGGAAGCAATGTTCTACGACGCGGACTATATTCGCGCGCTCGAATACGGCATGCCGCCGGCGGGCGGGTGCGGTATCGGCATCGATCGTCTGGTGATGATGCTCACGGATAGCCCGAGCATCCGCGACGTGATTCTGTTCCCGCATCTGCGCCGCGAAGACTGATCTTTACGCGGTTCGCATCAAAGCAAACGCCCGGCGCGAAGCCGGGCGTTTTTTCTTGCGACGCGCACAAGGCTGCGGGCGATACGCGTGTTCGATGGTTTGTAACCATAGGTAAAACCTGAAGAAGCGCGGTCAGGTCCCTGCAACGGGCATCTGTGTTGAACGTTGCAAAGGCCAAGGCGCCCCGCCCGCCTTGCCAGGACATGGCCGCGAAGGCGCACGGTAGCCAGTTACAAATTGATACGCCAACGGGATCGAATTGCCGGACACTCAGTCTCAATAAAAGTCGACTCTGCCAGAGACGGAGGCCAACATGGACAAGCCCACCAACGATTCCCAACCCGCGCAGCAACGTCGCATTCACCCGCTGGTCGCTGGCGCGGCGGCTGCGGTCATCATCGCGAGCCTCGCCGCGACTGCAGCCGTCACGGGCCTGTTTCCGAAGGCGTCGAGCAGCGGCGCGCAGACCGATCAGACTCAGGCCGCGCAAGTGACGACACAACCGGGCGTAGTCGATTCGGCGGCGCCGGTTGACCGGCCGGCGCAGCAGCAGCTCGCGCAACAGCAAGCGCCGCAGCAGGCTCAACAGCCCGCACCTGAACCCACGCCGCCGCAGCAACCACGGTATGCCCAGCAGCAACAGGCACAACCTGCGCCGCAATACGCGCAACAACCTCCCTCATCCCCCGCCTATTGCTCGACGTGCGGCACGGTCGTCGCCATTTCGGCGGTCCGTCAGGAAGGGCATGGCACGGGAATCGGCGCAGTCGGCGGCGCGGTGGCCGGTGGTGTAGTCGGCAATCAGTTCGGCGCCGGCGGCGGCCGCACCGCAATGACCCTGCTCGGCGCGCTCGGCGGCGGCCTCGCCGGCAACTCGGTCGAAAAGCACATCCGCAGCTCGACGTCGTATTCGGTGCGGGTGCGGATGGAAGACGGCAAGACGCGCTATTTCACGTATCACGAAGCGCCGCCGTTCCAGCAAGGCCAGCGCGTACGGGTCGAAAACGGCACGCTGGCAGCAGGCTAGGCCAACGGAGAGGCCAAGGGAGGCAGTCCGGCATTTCCGCGGACGTTAAAAAAGGCGATTCCAATGGAATCGCCTTTTTTGTTTGCCGCGAGCCAGCGGAAGCGGAACAGCTCACGCATTCGGCCACGCACTCATCAGTCACGTCGCGTTCAATAATCCGCGTCTTCAATCCATGCAGCCTGAATCGCCTCGAGGATCTTTTCGTTCGAACGGTCAGGATCGTCGTCAAATCCTTCCAGCTCTGTGACCCAGCGGTGCAAGTCGGTGAAGCGCACCTGTTGCGGATCGATGTCCTGGTGCTTGTCAGTCAGGGCCATCGCGATGTCTTGCGTATCGGTCCACTTCATGGCTGCATCCTCCTGTTAGTGGTTTTCCTTCGCGTGATTGATCGAATAACGCGGAATTTCGACGACCAGGTCCTGCTCCGCCGGCACCATCGCCTGGCACGACAAACGCGAAGCCGGTTCGAGCCCCCACGCCTTGTCCAACAGATCGTCCTCGTCTTCCTCGGACGGCGTCAAGGCGGCGAAACCCTCACGCACGATCACGTGACAGGTCGTGCACGCGCAGGACTTCTCGCACGCGTGCTCGATTTCAATGCCGTTCTCGAGCAGATTGTCGCAAATGCTCTTGCCGGGCACGGCGTCGATCACCGCGCCTTCCGGGCACAGTTCGACGTGGGGCAGCACAACGATTTGAGGCATACATTTTCCGTTTGGGTCTGAGGCGCGGCGGCCATCAACGGGCTCCGCACCATTTTACTGGCGCCGTGGGGACTTTTTAAGTCCGCACGGCGCGCTTGAGCGTCCGTGGCCGGCGCGGCGCGCCCGCCTGCCGGCGCGACGCTCAGATCTCGTCGAGCTTGCGGCCAGCGAGCGCGCGGCGAATGCCCTTATTCATGCGGCGGGCGGCGAATTCGTCGGTGCCCTCGGCGAGCGTTTTGGTCGCGGCTTCGATCGCGCCGGCGTCGTCGCTCTGCGCGACTTTGCGCAATACATCGAGCAGCGCGTCGAGCGCGGTGCGCTCCTCGTCGTCGAGCAATTCGGCGTCGGCGGCGAGCGCGGCGTCGGTCGCTTCCACCAGACGCCGGGCTTCGACCTGCGCCTCGCGCAAAGCACGCGCGCGCATGTCGACTTCCGCGGTCGAGAAGCTGTCTTCGAGCATGCGGGCGATGTCGTCGTCGGCGAGACCGTACGACGGCTTGACCACCACCGATGCTTCCACGCCCGAGCCCTGCTCACGCGCAAACACCGACAGCAGACCGTCCGCGTCGACCTGGTAGGTCACGCGAATGCGCGCTGCGCCGGCCGCCATCGGCGGAATGCCGCGCAGTTCGAAACGCGCGAGCGAACGGCAGTCGCTGACGAGCTCGCGCTCGCCTTGCACGACGTGAATCGCCATCGCGGTCTGGCCGTCCTTGAAGGTCGTGAAATCCTGCGCGCGAGCGACCGGAATCGTCGAGTTGCGCGGGATGATCTTCTCGGTGAGCCCGCCCATGGTCTCGACGCCGAGCGACAGCGGAATCACGTCGAGCAGCAGCCACTCGTCGCCGTCCGCGCCGCGGTTGCCCGCGAGCAGATCGGCCTGGATCGCCGCGCCGAGCGCGACGACCTGGTCCGGGTCGAGGTTGACGAGCGGCGGCTGGCCGAAGAACGTTTCGACCGAACGGCGAATCACCGGCATGCGCGTCGCGCCGCCGACCAGCACTACGCCCTTGATCTCTTTGGTCGTGACCTTGGCGTCGCGCAGGGCTTTTTTCGTGGGCCCGAGCGTGCGCTGCACCAGCGCCTGAGTGATCGCTTCAAAAGTAGCTTCAGTGATCGTCAGATCGAGCCTGGTGCCGTTCGAGAGCGTTGCCGCAAGGGTAGCCTCGGGCGCATCCGACAACGCCTCCTTGGCCGTGCGTACGCTGTCGAGCAGCAGGCGCACGTCTTCCGCTGCGAGCGTCTGCGGCGCGATTCCCGCCTGCTCCAGCACGTGGCGATACAGCGCGTGGTCGAAATCGTCGCCGCCGAGCGCGGAGTCGCCGCCCGCCGCGAGCACTTCGAATACGCCCTTGGTGAGCTTCAGGATCGACAGATCGAAGGTGCCGCCGCCGAGGTCGTACACCGCGTACAGACCCTCGGAGCCGTTGTCGAGGCCGTAGGCGATCGCGGCCGCAGTCGGCTCGTTCAGCAGGCGAAGCACGTTCAGGCCGGCCAGACGCGCGGCGTCCTTGGTGGCCTGGCGCTGGGCTTCGTCGAAGTACGCCGGCACCGTAATGACCGCACCGACCAGCTCGTCGCCGAGCGTGTCTTCGGCGCGCTGACGCAGCGTCGCGAGAATTTCGGCCGATACTTCGACCGGACTCTTCACGCCATCGACGGTGCGAATCTGCACCATGCCGGGCGCGTCGATGAAATCGTATGGCGCGTTTTCAGCGCCTTCCACTTCCGCCTTGCCTCGGCCCATGAAGCGCTTGACCGAGACGATCGTGTTGCGCGGATCGCTCGCCGCTTCGGCCCTGGCCGTGCGGCCGATCCGGCGGCCGCCCTTTTCCAGGTAACGCACCACCGACGGCAGCAGCGCGTGGCCGTGCTCGTCGGGCAGCACATCGGGCACGCCGCTACGCACCGCAGCGACGAGGGAGTTGGTGGTGCCGAGATCGATACCGACCGCCAGACGCCGCTGATGAGGCGCCGGCGCCATGCCGGGTTCGGAGATTTGCAGTAAGGCCATCTGGATCTTCTCGGGGCCGCTTTGCCCCGTCCTGAATTTTCGCGTTGCTGGATGTAATGCTACGGCTGCTGGCCGGTGCTTTGCTTCGTGCTTCGTGCTCCGTGTCAAGTTGCGTCTGCATCCGTGTCTGGGGAAACCCACCCACGGCACCGCCGCACGCTAGGACTCGAGCCGCTCGATCTGCACGCCGATTTCCGACGCCACCCGCTCGATGAACATCAATTGCCGCACCGCTTCGCCGGCTGCCTGGTTCGCGCCGCTGTCGAGCGATGCGCCGAGCTTGCCGAACCGCATGCGCTCTTCGTCGCGCAGCTCGGTGAGCAAGGCGTCGAGCGCGTCGACGTTCTTCGCCGCGGCCGCGTCTTCGATGCTTTCGCGCCACTCCATCTGCTGCATCAGGAACGCCGGCTCCATCGCCGTGTTGTTCTCCGCGCCGACATCGATGCCGCGCAGCGACAGCAGATACGTGGCACGCTTCAGCGGATCGCGCAGCGTCTGATACGCCTCGTTCGCGCGCGTTGCCCATTGCATCGCGATACGCTTTTGCGCGTCGCCGGCTGCCGCGAAGCGGTCCGGATGCACTTGCGCCTGCACCGTGCGGTACGCGTGATCGAGCGTCGCCGCATCGAGCGCGAATTGCGCCGGCAGATCGAACAGGTCGAAGTGGCTATCGTTCAGCGAGGCCATCGGATTAAAAGTCCGTTGATGAAAGCGCACCGGAGTGCAGTCTAAAAATGTGGCTCGAAAGCGCAAACGCGGCGAAGCGTGAAAGGCCAACCGGCCAGGCGCGGCGGCGGATGCGCGGATCAAATTAAAAAGGCGGCCCGCGCCGCCTTTGGTCCGCTGCACGCGGAAGTCTTCGGATTTACACGCGGAACGACTCGCCGCAACCGCATTCGTCCTTCACGTTCGGGTTGTTGAACTTGAAGCCTTCGTTCAACCCTTCGCGTGCGAAGTCGAGTTCCGTGCCGTCGATATAGGCGAGGCTCTTCGGGTCCACAATGATCTTCACGCCGTTGCAATCGAACACCTGATCTTCAGCCGCGAGTTCGTCCACGTACTCGAGCTTGTAGGCCAGGCCGGAGCAACCGGTCGTACGCACGCCCACGCGCAGCCCGACGCCTTTACCGCGACGGGTCAGATACTTCTGGACGTGCTGTGCTGCCTTTTCGGTCAACGTAATTGCCATAGCGTTTCTCATTGCGCAGTGCGCGCGTCGCGCGGGTGTCGATCCCCGTGCGGCGCGTTACGCCCTGCTGCCCTCTGTGCATCAAATATCGCTCATGCTGGACGGCGCCTTGAATCGGCTCCGTCCGCTTCCTGTCACCCAACCGCGCTCAACCCCGCGCCGCAACGACCGCTCAAGCGTGCTGCTTGTCGCCTTCGACGACCGCTTCACCGTGACGTTGCTTGTAGTCGGCGACCGCTGCCTTGATCGCGTCTTCCGCGAGGATCGAGCAGTGGATCTTCACCGGCGGCAGCGCCAGTTCTTCAGCGATCTGCGTGTTCTTGATCGACATCGCCTGATCGAGCGTCTTGCCCTTCACCCATTCGGTGACGAGCGAGCTCGACGCGATGGCCGAACCGCAGCCATACGTCTTGAACTTCGCGTCTTCGATGACGCCGTCCGCGCCCACGCGAATCTGCAGCTTCATCACGTCGCCGCAGGCCGGCGCACCGACCATGCCGGTGCCGACCGCATCGTCGTCCTTTGCGAAGGAACCGACGTTGCGCGGGTTTTCGTAGTGGTCCAGAACCTTGTCGCTATAAGCCATGATTACACTCCTTGATCCGTTTCAACCTGCAATTTGCAATTCGATGAATTCGACATCGTCCAACGGCGCGTCAGTGCGCTGCCCACTGGATGGTCGAAATATCGATCCCGTCCTTGTGCATTTCCCACAGCGGCGACAAGTCGCGCAGCTTCGAAATCTTGCTCTTCAGCAGGTTGATCACGTAGTCGACGTCCTGCTCGGTCGTGAAGCGGCCCACCGTGAAGCGGATCGAGCTGTGCGCGAGCTCGTCGTTACGGCCGAGAGCACGCAACACATACGACGGCTCCAGCGAAGCCGACGTGCAAGCCGAGCCCGACGACACCGCCACGTCCTTCACCGCCATGATCAGCGATTCGCCTTCGACGAAATTGAAGCTGATGTTCAGGTTGTGCGGCACACGCTTTTCCATGTCGCCGTTCACATACGTTTCTTCCATTTCCGACAGGCCGGCGAGCAGACGGTCGCGCAGCATGCGGATGCGTTCGTTTTCCGTCGCCATTTCTTCGCGTGCGATACGGAACGCTTCGCCCATACCGACGATCTGGTGCGTGGCCAGCGTGCCCGAACGCATGCCGCGCTCGTGACCGCCGCCGTGCATCTGCGCTTCGATGCGGATACGCGGTTTGCGACGCACGTAGAGCGCGCCGATGCCCTTCGGGCCGTAGGTCTTGTGTGCCGAGAACGACATCAGATCGACCTTCAGCTTTTGCAGGTCGATGGCGATCTTGCCGGTAGCCTGGGCCGCATCGACGTGGAAAATGATGCCCTTCTCGCGCGTGATCTCGCCGATTGCCTCGATGTCCTGGATCACGCCGATCTCGTTGTTCACCGACATTACCGACACCAGAATCGTGTCCGGGCGCAGCGCGGCCTTGAATTTTTCCAGGTCGATCAGACCGTCGTCCTTGACGTCCAGATACGTGACTTCGAAGCCTTCGCGCTCGAGTTCGCGGCAGGTGTCGAGCACGGCCTTGTGCTCGGTCTTCACCGTGATGATGTGCTTGCCCTTGCTCTTGTAGAAGTGCGCCGCGCCTTTGATCGCGAGGTTGTCCGACTCCGTTGCACCCGAGGTCCAGATGATTTCGCGCGGGTCGGCGTTGACCAGCGCGGCGACGTTCTCACGCGCTTCTTCAACTGCACGCTCCGCGTCCCAGCCATACGAGTGGCTGCGCGATGCGGGGTTGCCGAACTGCTCGCGCAGATACGGAATCATCTTGTCCACCACGCGCGGATCGATCGGCGTCGTAGCGCTGTAGTCCATGTAGATGGGCAGATGGAGAGAGTCGTTGTTCATCAATTGCTCCGGGGACGTCATGTGCTCTGGCTTCTGGGTTCTTGATCAGGCTGCGGCGAATGCTAGATACCGCGCCTCACGACCCGGCCATGTTGAAAACGGAATTGGGCCCTTTCGGCACGGTGCGAACAGGCTCGACCGCCGGCGCTTCGTTGCGCCTGTCGCGCAGCACCGCCGGCGCGCCTTCGCGCGAACGCTGCTGATCGACGAGATCCTTGAGGGAGACCGAATCGAGGTATTCGACCATTTTCTGGTTCAGCGTCGACCACAGTTCATGCGTCATGCAGTGGCCGTCGTGCTGTTTGGTGCCCTCGCATGAGCCTTTGCCGCCGCACTGGGTGGCATCGAGCGGCTCGTCGACCGCGATGATGATGTCGGCCACCGTCACGTCTTCGGCGCGGCGGGCCAGATTGTAGCCGCCGCCTGGTCCGCGCACGGACTCGACGATTTCGTGACGACGCAGCTTGCCAAACAGCTGCTCGAGGTACGACAGGGAGATATGCTGGCGCTGGCTGATACCCGCAAGCGTCACCGGGCCCTGCTCCTGGCGCAGCGCCAGGTCAATCATCGCCGTGACGGCGAAACGGCCTTTCGTGGTGAGTCTCATATGGTGTGGGAACCGCAATTCTCGACAAGTTTGGTCAAGTATAAATACATGAGCGATTTAGTCAAGTATCCCTATTGCGATTTGGGTCATTTACTTAATAACCGGCGCACCTGAATGCACCGCTGCGGGAATTACGCGAGCAACTGGGGACGCAACGCGGCGATCAACCCGCGGCAGGCAACTTCGCATTGATCCAGCACCTGCTCGAAGCCTTCCGCGCCGCCGAAATATGGATCGACGACTTCGCGAGTGCCGCCCCAACGGCCGTCCGCTTCCGGGACGAACTCCATCAACAGCCGGATCTTGTCGCGCTGCCCCGGCGGGCAGATCTGGCTCAGCGCGGCGACGTTTTTGTCGTCCATCGCGATCAGCAGATCGAAGCGTTCGAAGTCCATCGCGGCAATCTGGCGACCGCGCAATGCGGCCAGTTCATAACCCCGCTGCCCAGCCGCATGCCGCGCACGCTCGTCGGGCGGCGCGCCGATGTGCCAGTCACCCGTACCGGCGGAATCGATCAGAATGCGTTCCGCGAGCTTCGCCTCATCGACGAGATGGCGCATCACGCCTTCCGCCGTCGGCGAACGGCAGATGTTCCCCAGACACACGAAGCAGACGGACACGGTTTTCATCTGAAGTTTCAGGCGCTTTTTCAGGCGAGTCTGATGGCGAATAAACAGTGCCGCGATTATACAAAGCCGGGCAAATTCTCGCCGAAGGTCGTTGCAGAGGCTTAGACGTGACGCCAGCCTGTCAAGCCGCACGCCCAGCGAGGCCTATCTGGCCCCGAACTCAGGATGCCTCGGCAAGCGGCATCGCGGTCGCGGCGCGCATCGGCTTGGCAGGCAGGGCCGAAGCCGCGTCGATCATGCCGTACGAGACGGCGCGCGCGAGTTCCGCAGTCAGTTGATCAGCATCCAGCATGGCCTGAGGAGCGCGCGAAGCAGCACTGCCGCAAATATGCAAATAAGCAGCCGCGGCGAGCGGCACAACAATGGCAAGGGGCCAGTACACCGATATTGTCTTTTTCATGATGTCGTTTTTCCAATTAGGGGCGCATGAGCTTGTGGCGCACTATGCCCGGTGCAAATGCTATAGGAATTCGCAATCAGGAAAAACCCACCGTCACGAGATACAGCGTTGCTCCAAATGGAACAGTCAATTGTCGATTACGTCGCGTGGGAGAGTATGCGTTGGCACGAAAAAGACATCCTTACAAACATATACAAACTGCGTAGGACAGACAGGGATAATGGCGGTCTTACAAAAGTAATCCTCTCGCACTGGCTCACCAAATGAAACGTCTTGCACCACTCGCCGGCCTCGTGGTCGCCGCCCTGCTTGGCGGCTGCGCGGTCTATCCAGACGGCACGCCGATGTATAGCAATGGTTATGGCGGCGGCTACGGCGCCTATGACGGTTATGACGGCTACGCCGCCGGCGGGCCGGCCGTGCCGCAAACCAATGTCTATATGGGATATAGCAACTACTCGGGCCCCGGCTACTACGGCGGACCGGCGCGCTATTACGGACCGGGGCCCGGCTATCGGGGCTACCCAGAACGGGGCCGGCCGAATAACGACAACCACGGGAACCACGACAACCGCGGCGACAACGGCGGCCGGCATGGGCAGCCGAACGGCGGCCCGCCTCCGCAGGGCGCGGTTGGCGGGCCGCGTGGACCTGGCGGATCGAATGCGCCACGGCCCGGAGCGGGGGGGCCGCCGCAGCAGTCAATGCCGCAGTCACCGCCGCAGCAGCAGGTGGGCAATGGCGGCGGCCGCATCAGCGGTGACCATGCAAGACCGGCAAGAGACAGTTCCGGTCGCCAATCCGGTGGAACGATAACGCCGCATTAAGAGCCGCGTGCAAAGCGAGGCGATGCGGGCATCGGTTTCGCCCGCTTCACGCCAGAGCGGCGAATCACCCCGTCCGATAAAGGCCTTTGAGTTGCCGCACACCGCGGCGGCTCGTCAATCCCAATTGTTCTGCTCACTCCCCGATACCGGGTTACCAGCGCGCTTCACCGAGCCGCCGACGGTTTCGCACAGCCGCGCGCAATGCCGCCCGCTCAGCTCAGCTCAGCCAATATGGCTACGCTGCGCCGCATACAACTCCCTGAACGTACGGCCGACCGGCGCCGGCATTTCCCGCGTGTTGGTCCAGCCCGCGCCGCCCAACGGCAATTTGGCAATCGAACGATTGCGTCCGCCCATCCGCTCCAGCACGCGCACGGCCAGCTTGGTGAAGAGCGCATAAGCGTCGGGATGCAGCGCCAGAAAACCCCACACGGCCAGCCCGGCGCGCTCCTTCCACGGACGCAGACGCCGCTCCACCTGCTTCTCCCGCAACTTGCGCAGCAAATCGGATAGCGGAATCCCGACTGGGCACACGCTATTGCACTCGCCACACAAGGTCGCGGCCTGCGGCAAGTCCAGCGCCTTGTCGAGTCCGACATAGCTGGGCGTCAATACCGAACCCATCGGCCCAGGATAAACCCATCCATACGCGTGGCCACCGACCTTCTGATAGACCGGGCAATGATTCATGCACGCGCCGCAGCGGATGCACCTGAGCATCTCCTGAAAATCGCCGCCGATCAGCCCCGTGCGCCCGCCATCGACCAGCACCACGTACATATGCTCGGGACCGTCCTGGTCACGCTCGCCGCGCGGCCCCGTCAGCACGGAAAAGTAGTTCGACGTGCTCTGCCCGGTCGCCGAGCGCGGCAGCAGGCGCATCGCCGTCGAGAGGTCTTCGAGCGTCGGCAGCACTTTCTCGATGCCAGTGACCGCGACATGCACGCGCGGCATCACCGTGCACATGCCTTCGTTGCCCTCGTTCGTGACGAGGACGACCGAGCCCGTTTCCGCAACCACGAAATTACCGCCCGTCACGCCCATGTCCGCGCTCATGAAATGCGGCCGCAGCATCTCGCGCGCTTCGCGGGTCATCTCGGGAATCTCGGTCAGACGCGGCCGGCCATGCGTCCTCGCGAACAGGTCGGCGATCTCGTCCTTATCCTTATGGACGACCGGCGCGATGATGTGACTCGGCGGCTCGTTGTCGTTGATCTGCAGGATGTATTCGCCGAGATCGGTTTCGATCGACTGCACGCCCATTTGCCCGAGCACCTCGTTCAGGCGCATTTCCTCGGTGACCATCGATTTGGTCTTGATTACCTTCTTCACATCGTGGCGCCGCGCGATGTCGCAGACGAGCCGCGCCGCCTCCTGGGTCGTTTCGGCGAACAGTACCGTCACGCCGCGCCGGCTCGCCTCGCGTTCGAAGGTTTCCAGCCACACGTCGAGGTTGTCCAGCGCGCGATTGCGGCGCTCCTTGAGCGCGGCGCGAGTGGCGGGAAAGTCGATCGCGCTCATTGCCGTGGCGCGGGCCGACACGAACTTGGTGGACAGCTTGGTCAGGTTCTGCTGCAAACGCTGGTCGGCGAGTTTCTGACCGGCGCGAGCCTTGAACTGCATCGATTGGATTTGCATGGCGGCCTTGTGCGGAATCGAAAACGCGACGCGCGGCACGGAACGCGCGAGTCGGTATGCGTGAATGAACGGCGCGAGTGGAGCGACAAGCAGCAAGCGGCGACCGACGGCCCCCGTGCCTTATACGTCTCCCGCCAGCACCTGAGCGATGTGCAGCACCCGCGTCGTCGAGTTTCCGGTTCGCCGCAGACGGCCTTCGATGTTGAGCATGCAGCCAAGATCGCCGAGCACCACCGTACCGGCGCCGCTGGCACTGATGTTCGCGCACTTCTCGTCGACGATCGCCGTCGAGATATCGCCGTACTTGACCGCGAAGGTGCCGCCGAAACCGCAGCAATGCTCGCAGTCCTTCATCTCCGTCACTGCGACGCCCACTTGCGCGAGCAACGCGCGCGGCTGGCTCTTCACGCCGAGTTCGCGCAACCCCGAACAGGAGTCGTGGTACGTCACCTGGCCCGTGAACTCGCCGGGCTGTAATTGCACTTTAGCCACGTTGACGAGGAAATCGGTCAGTTCGAACACCCTCGCGCGCACCCGGCCGTAGCGGTTCATCAGTTCGGGGTCGTCGGCGAACAGGTCGCCGTAGTGCACGCGGATCATGCCGCCGCACGACCCCGACGGCACCACCACGTAGTCGAACTGTTCGAACTCGCGCAGGGTTTTCTCGGCCAGATCGCGCGCAATGCGCCGCTCTCCCGAGTTGTACGCGGGCTGCCCGCAACAGGTCTGCGCCGGTGGCACCACCACCTCGAAACCGGCGCCTTCGATCAGTTTGATGACCGAAAAGCCAATCTCGGGACGCATCAGGTCGATCAGGCAGGTGACGAACAATCCGACTCGCATGAGCCCTCCTTCGGGAAAACGTCCCTGATTATCCGCTGTTTGGCGCACAATACCAACGGCCGGAAGGCATAGGACGAACGCCTCGCAAATTGGAGCAGGCATTCGAACCGCGTTCGCTTTTTTCACTATACGAGATACAATCAATTTCCGCTGTTTGACGCGTCAACCGACTCCTCCCATGAGCGATACGAACCCGGATCCCAAAACTTCGATCCAGGTGATCGAACGCATGATGCGCCTGCTCGATGCACTCGCGGCGCATAGCGACCCGGTCAGCCTGAAAGAACTCGCTATCCGCACGGAGTTGCATCCGTCCACCGCGCACCGCATCCTGAACGACATGGTGATGTGCCGGCTGGTCGACCGCTCGGATCCCGGCACTTACCGTCTCGGCATGCGCCTGCTCGAACTGGGCAATCTGGTGAAGGCGCGTCTGTCGGTGCGCGACGCGGCGCTGACGCCGATGCGCGAACTGCACCGGCAGACCGGCCAAACGGTAAACCTGTCAGTACGCCAGGGCGACGAAATCGTCTATATCGAGCGCGCTTATTCCGAACGTTCCGGCATGCAGGTGGTGCGGGCCATCGGCGGGCGGGCGCCACTGCATCTGACTTCGGTGGGCAAGCTGTTCCTCGCTGCCGACGAATCCACCCGCGTGCGAGCCTATGCCACGCGCACCGGTCTGTCGGGCCACACGCAGAACAGCATCACCGATCTGAGCAAGCTGGAGCGCGAGCTGTCGCACGTGCGCCAGCAGGCCTGCGCGCGCGACAACGAGGAGCTGGAACTGGGCGTGCGTTGCATCGCGGCCGGCATCTACGACGACACCGGCAAGCTGGTCGCCGGCCTGTCGCTATCGGCCCCGGCAGACCGCCTGCAGGACTCGTGGCTCGGGCAGCTCAGCCAGACCGCGCTGATGATTTCCGAAGCGCTCGGCTATCGGCCGCAAGCGCCGCACGATCATTCGCGCAGTCATCACGCCTGAAACGGCAGTCACTTCCGCGCCGTTGCAATAAAAAAAGCCTCGCGAAAATGCGAGGCTTTTTTTATTCATGGACGGAAGGTCGAGAAACCCGCCGCCATACCACGGCGCTTCAGGTGCCAGGACCGCCGGCATCCGCGCTGGTGATACGCGGCTGGTCGCCGCCGTTATCCAGCCACGTGCGCAGACGCGTGGCGTCCGCGAAACGCGAGTACTTACCCGACGAATCGAGCAGCACCATGATCATCGGACGGCCATGAATGGTCGCCTGCATCACGAGGCACTCGCCCGCTTCGTTAATGAAACCGGTCTTTTGCAGACCAATGTCCCACGTCGGATTACGCACCAGCGCATTGGTGCTGTTGTACGCCAGCGAGCGCTTGCCGGTGTACACCTCGTAGCTGTGATCGGTCGAGAACTTGCGGATCAGCGGATACTGATACGCCGCGTTGACCATCTTCACGAGGTCGCGCGCGCTCGACACGTTCTGGCTCGTCAATCCCGTAGGGTTTTCGAAGTGCGTATCGGTCATGCCGAGTTGTTTGGCCTTCGCGTTCATCGCGGCGAGGAACGCCGGACGGCCGCCCGGGAAATACCGCGACAGCGCAGCGGCGGCCCGGTTTTCCGAGGCCATCAGCGCGATGTGCAGCATGTCTTCACGCGACAGTACGGAGCCCACCGACAGACGCGAGCCGGTGTTCTTCTCATAGTCGCGGTCTTCGTCGGTGACTTCGATCTGGTCAGTCATCGACTCTTTCGAATCGAGCACCACCATCGACGTCATGAGCTTGGTGATCGACGCGATCGGCACCACCGCGCGCGAGTTCTTGTCGAACAGCGGCTCGCCGGAGTTCTGGTCGATCACGTAGGCGACGCTCGAGCGCAACATCAGCGCGTCCGGCGTTTCGTGCAGGCCGAAAGCCTGGCCGACGGTCGGCTGGCGCGGCTCGTACGCGACGCGGCGCACCACCGAGTGGTGACGGCCGTTCGACGTGAAGCTCACGCGCTTGCGCTTGGCGCTGGCGCGCGGCGCATCGTCGTCCGCGGCGGCCGCGGCTTTCACCGCCGCGCCTTTACTGGCCTTCGCCGACTTGCTCGACACCTTGGCGTCGGCGGCGGCCGGCTTCTTCGCGGCTTTAGCGTGTTTGGAGGTTTTTGCGGTTGCAGCAGCCGTGGCGGCAAGGCTGCTGACGGGCGTGGCAAACGCCGCTGCGACGACCAGGGAGACGGCCACCGACAGAGCGGTGCTGCGGGCCGCGCCGTGGATCACTTTCAGCGACGAAAACATGTCGGTTTTCATGGGTGTTCGGTAGGGAGCGGCGAGAGGTTTCCGCAAGTGTAGTAAAACAACGAAAAATTAGCAATTTGAAGCACTTATAGGCGCTCCTTAAACCGGCTTGTAAGCTCCGATCGCAAAAACACAAATAAGTGCCGCACGTCGATCGAAAAAAACGATCGCCAACGTGCTACGTCTCGCCCTTGTCGCCATCCGCCCGAAATCGAGGATTCCTGCAGCTTAACGGCAATTTCGAGACAACCTTGATGAGGGGAAATACGGTTGGAGCATCGGCAGATGCAGCGCCGCCGATATGGCAAGACGTCGCTGGGGCCTCGCGTTCATCTTGTAAATGCCTGCTGGAGACCGCCAACGCGCATTCGACCGGCATGAAGCATTAACGTTCCATGACAGTTTGCGGTTTACATCGAATTGTCCATCTCACGATTTTTCGTGAGATGCGGATGTTACCGTTCCCCGCGCGATCCTGCTTCAGCAGCAGAAAAAACTCACCAAACTGGTTCCCAATACCCATTTATGCCGCACCAGCACGGTGCCAAAGTCAAATCGACCAGTGTCACACGTATGACATGCTTACTGCATAACCTCTTGTTTTATCAGCATTTTATTAAAATTGTGCAACGCACAAAAAGCGCTTGACATTCATTGTGGTCATCCTAAAATGGGAACCATTGCTGCGATGCACAATACATCGCGGTCCGGGGAGACGATCTTCCGTCTCGCCACCCACCCAATGCGGTCCGCACAGACAGACCGCAATCCAGGAGCGTAAACCATGACTCTGCTGACCCCTGAGCAATTCGCCGCAGCCCAGAAAGCCAACTTCGAAACGCTGTTCGGCCTGACGACCAAAGCATTCGAAGGCGTCGAAAAGCTGGTTGAGCTGAACCTGCAAGTCGTCAAGTCGACGCTCGCGGAAAGCCAGGAAAATGCCCAACGCGCGCTGTCGGTGAAGGACGCGCAGGAATTGCTGGCGCTTCAGGCTAGCCTCGCACAGCCGGTGGCTGAAAAGGCGCTGTCGTATGGTCGCCACGTGTATGAAATCGTTTCGGCAACGCAAGGTGAATTCACCCGCGTCGCGGAAGCCCAGTTCGAAGAGCAAAACCGCAAGGTGCAATCGCTCGTCGAAAACGTCGCGAAGAACGCACCGGCCGGTTCGGAAACCGCCGTCGCCGTGATGAAGTCGGCTATCACCGCCGCCAACACCACGTACGAAACGGTTCACAAGGCGACCAAGCAAGCTGTCGAAATCGCCGAAAGCAACTTCAACGCAGCCGCTACGGCCGCGTCGAAGGCAGCTTCGCAAGCCGCTGCGCAAGCATCGCGCTCGGCCAAGAAGGCAGTCTAAGCTTCAGGCATCGCTTTCGGGCAGTACCTCACGCCGGCACCGCGCAAGCAGTGTCGGCGTTATCGTAAGCAACAGCGTCGTGCCGTTGCCGCTCACACGGTTTGATTGGCCGAACGCTCCGATACGTTGAACAACGTATCGTTTGCCCGGCCAAAGGCCGGGATTTTTTTGCCGGCTGCCCGACAGAAGCGGCAAGCACGCGTAAGCCGCCGCCGGGTGTGTCGTTGCGGCGCCACAAGCGCCCTGCCCTGTTGCCCAACGAAAAAGAAACGGCGCGTTCCTGACGGGACGCGCCGTTTCTTTTTGCTCCTTCGACCCCGCCCGCAAGCGGACGGGCCCAACGGCTTTACTTCTTTTTCTGCGGCGGCAAATCAGTGCAGACACCTTCATACAGCTCGGCGGCCATCCCGATCGATTCGCCCAGCGTCGGATGCGGGTGAATCGTCTTGCCGATGTCGGTCGCATCCGCGCCCATTTCGACGGCGAGACAGACTTCGCTGATCAGGTCGCCCGCATTCAGACCGACGATCCCGCCGCCGATCACGCGATGCGTTTCCTCGTCGAACAGCAGCTTCGTGAAGCCTTCGTCGCGGCCGTTGGCGATCGCGCGGCCCGAAGCGGCCCATGGGAACACCGCCTTGCCGTACTTGATGCCCGCGGCCTTCAACTGGTCTTCGGTCTTGCCGGCCCACGCCACTTCCGGATCGGTGTAGGCCACCGACGGAATCTGCAGCGCGTCGAAGTAGGCCTTCTCGCCATGCGCGGCTTCGGCGGCGACGTGGCCTTCGTGCACTGCCTTGTGCGCGAGCATCGGCTGACCGACGATATCGCCGATCGCGAAGATGTGGGCCACATTGGTACGCATCTGCTTGTCGACGTCGATGAAGCCGCGATCGGTGACCGCGACACCAGCCTTGTCCGCACCGATCCGCTTACCGTTCGGCGTACGCCCGACGGCCACCAGCACGAGGTCGTAGCGCTGCGCTTCAGCCGGCGCCTTCTCGCCTTCGAACGACACGTAGATGCCGTCGTCCTTCGCTTCGGCCCCGGTGGTCTTGGTCTTCAGCATGACGTTCGCGAAACGCTTGCTGTTGTACTTCTCCCACACCTTGACCAGGTCGCGGTCCGCGCCGGCCATCAGGCCGTCGAGCATTTCGACCACATCGATCTGCGCGCCGAGCGTTGCATACACCGTCGCCATTTCCAGGCCGATGATGCCGCCGCCGATCACCAGCATGCGCTGCGGAATCTGCCGCAATTCAAGCGCGCCGGTCGAATCGACCACGCGCGGGTCTTCCGGAATGAACGGCAGCTTCACCGCTTCCGAGCCGGCGGCAATGATCGCCTGCTTGAACTTGACGACCTTCTTGCCGCCTTCGGTCTGCACTTCCATGTGATTCGGGTCGACGAACGCGCCGGTGCCCGTCACCACTTCGACCTTGCGCGCCTTGGCCATGCCGGCGAGGCCGCCGGTCAGCTTCTTGACGACGCCCGACTTGAAGTCGCGCAGCTTGTCGAGATCGATCTGCGGCTTGCCGAACGTGATGCCGTGCGAGCCGAGCGCTTCGGCTTCGTCGATCACGAGCGCGGTATGCAGCAGCGCTTTCGACGGAATGCAGCCGACGTTCAGACACACGCCGCCGAGCGTCGAATAACGCTCGACCAGCACCGTCTTCATACCGAGGTCGGCCGAGCGGAACGCGGCCGAATAGCCGCCAGGGCCCGAACCGAGCACGAGCATGTCGCACTCGATATCCGCGCTGCCCGAGAAACTGCCGGCTTGCGGAGCGGGCGTGGGCACAGCCGCAGCTTGCGCCGGGGCCTTTTCAGGCTCCCTGGCCGCAGCCTTCGGTGCATCTTTAGCAGGCGCCGCGTCCGCGGACGTTTCGACGAGCGCAATCACCGTGCCTTGCGAGACCTTGTCGCCGGCTTTGACGCGGACTTCCTTGACGGTGCCTGCGGTATCGCTCGGCACTTCGATGGAGGCCTTATCGGACTCGAGCGTCATCAGCGCCTGTTCGTTCTCGATGACGTCGCCCGCTTTGATATTGACTTCGATGACATCGACGTCCTTGAAGTCACCGATATCCGGTACTTTTACTTCGACGAGACTCATGTTGTCCCCTTCTCTTATTGATCGTGATGAGCGAAGAACCTACCGCTATGGCCCAAAAGCTGGCAGCGCGACGGACAGAATCATCCTTTGCTGTCCGCCGAAGGACGCGCCTTTCTTTTGCTTACTTTTCTTTGGAAGACACCCCGAAGGAAGTGCCCTTGGGGTATAAAGAAAAGTAAGTGCCGCCCCGCACAGGGGCGACGCTAATAGACCGACAAGCATGCAGGTTCTACAAAAGTGCGCGGATCACAGACAAACAGTCAGCGCCCCGCGCAACATCACCATCAAAGAATCACACGCCGGAAATCGGCAAGAAGCGCCCCAAGATACGCATTGAAGCGCGCAGCTTCAGCCCCGTCGATAACCCGATGGTCATACGACAGCGACAGCGGCAACATCAGCTTCGGCACGAACTGCTTGCCATCCCACACCGGCTTCATCGCACCGCGCGAGAGACCGAGAATGGCGACTTCAGGCGCGTTGATGATCGGCGTGAAATGCGTGCCGCCGATCCCGCCGAGCGATGAAATCGAGAAGCAGCCGCCTTGCATCTGATCCGGCTTGAGCTTGCCGTCGCGCGCGGCCTTCGACAGGTCGGTCATTTCCTTGGCGATCTCGACGAGACCCTTCTTGTCCGCGTCGCGAATCACCGGCACCACCAGACCATTCGGCGTATCGGCGGCAAAACCTACGTGGTAGTACTGCTTGAACACGAGGTTATCGCCATCGAGGCTCGCGTTGAACGTCGGGAATTTCTTCAGGGCCGACACCACGGCCTTGATCACGAACGCCAGCATCGTGATCTTTACGCCGGCCTTTTCGTTTTCCTTGTTCAACTGCACGCGCAGCGCTTCGAGTTCGGTGATGTCCGCCTCGTCGTTGTTTGTGACGTGCGGAATCATGACCCAGTTGCGATGCAGATTCGCGCCCGAAATCTTCTTGATACGCGACAGCGGCTTCGGATCGATCGGACCGAACTTCGTGAAGTCGATCTTCGGCCACGGCAGCAGATTCAACTCGCCGCCACCTGCCGCCGCCGGCGCCGCGCCTGCCGGCGCTGCACGCTGACCGGTCATCACGCCCTTGATGAAAGCGGTCACGTCGGCCTGCGTAATGCGGCCCTTCGGACCCGTGCCTTGCACCTGCGTCACATCGACACCGAGTTCGCGTGCGAACTTGCGCACCGACGGCGACGCGTGGCTCGCGTGGCGCGTGCCTCCCTCGCCTGCCGGAATCGACGGTGCTTGCGCAAGCGCTGACGGTGCAGCCGGTGCGGGCGACGGCGTCGCCGGCGCATCGGACGGCTTTTCGGCGGGTGCCGGTTTCGCAGCCGGTGCGGCAGCCGGCGCGGCAGCGCCACCTTCGGCTTCCACCACGACGATCACCGAGCCTTCCGAGACCGTATCGCCGACCTTGACCTTCACTTCCTTGACGACACCGGCGGCCGAGCTCGGCACATCCATGGTCGCCTTGTCGGATTCGAGCGTCACCAGCGACTGCTCTTTCTCGACGCGGTCGCCGACCTTCACCGCGACTTCGATCACGGGGATGTCTTTGTAGTCGCCGATATCCGGCACTTTGACTTCCTGCAGGCCGCCGCCGCTCGAAGCGGGTGCGGGCGCAGCAGCCGGCGCGGGCGCCGGCGCGGCAGCAGGCGCCGCGGCCGGAGCCGCAGCAGCCGCGCCGCCTTCAGCGGCTTCCAGCACGACGATCAGCGAACCTTCCGACACGTTGTCGCCGACCTTGACCTTCACTTCCTTGACGACGCCGGCCGCCGAACTCGGCACGTCCATGGTCGCCTTGTCGGATTCCAGCGTAACGAGCGATTGCTCTTTCTCGACGGTGTCACCCGCCTTCACCAGCACCTCGATCACAGGGATGTCCTTGTAATCGCCGATGTCCGGCACCTTGACTTCGATCGCTTGACTCATTGTTAGTGTCTCCTGGGCCGCGCACGCAGCCTGCCTCCGTCGATCAGAAGCAGGCGCGCACGCCGTGGCACACGGGGAATGATGCCTTAGACGGTCATCGGGTTGGGTTTGGCGGGATCAAGGTTGTACTTCTTGAGCGCCTCGGCGACCACCTTGCGTTCGATCGTGCCTTCGTCTGCCAGCGCATTGAGCGCGGCAGCCGTGACCCAGTAGCGGTCGACTTCGAAGAAGTGGCGCAGTTTTTCGCGGGTGTCCGAACGGCCATAGCCATCCGTGCCCAGCACGACGAACTTCTGCGGCACGAACGCACGGATCTGCTCGGTCAGCGCACGCACGTAGTCGGTCGATGCGATGACCGGACCTTGCGCGTCCTTCAACAGCTTCTCGACGTGCGAGAGCTTCTTCTCTTCGGTCGGGTGCAGCAGGTTCCAGCGCTGGACTTCGTGGCCTTCGCGCGCCAGTTCGGTGAAGCTCGGCACACTCCACAGGTCGGCGGCGACGCCCCAGTCGTTCTTCAGCAGGTCGGCGGCGGCGATCACTTCGTTGAAGATCGTGCCCGCGCCCATCAGCTGCACGCGCGGCGCCTTCTTGTCGGCTACGGCCTTGCGGAACGCGTACATGCCCTTGATGATGTCGGCCGCTACAGCGTCGCCCTGCGGAATCGCCGGGTGCTCGTAGTTTTCGTTCATCACCGTGATGTAGTAATACACGTCTTCCTGGTCAGCCACCATGCGGCGCAGACCGTCCTGCATGATGACCGCGAGTTCGTAACCGAACGTCGGGTCGTAGCTGATGCAGTTCGGCACCGAAGCGGCCCACAGCAGCGAGTGGCCGTCTTCGTGTTGCAGACCTTCGCCGTTCAGCGTCGTGCGGCCCGCGGTGCCGCCCAGCAGGAAGCCGCGCGAGCGCATGTCGCCCGCCGCCCATGCGAGGTCGCCGATACGCTGGAAGCCGAACATCGAGTAGAAGATGTAGAACGGGATCATGATTTCGCCGTGCGTCGAGTACGACGTCGCGGCTGCGATCCAGTCGGCCATGCCGCCGGCTTCGTTGATGCCTTCCTGCAGAATCTGACCGCTTTCCGACTCGCGGTAGAACATCAGCTGGTCGGAGTCTTCCGGCACGTACTTCTGGCCGTCCTGATTCCAGATACCGATCTGACGGAAGAGGCCCTCCATACCGAAAGTACGCGACTCGTCCGGCACGATCGGCACGATGCGCTTGCCGAGTGCCTTGTCCTTCAGGAGGATGTTCAGGATCCGCACGAACGCCATCGTCGTGGAGATCTCGCGGCCTTCGCCCGTGCCCTTCAACAGCGGCTCGAACGCCGACAGTTCCGGCACCGGCAGCGAGTCCGCCTTCTGACGACGCGCCGGCAGATAGCCGCCGAGGTCCTGGCGGCGAGCACGCATGTACTCGAGTTCCTTCGAACCTTCTTCGAACTTGAGGTACGGCACGTTGACGAGGTCTTCGTCGGCGATCGGCAGACGGAACTGATCGCGGAATTTCTTCAGCTGCTCCACCTGCATCTTCTTCTGCTGGTGGGTGATGTTCATCGCCTGGCCGGCTTCGCCCATGCCGTAGCCCTTGATCGTCTTCGCGAGGATGACGGTCGGCTGGCCCTTCGAATTCGATGCTTCCTGGAACGCTGCGTAGATCTTGTGCGGATCGTGGCCGCCGCGATTCAGATTCCAGATGTCTTCGTCGGACCATTCGGCGACCAGCGCCTTCAGTTCCGGCGTGTTGAAGAAGTGCTCGCGCACATACGCGCCCGACTCCGACTTGTACGTCTGGTATTCGCCGTCGACGACGTCCATCATCCGGCGCATCAGCGCGCCCGACTTGTCGCGTTGGAACAGCGCATCCCAGCGGCTGCCCCAGATCACCTTGATGACGTTCCAGCCCGCGCCGCGGAATTCGCTTTCGAGTTCCTGGATGATCTTGCCGTTACCGCGCACCGGGCCATCGAGGCGCTGCAGGTTGCAGTTGATCACGAACACCAGGTTGTCGAGGCGTTCGCGGCCGGCCATGCCGATCGCGCCGAGCGATTCCGGCTCGTCCGTCTCGCCGTCGCCGAGGAAGGCCCAGACCTTGCGGCCTTCGGTCTTCGTGATGCCGCGCGCCTGCATGTACTTCATGAAGCGCGCCTGGTAGATCGCCATGATCGGGCCGAGGCCCATCGACACGGTCGGGAACTGCCAGAAGTCCGGCATCAGCCACGGGTGCGGATACGACGAGATGCCCTCGCCGCCCACTTCCTGACGGAAGTTGTCGAGCTGGTTTTCGGTCAGGCGGCCGAGCAGGAACGCGCGCGAGTAGACGCCCGGCGACGAGTGGCCCTGCACGAACACGAGATCGCCGCCATGCGCGGCGGACGGTGCGTGCCAGAAGTGGTTATAGCCGACGTCATACAGGGTGGCCGCCGAAGCGAACGACGCGATGTGGCCGCCGACGTTGGTTTCCTTGCCCGCACGCAGCACCATCGCGATGGCGTTCCAGCGCGTGTACGAGCGGATACGGTGTTCGAGGTCCTGGTCGCCGGGGATCTTCGCCTGGCGCGCGACCGGAATCGTGTTGATGTAGGGGGTGTTGGCCGAGAACGGCAGATGTTCGCCGTGCACGCGGGCGAACTCGATCTGTTTCTCGATCAGGTAGTGGGCACGGTCGGGGCCCACAGCAGAAATCACGCCATCCAGCGCTTCAAGCCATTCGCCGGTTTCCTGGGGATCGTCGTCTTTTTCAGCGGCGACATATTTCATGACTTCGTCGGGTACAGCGGACATGCTCGTCTCCTGGATATAGAGGAACGCTCTTTGGACAGACGACGCGGACGAAGCACGACCGCGGCAGCTCCGGCCGATTGTAATAAGGGTCCCGACGTCCACGCAACAAAATTTTCAAATGACGAGATCACTTCTCATAATGCGGAAAATTGCTGCGACGCAACCTGGTTTGACTGCCGATCGGCGGATACGTCGGGTAGTTTGCGCCGATTAACGGTACTTTCCGTGCTTTTTTGCGCCATTTGTCAGTCACGCGCTGCGCTACAATGCCACGCATGTTGACCGAACGGCTTTTCGCTCGCTCGGCGCGCACCGCCGGTTCGCCGGGCGATTCGACGCCGTCCTCCCGCTGGCACCATGGACCATGGTGGTCGAATTCCTATTTGCTGACGCCGCTCCTGTCGATCCTGGTTTTCCTGGTCGTCATGAGCCTGATCCTGTGGAGCCTCAACCGGCGCGAACAGCAGCAGCAGGAAGACACCCTCTACCGTAACGTCGCGTGGGCGCAGCAGCAGATCCGCCTGTCCATGACCGGCGCGCAGGAACAGATTCAGGCGCTCGCACGCGATCTGGCCACCGGCCACGCCGATCCGCATTCGTTCCAGGCGTCCACCACGGACATCATGCAGGGGCATCCCGAGATCCTCTACATGAACTGGTACACCAGCGCGCAGCAGCCGCGCTGGCCCAATACCGCCCTGCCCGTATTCGGCCAGCGGCTCGCGAGGCCCAACGACGCGCAGATGGACGAAGCGGTCAAAGCCGCCTTCACCGAAGCGCGCGACACGCGCCGCCAGGTCTATTCGCCACTGATCTACGACGACCTCGGCGACGGCTATATCACGCTGCAAACGCCGGTGTTCCGCGACCGCGAGTTCCTCGGCTCGATTGCGGCGGTGTTCTCGGTCGAAGGCATTCTCAAGCGCGACATCCCGCCCGAGCTGTCGGCCAAATACAAGATCTCGATCATCGACGTGAACAACCGCGAGTTGACCACCACGTCAACCCGCCCGCGCCTGCCGCGCGACATGTTCTACGACCTGCCGCTCGATCCGCCGGGCCAGGGCATCTCGGTGCGCGTCTACGCGTTCCCGCAGATGACCAACTTCACCAACAACACGCTGGTGTGGCTGGTGGCGGGCCTCTCGTGCTTCGTGCTGTGGAGCCTCTGGAGTCTGTGGAAGCACACGCGCCAGCGCTTCGAAGCGCAGCAGGCGCTGTACGCGGAAGCGTTCTTCCGCCGCGCGATGGAAAACTCGGTGCTGATCGGCATGCGCGTGCTCGACATGCACGGGCGCATCACCCACGTGAATCCCGCGTTCTGCCGGATGACCGGCTGGGACGAGAGCGATCTGGTCGGCAAGAACGCGCCGTTCGCCTACTGGCCGCGCGACGCCTATCCCGAGATGCAACGCCAGCTCGACATGACACTGCGCGGCAAGGCGCCGTCCTCGGGGTTCGAGTTGCGGGTGCGCAGGAAAGACGGCTCGCTGTTCCATGCGCGTCTCTATGTATCGCCGCTGATCGACAGTTCGGGCCGCCAGACCGGCTGGATGTCGTCGATGACCGACATCACCGAACCGAAACGCGCGCGCGAGGAACTCGCCGCCGCCCACGAACGCTTCACCACCGTGCTCGAAAGCCTCGACGCCGCGGTGTCGGTGCTGGCCGCCGACGAAGCCGAGCTGCTGTTCGCCAATCGCTACTACCGGCACCTGTTCGGTATTCGCCCCGACGGCCATCTGGAATTGGCGGGCGGCGGGTTCGATAGCGCACAGGCGTCGTCCGATTCGATCGATATGGTGGATACCTACGCGGGCCTGCCCGCGGCCGCGTTGACCGAAAGCACCGCCGATGCGCAGGAAATCTACGTGCAAAGCATCCAGAAGTGGTTCGAAGTGCGCCGTCAGTACATCCAGTGGGTGGACGGCCACCTCGCGCAGATGCAGATCGCGACCGACATCACCACCCGCAAGCGGGCGCAGGAACTGGCGCGCCAGCAGGACGAAAAGCTGCAGTTCACGAGCCGCCTGATGACGATGGGCGAGATGGCCTCGTCGCTCGCGCACGAACTCAATCAGCCGCTCGCCGCGATCAACAACTATTGCTCCGGCACCGTCGCGCTGGTTAAATCCGGTCGCACGACGCCCGACAATCTGCTGCCGGTGCTCGAAAAGACCGCCCAGCAGGCGGTGCGCGCCGGCATGATCATCAAACGCATCCGCGAGTTCGTGAAGCGCAGCGAGCCGAAGCGGCAAGCCACGCGCGTCGCCGACATCGTCGCGGACGCGGTGGGGCTCGCCGAGATCGAAACGCGCAAGCGTCGCATTCGCATCGTCACCGATCTGCGCTCGCGCCTGCCGGTGATCTACGTCGACCCGGTGCTGATCGAGCAGGTGCTGGTCAACCTGCTGAAGAACGGCGCCGAGGCGATGGCCGAAGCCCGCCCGAATGCGGTCGATCCGGTGATCCGGGTGGTCGTGCGGCTGGAGAGCGGCTTTGTCTGCATCAGCGTCGTCGACCAGGGTCCGGGCGTCGACGAAGCGACAGCCGAGCGGCTGTTCGAACCGTTTTACAGCACCAAGTCCGATGGTATGGGCATGGGGCTGAACATTTGCCGTTCGATTATCGAATCGCACCGCGGCCGTCTGTGGGTGGTGAACAACGTCGAGTCCGACGGCCACATCACAGGCGCCACGTTCCATTGCAGTCTGCCTATTGGAGAGCCTGACGGCCCGAGCAACGGCGGGTCAGAGGCGCCGACACCACAAACCGTTACGGGAGAGCTATGAACAGCCCAGTCACCACACAGGAAACTGTCTTTGTCGTCGACGACGACGAGGCCGTGCGAGATTCGCTGCGCTGGCTGCTGGAGGCGAACGGCTACCGCGTGCAATGCTTCTCCAGCGCCGAGCAGTTCATCGACGCATGGCAGCCGCATCAGCATCCGGGCCAGATCGCCTGCCTGATCCTCGATGTGCGGATGTCCGGCATGAGCGGGCTCGAGTTGCAGGAACGCCTGATCGCCGACAACGCGTCGCTGCCGATCATCTTCGTGACGGGTCACGGCGATGTGCCGATGGCCGTGTCGACGATGAAAAAAGGCGCGATGGACTTCATCGAGAAACCGTTCGACGAAGCCGAGTTGCGCAAGCTGGTCGAGCGCATGCTCGACAAGGCGCGCACCGAGAGCACCAGCGTGCAGCAGCAACGCGCCGCCGCCGAGCGTCTTGGCAAGCTGACCGCACGTGAGCATCAGGTGCTCGAGCGCATCATCGCGGGCCGCCTGAACAAGCAGATCGCCGACGACCTCGGCATCAGCATCAAGACGGTCGAAGCGCATCGCGCGAACATCATGGAAAAGCTCAACGTCAACACGGTCGCCGATCTGCTGCGACTCGCGCTGTCGAACAAGCCGCAACCCGCGCAATAAATCCGACGGGCGGCATTCCCCGCAAGAGCCCATCGCATTGCCCACGGCCGGACTGCAGAAGCGTCCGGCCCGCACCGGTTCCATGCCTGCGCTACTCGCGCACGGCACCCTTCCCGCGTTTGCATTTGCGCGCCATCCCCCGCGCCGTCTTCCGTATTGCAGTGCCGGTCACGATGCGCGGCCCGGTAATTGCTCACCCCGGCTGGTCCGTTTCTAATACACCACTTTCGTCCGACATGATTGACAAGCCCCGCTACGCCCCCTAATTTATACAGAACTCCTTAGGAGGTGCTGATGCGCAATCAATGCGGGTACGACACGCGGTACACGGCGCACAGCGTTTCGCGAAACGCCGCTAGCGGACCACGCGGCCCGCGTGCCGCACCTCCTGCATCGTTGCCGCTTCATTGTCGCGTCGTCCACCGCATCCGCATCACTCGCACGCGGCTGCCCATTCATCCGCTACACCTCGCCTCGCCTGCCTGTGCTCTCTCCGATTCCAGCGTGACGCATCGCCGTGGCGCGTGCCGCGCATCGACGTTTCGCCTGTAACCCGACCGTGAGGATGTCATCGTGAAACGATCTGCAGCGCATCGCTCGCGCGTTTTGCTCGCCTGCGCCGCCCTTGTCGGGGCGCCGCTCGTCGCCGGGCTCGTCATGCCGGACGCAGTGCTTGCGCAAAGCGCTGCCAAGGTCTCGACCCAGCAACTCGATTCGTTGACGGCCCCCATCGCGCTGTATCCCGACGCCTTGCTCGCGCAGGTGCTGATGGCTTCCACGTTCCCGCAGGACGTACAGGCCGCGGCCGCCTGGTCCAAAGCGAACCCGAAGCTGCAGGGCGACGACGCCGTCAAGGCGGTCGCCGGCGAATCGTGGGACCCGAGCGTGCAATCGCTGGTCGCCTTCCCCCAGGTGCTCGCGACGATGTCCGCGAAACCCGACTGGGTCTCGCAACTCGGCAGCGCCTTCCTCGCCCAGCCGAATGACGTGATGGACTCCGTGCAGCGCCTGCGCAAGCAGGCCCAGGCAGCCGGCAATCTGAAGACGAGCGAACAGCAGAAGGTCGTCGTCGAACAGAGCACAATCCAGATCGTGCCGGCCAATCCGCAGGTCGTGTACGTGCCGACCTATAACCCGACGGTGGTCTACGGCACGTGGCCGTATCCGGCCTATCCGCCGGTCTATGTGCCTCCGCCGCCCGGCTATGCGGTGGCGAGCGGGCTCGCCGCAGGTCTCGCGTTCGGCACCGGCGTGGCCGTGGCGAACTCGCTGTGGGGCGGCTTCAACTGGAATACGCACGACGTCAACGTCAATGTGAACCGCTACAACAACATCAATGTGAACCACCGGATCGACGCGAACAGCAACACGACGAACTGGAATCGCAATGCCAACGTGAACCGCAACAACGTCAACAACAATCTCGGCGCCGCGCAGCGCGATGCGTATCGCGGCCGCGACAACGCGCGCGCCGAGGCGCAGCAGACGTTGCAGCAGCGCACCGGCCAGCAGATGGGCGGCAGCGCGAGCCAGCGCGTGCAAGGGATTCACCAGGGCGGCGTCACGAATCAGAACCTGCAGAACCACGCGCAGAATATGAATCGCGACAACGCGCTGCGCGGCGCTGGCGACGGCAACGCCGCGCGGCTGGACGCGCAGCGCGGCCAGGCGAGCCGCGCCGGAATGGCGGGCGAAGGACAGCGTGCAGGTGGTGGACAGCATGCGGGCGGCGGCTTCGGCGCGCACGGCGGCGGCCAGTCTTACCAGGGTGGTGGCGGCCTTGGCGCACATGGAGGCG
Source organism: Paraburkholderia sp. TE9906 (assembly GCF_056279605.1). Classification (NCBI taxonomy): domain Bacteria; kingdom Pseudomonadati; phylum Pseudomonadota; class Betaproteobacteria; order Burkholderiales; family Burkholderiaceae; genus Paraburkholderia; species Paraburkholderia sp. TE9906. The sequence continues at coordinate 398,986 of NZ_JBWCCT010000007.1, forward strand.
GCGTCCAGAGAGGTGGCGGGGGCGGCGCAATGGGCGGCGGGGGTGGCAGGTTCGGCGGCGGGGGCGGGGGTCACATGGGCCACCGCCGTTGAACGTTCAAGAGGAGACTCGATGATGCGCTTATTACCCCGGGGCACGTTGCGCGCCCGCGTTCAGGTTCGGACACTGGCCGCCGCCGTTGGCTGCATCGGCGCGCTGCTGGCTGTCACGGGCACCGCCCATGCGCAAGCCGTCTACCCGAGCGCCGACGCTGCCGCCAACGCTTTCGTCGACGCTGTCGCGAGCAATGACGACCCCGCGCTCAAGCATGTGCTCGGCGGCGACTTTCGTCGCTTCATCCCCACCGCGGACATCGGCGAGGACGATATCTACCAGTTCCTCGGCGCGTGGTCGAAGGGGCATCAGATCGTCGAAGATCCGGCCACCGGCAAAGGACACGCCACCGCGCACGTGGCGGTCGGCGACAGCGGCTGGACCTTGCCGATTCCGCTCGTGCAAACGGCGCAGGGCTGGCGCTTCGATCCGCGTGCCGCGCATGATGAAATGCTGACGCGCCGCATCGGCCGCAATGAACGCGCGGCGATCATGACCTCGCTCGCCTATGTCGACGCACAGAACGATTATCACAACCTGACGCAGCATTACGCGCAGCGCTTCGTCAGTACGCGCGGACAGCACGACGGTCTGTACTGGCCGACGGCGCCCGGCGAAGCCGAAAGCCCGCTCGGGCCGCTCGCCGCCACGATGCCCAACGGCACGCTGCCGACGCAGGCGTATCACGGCTATCACTACCGGATCCTCACCGCGCAAGGGCCGCATGCAAAAGGCGGGGCGCGAAACCATGTCGAGAACGGCGTGATGAGCGGAGGGTTCGGGCTGATCGCGTCGCCCGCCGAGTATGGCCGGACCGGGGTGATGAGTTTCATCGTCAATCAGGACGGGCAGGTGTATCAGAAGGACCTCGGGCCTCAGACGGCGCGTGCAGCGGCGGCGGTCAAAGCGTTCGATCCGGACGAGAGCTGGCAGGCGGTGCAGCCGTAAGCGTGACCTTGGCGGCAAGGGGGCAATGGCCTGGCGGTCGCGCTGTGCGCGACGCGAATCCACGCATGGCGCGTCAAACAGGCCCGGTATAATGTCGGACTTCGCAGCCGCGCCTATCTCCGATTCGCGCCGCGCGCTTTTCACGTGCCGACCCGTTCCCGCTGAAAAGCGCCATCGCGCGGGGCGCCTTCAGGCGTCCGCGCCCTGTTCCGCTTTCCAAACTGCCTATCTCGACCCGACCATGACTGCCAAACTGATCGACGGCCTCGCCCTTTCCAAGACTCTGCGCGCCGACGTCGCCGCGCGCGCCGCCGCCCTCACCGCCCGCGGCCATCAGCCGGGCCTCGCCGTCGTGCTGGTCGGCGACAATCCGGCCAGCGAAGTGTATGTGCGCAACAAGGTCAAGGCGTGCCAGGACAACGGCCTCGGCTCGTCGTTCGACCGCTATCCGGCCGACCTGCCGGAAGCCGACCTGCTCGCGCGCATCGACGAACTGAACCGCGATCCGCGCATCCACGGAATTCTGGTGCAACTGCCGCTGCCCAAACACATCGACAGCCACAAGGTCATCGAGGCGATCGCGCCGGAAAAAGACGTCGACGGCTTTCACGTCGCCAATGCCGGCGCGCTGATGACCGGCCAGCCGCTGTTTCGTCCGTGCACGCCCTACGGCGTGATGAAAATGTTCGACGCGTACGGGATCGACCTGAAAGGCGCCAACGCCGTGGTGATCGGCCGCTCGAACATCGTCGGCAAGCCGATGGCGCTGCTGCTGCTCGAAGCCGGCGCGACCGTGACGATCTGCCATAGCAAGACGCGCGAACTGGCCGCGCACACGCGCAACGCCGACGTGGTGGTCGCGGCCACTGGCCTGCGCAACATCCTGACGGCGGACATGGTGAAGCCGGGCGCGACCGTGATCGACGTCGGCATGAATCGCGACGACGCCGGCAAGCTGTGCGGCGACGTCGATTTCGCGGGCGTCAAGGAAGTGGCCGGCTACATCACGCCGGTGCCGGGCGGCGTCGGCCCGATGACCATCACGATGCTGCTCGTCAACACGATCGAAGCCGCCGAGCGCGAAGCGGACGCGAAGGCGTAACGGCGGCCCGCAAAAAAACGGCCGGCGAAGCATGTTCGCCGGCGAAGAGACTTTCCGCGCCCCTTGGCGCCGAGCTTCGCGCACAGAAGCCCGGTGCAGGAAACAGCGGCACTCACGGGCAGCGGTGCGCAGCGCGCGCACCGCCTCAACGGATCGCCTGATCCCCCGCAGCGATGCCTGTCGCCGGCGGCCTGTGCTGCGGCGCGAGGCGCGTGCGACACCACGTCAGCACCGGCCGCTCCACGAAGTGCCACGACAGTGCCGCACTCACGAGGATCAACGGCGCGGCGACCACCAGCGACATCCCGTGGCTCAACTGCGGCGTTCTATTCGCGATGCACTGCTGCACCATGAATCCGTACAGATAAATGCCGTACGAGTAGTCGTGACGCGGCACGAAGCGCCGCAGTACTGGCGTCGTTCCCACCCATAGCACGCCGTACACGAAGGCCAGATAGAAGAGCGGCTGCGCGCCGGTCGTATCGCGAAAGACCAGAAACACCATCGCGAACCCCAGCGCCGTCAGGCCGTTGATGTCGACCCGCTCGCGCCAGCCGTACAGCAGCATCCCCAGTATGAAGAACGGCTCCGGCCAGAACGAATAGCCGTTGGCGGGATGGCTGAAATCCCGCGTGCCCAGTTGCAGATGCGGCAGATGCACGCGCAACACGATCGCGGCGCCGCCGAGCGCCGCCGCCAGCAGCACGCCGCGCGGGCTGGACAGCAGCCCCAGCATGCCGGTCACGAGCACGATCAGATAGCAGCGCACTTCGATCGGCAGCGTCCACAGCGTCGCGCAGATCTCGTGCGGCATGCGGTTGTGCTCGAACACGCCAGGCAGCGTCCAACGGGTCTTCAGCACGATGGTGGAGAAGTTGTCGAGGTTCGCCCACGTCATCCCGGAGGCGAAGTATTCGCGCAGCGGCAGCGTCGTAAAAAGCGGCCCGATGATGAACACCGTCACGACCGAGCCGACCGCCACCGCCGGCCACAGCCGCGCAATCCGCAACGCGACGAAACGCGGCCCCGAGCGTTGCCGGTCGAAGCTGGCGGTCACCAGCAAGCCGCTCAGCAGAAAAAACGCGTAGACGCCGAACGCGCCGAAACCATCGAAGCCGAGCGCATTTTCCACCCAGTCAGTCGTGCCATCCGGCGCCTGGAGCAGATACGAATGGCCATAGACGACGGCAACGGCGGCCAGCAGCCGCACGAGGTCGAAGTTGTTGCCGTTGCGCTTTAAAGCGTGCGAAAGCGGGTTCATCGACACCTCTGACAGGAAACATCGCTCACTGCTAGCGACACGTCAGATTGCGGCAGGGCAGCAAAGCGCACCGTTCGCTTTCGCACAGAAACGCAGCGGCTGCAGTAGCCCCCCAAGGTGCTCGACCGCGCGTGGGGCCGCCGGCATGTCGCACGCCGCATGCCGCATGCCGCATGCGATTCGCCCACGGAGCCGCGACATCTGATAATTTGTCAGCCGACGGATTGGAATCGGCGCGTCCCGCCCCAATAATGTTCTTATCGGGTGCCACAGGCGGCCGCGCGCGCCCCGTCGATGCACCGATTACCCGTTCACCCGCGTCAGACAGGAAGCCTCATGTCCACTACTCCCTCGCATCACGACAATCCGCTCCTCGATTTTTCCGACCTGCCGCGCTTTGCCGACATCCGCCCTGAACACGTCACGCCCGCCCTCGATGTGCTGCTCGCCGACGCGGCCGCCGCGGTCGAGCGCGCCGCGCTGCCGGTCACGCCCGCGTCGTGGGCCGATGTGGTCGAGCCGGTCGAACGCGCCACCGAACCGCTGTCGCGCGCGTGGAGCGTGGTCGGCCATCTGAACGCCGTCGCCGATACGCCCGAACTGCGCGCCGTGTACGGCGAAAATCTGCCGCGTGTGACCGAATTCTGGTCGAGCGTCGGACAGAACCTCGCGCTGTACGAGAAGTACAAGGCGCTGAACGCGAGCAGCGATTTCGCGTCGCTGACCGGCGAGCGCAAGAAGATCCTCGGCAACGCGCTGCGCGATTTCCGTCTGTCCGGCGCCGAACTGCCGGAAGACCAGAAGCCGCACTTCGCCGAACTGCAGGAAAAGCAGGCGGGGCTGTCGAAGGCCTTCTCGGACCACGTGCTCGACGCGACCAACGCTTACGCGTACCTCGTCGAAGCGGGCGGGCAAGCGCAACTCGCCGGACTGCCCGAAGACGTGATCGAAGCCGCGAAGGAAGCGGCCGAACGCGAAGGCAAGACCGGCTACAAATTCACGCTGCACTTCCCGTCATATTTCCCGGTGATGCAGTACTCGGAAAATCGTCCGATGCGCGAAGCGATGTACCGCGCGTACGTGACGCGCGCATCCGAGCTCGGCGCGCAATATGGCAACGGCAAGCCTGAGTGGGACAACACATCGGTGCTCGCCGAGCAGTTGAAGCTGCGCGCGGAAGAAGCGCATATGCTCGGCTACGGCAACTTCGCCGAAGTCTCGCTCGCGCCGAAGATGGCCGAATCGCCCGCCCAGGTCATGACGTTCCTCGAAGACCTCGCCACGCGCGCGCGTCCGCATGCGGAACAGGACTGGAAGGAGCTGCGCGAATTCGCCGCGAACGAACTCGGCATGAGCGAGCTGCAACCGTGGGACATGACGTTTGCCGCTGAACGTCTGCGCCAGAAGCGCTATTCGTTCTCCGAGAACGAGGTCAAACAGTACTTCCCCGAAGACGCGGTGTTCAAGGGTCTCTTCAAGGTCACCGAAACGCTGTTCGGCGTGCGCATCCGTCGCGACGAAGCGGCTGTGTGGCATCCGGACGTGCGCTTTTTCCGCGTGGAGAATCAGGACGGTGGTCTGGTCGCACAGTTCTACCTCGACCTGTATGCCCGCGAAGGCAAACGCGGCGGCGCCTGGATGGACGATGCGCGCGGCCGTCACAAGCACTCGCACGGCGGCGTGCAAACGCCGGTCGCGTACCTGACCTGCAATTTCTCAGCGCCCGTCGGCGGCAAACCCGCCTGCTTCACGCACGACGAAGTCATCACGCTGTTCCACGAGTTCGGTCACGGGCTGCATCACATGCTCACGCGCGTCGATGAACTGGGCGTCTCGGGTATCAACGGCGTCGAGTGGGACGCGGTCGAACTGCCGTCGCAATTCATGGAGAACTTCTGCTGGGAGTGGGACGTGCTCAGCGACATGACCTCGCACGTCGAAACAGCGAAGCCGCTGCCGCGCGAGCTGTTCGACAAGATGCTGGCCGCGAAGAACTTCCAGAGCGGTCTGGGCACGCTGCGTCAGATCGTGTTCTCGATGTTCGACATGCAACTGCATACCGGCTTCGACGCGAGCGGCACGAAGAGCGCCACCGAACTCGCGAGCGAGATCAACGAACGCTTTCACGTGGTGCCGCAAGCATCGTTCTCGCGTTGGCCGAACACGTTCAGCCATATTTTCGCGGGCGGCTATGCGGCGGGTTACTACAGCTACAAGTGGGCTGAAGTGCTGTCCGCCGACGCGTACGCCGCGTTCGAAGAAGCGGCGCAAGCCGCGAGCGGCAGCGTGCTCGATCAGACGACCGGCATGCGCTATCGCAAGGAGATTCTGGAGGTGGGCGGCAGCCGTCCGGCGATGGAATCGTTCAAGGCGTTTCGTGGCCGCGAGCCGAATATCGACGCGCTGTTGCGTCATAACGGCATGGCGCCGGGCTCGGTGCATTGACCGGTTGAAGCATCGAGCGGCGTGTTGCTGAGCGCCGTCGATGTCGGTGCCATCAAACAAAGCCGGCGGCCTGCGTGAGCAGGCGCCGGCTTTTTCTTGCGCTAAAGCTTGCGCACGCGCACCACAGACCCTGCCGGCGCGCGCTAGCCGCTACCCGCTAGCCGCGATGCAGCTTGAAGTCCACCTGCGCCGGACGCCCTTCGAGCGACAGCGCCGCCCGCGCAGCAGGCGCGCGGCTCACCACCTTGCCACGGCTCACCACCGCGAGCCGCGCGGCGCGCAGGCGGATCGCCTCGACCGGATCACGCGCGTCGAGCAGCACCAGATTGGCCGCGCATCCCGGCGCGATGCCATAGCCTTCCAGACCGAGAATCCGCGCGGCATTCACCGTGACCGCGTCGAAGCATGCGCGCATGCCGTCGACGCCCGTCATCTGCGCGACGTGCAAGCCCATGTGCGCGACTTCGAGCATGTCGCCCGAACCGAGGCTGTACCACGGGTCCATCACGCAGTCGTGGCCGAACGCGACGTTGATGCCGGCCGCCATCATCTCCGGCACGCGCGTCATGCCGCGCCGCTTCGGATAGGTGTCGCTGCGGCCCTGCAGCGTGATGTTGATGAGCGGATTCGCGATCGCGGCGACGCCCGACTCGCGCATCAACGGCAGGAGCTTGCTGACGTAGTAGTTGTCCATCGAATGCATCGACGTCAGATGCGAGCCGGTGACGCGCCCCTGCAAACCGAGCCGCTGCGTTTCGGCCGCAAGCGTTTCGATGTGGCGCGACATGGGGTCGTCCGATTCGTCGCAATGCATGTCGACGCGCAAGCCCTGCTCCGCCGCGTACTCGCACAGCAGGCGCACGGACTGCGCGCCGTCGGCCATCGTGCGCTCGAAATGCGGAATGCCGCCGACCACGTCGACGCCCATCGCGATCGCCCGCTTGAGGTTCTCGAACGCGCCGGCGCTGCGCAGCACGCCGTCCTGCGGAAACGCCACCAGTTGCAGATCGAGATACGGCGCGACCCGGCGCTTCACTTCGAGCAGGGCCTCGACGGCGAGCAGGCGCGGATCGCACACGTCGACATGGCTGCGGATCGCCAGCAAACCGCGCGCGACGGCCCAGTCGCAATACTGCAACGCGCGCTCGACGAGCGCCGCCTGCGTCAGTTCCGGCTTCAGCTCACCCCACAGCGCAATGCCTTCGAGCAGCGTGCCCGACGCGTTCACGCGCGGCAAGCCGTACGACAGTGTCGCGTCCATGTGGAAATGCGGATCGACGAACGGCGGCGTGACGAGCGAACCCGCCGCATCGATTTCTTCGCCCGCGCTCGCGGCGAGGTTCGCCTCGACGGCGACGATGCGGCCCGCATCGATGCCGATGTCGACCGGGTGCCTGTCCTGTGGCGCGGCGCCTGACGGCAGCATCGCGCGGCGGATGATCAGATCCATATGTCTCTCCCTTTGCCCGCTTCTGACTGGTTACGATTCTATCGGCGACAGAAAAGGTCGTGCGGTGTTTTATCCGGATGCGCGCCCCGGCTTCCGTACCGGCGCGCGGCGCGCAATCCGTACCGGCTGCACGCTTCGCCGCGCGCCTATACTCGGCGTTCAGGACGGTGCATACCGGGCGTTCCGGCAGCCGTCATCCGTTCACGGAGCAGGCAGATGAAAATGATCGGCGTGATTGGTGGGATGAGTTGGGAGTCGTCCACCGAGTATTACAAACTCCTCAACCGTCACGCGAAGATACGGCTCGGCGGTCATCACAACGCGCGCAGTCTGATGCTGACGGTCGACTTCGCGCCGATCGAGGCGAACCAGCGCGCGGGCGACTGGAGCGCGCTCGGTCAGCAGATGGCCGATGCCGCGCGCCAGCTCGAACGCGGCGGCGCCGATCTCGTGATGCTCGCGACCAACACGATGCATCGCGTGTACGAGTCGATCGAGCAGGCGATCACGGTGCCGTTCCTGCATATCGCCGATCCGACCGGCGATGCGCTGCGGGCCGCGGGTATCGAACGGGTTGGCCTGCTCGGCACGCGCTATACGATGGAGCAGACGTTTTACACGGGCCGCCTGCGCGAGCGCTACGGCCTCGAAACGCTCGTTCCCGATGAAGCCGGCCGCGCCGACGTGCACCGCATCATTTACGACGAACTGTGTCACGGCAAGGTGAAGGATGCGTCGCGAGCGGTGTATCAAGGTGTGATCCAATCATTGGCCGAGCGTGGCGCGCAGGCGGTGATTCTCGGCTGTACTGAAATCACGTTGCTGATCAAGCCGGAAGATTCCGCGCTGCCGGTGTTCGATACGACCGCACTGCATGCGCAAGCGGCGGTGGAATGGGCGATTGACACGGAGTGAGTTGAATATCAGGTGAAATAGCCTGCGCATCGGTGACAAGGCCGAGGGTGGGCGCCTGATACCGCTGACGTCTTATGCCTCGTCACGGTTGCAGACGATCAGGGCGTTGCAGTTGATTGCCGGACCATCGCCAGCGGGGCCGACTGGTTGCACGCGGCGAGACCGGAATGCCGCATGAATGCGTGTTCGCCATCAGCCGCGCTGCTGATGACTGGCGGAACTGCGCATCGCGCAAAACTAGCCAATCAATGCGGCGGACCTGCCGCTCCTGTCTCCGCACGGCCAACGTCACGGCCAATCAGGAATTCCAGTCCAGTCCTGAACCTGTATGTTGCGTATCTTGCTACACGTACGCGCATGATTTCCTCATACTCGTACGCGAACGCAAACGCGAACGCGACGCCCGACGAGTAGACCAACGAGAGGTCGCGCTGGTTGATCATCTGCCTCGCCGGGGTGATCGCGAGCTTCCCCGACGTCGGGAGTTCGTGGCAATCCAGAGCTGCCCCGCGAACGTTCGCTTTGTCGGATGGCGTGGTCACGGCGGTGATACGCGTGATGAAATCGACTGCACGACTCAATGCGTGTGGGCCCGGATAGTAGCGTCTTTCGGATGCGCTCGATCCACCAATGCCTCGTCGGTGGACTCCCGTGCGTCAATGCTCGTATTCGTACGGTCGAGCGTCGCTCGGGCCCTGTTCATGTCGATCGCCCCTTCCCATCGTGCTACTACAATCGTCGCCACGCCGTTGCCGATCAGGTTCGTGACTGCACGCGCCTCGTTGAGGAAGCGGTCGACTCCCAGCAGCAGCACCAGCCCGGACACAGGGATTTTGTGCATTGAAGCCAGCGTGGCAGCCAGCGCGACGAATCCGGCCCCCGCCACACCCGCAGATCCCTTGGACGTCAGCAGCAACACGCCGAGCAGCAGCAACTGGTCCCAAAGAGTTAGGTGGATATTCATCGCCTGTGCAATGAACATCGAAGCCATGGTCAGGTAGATCGCCGTGCCATCGGCGTTGAAGGTATAGCCCGTTGGCAACACCATGCCGACCACGGGGCGTGAACACCCCATCTTCTCCATTTTGATCAGCATTTGGGGGAGCACCGCTTCGGTCGACGCCGTGCCGAGGGTGATGAAAATTTCGTCCTTGATGTAGCGGAGATACTTCCACAGCGACAGTCCGCTCATCCGCATCACCAGTCCAAGCACCACGACCACGAAGAAAATCGAAGTCAGATAAAGACACAGCATCAACTGGCCGAATGAGGCCAGCGTGCCGATGCCGTACTTCGCGATGGTGAATGCCATACCGCCAAAAGCGCCAATCGGCGCGACGTACATCACGATTCGCACGACGCCGAACATGCCTTGAAGAGACATATCGAGCATGTCGACGAACGGCGCGGTACGGGGACCCAGCCTGGCGAGCGCGATGGCGAGCAGCAGTGAAAAGAAGATGATGGGTAGGATATCCCCATTCGCGAACGCTCCGACAATGCTGTTCGGAACGATGCTCATGAAGAACTCAAGCATGCCGTGCTGCCGTGCTGCGTGGGTGTAGGCGGCAATCGCGGAACTGTCGATATGCGCGGGGTCGATGTTCATGCCACTGCCCGGCTTGATCACGTTCACGATGATGAGGCCAACAGCAAGCGCAATCGTCGATGCTATTTCGAAGTAGATGACCGCCTTGACGCCGACGCGACCGGCCTCATGAAGATCACTCATGCGAGCGATACCGACGACGACGGAGGCGAAAATGATCGGAGCAAGCAGCATCCGGATCAGTTTGATGAACAGGTCGCCAAGTGGTTTGAGTTGGGAACCGATGTCAGGATAGAAATGGCCGACGAGGACGCCGGCGACAATGCCAATCAGAACCTGTACGTAGAGCCTGGAAAGATATTTTCCGATCTTTGAAACCCGCATGACTGTCTCCTATGCGTGGCATCTTTTAATGAAAGTCAGCTCATGCTCATCGCAGCGGGACATCCCACTGCGGTGAGCACGGACCGCTTTCGCCTGCGTTCCCTTTGTCTATTTTTGTGAACGCTGCGCCGACGCCTGAGTCGGCGCGTTTGCCGGTTGACGGCTTAGGCCGACAGCTTCTGCATCTCGGCAAACAGATCGGCTTTGCCTTCGAAGCCGATACCCGGCAGATCGGGCATGGTGATGTAGCCGTTGTCCACCTTCACGCCGTCGGGGAAGCCGCCATACGGCTGGAACAGGTCGGGATAGGATTCGTTGCCGCCGAGACCCAGGCCGGCCGCGATGTTCAACGACATCTGGTGTCCACCGTGCGGAATGCAGCGGCTCGGCGACCAGCCGTGCTGATGCAGCATGTCGAGCGTGCGCAGATACTCGACGAGGCCGTAGCTCAGTGCGCAGTCGAACTGCAGCCAATCGCGATCCGGACGCATGCCGCCGTAGCGAATCAGGTTGCGGGCGTCCTGCATCGAGAACAGGTCCTCGCCGGTCGCCATCGGTTTGTCGTAGTAGTTGCGCAAGGTCGCCTGCAGTTCGTAGTCGAGCGGATCGCCCGGTTCCTCGTACCAGAACAGGTCGTATTGCGAGAGCGCCTTCGCGTACTGGATCGCCGTGTCGAGATCGAAACGGCCGTTGGCGTCGACGGCCAGCTTCTGCCCGTCGCCGAGTACGCTCAGAATCGAGTCGATGCGGCGCAGGTCTTCGTCGAGCGAGGCCCCGCCGATCTTCTTCTTCACGACCGTATAGCCACGGTCGACATAACTACGCATTTCGTCTTTCAGCTTCCCGTGATCCTGACCCGGGTAGTAATAACCGCCCGCCGCGTACACGAAAATCTTGCGCTCGGGTTGGCCGTTGCCATAGCGATCCGCCAGCAGTTGGAACAGCGGTTTGCCCTCGATCTTTGCCACCGCATCCCAGATCGCCATGTCGATCGTGCCGATCGCGACCGAGCGCTCACCGTGACCGCCGGGCTTCTCGTTGGTGAACATGGTCGCCCAGATCTTGTGCGGATCGAGGTTGTCGCCGGCGTCGTTCACGAGCGCGGCGGGATCGGCTTCGAGGATGCGCGGAATGAAACGCTCGCGCATCAGCTTGCCCTGGCCGTAGCGGCCGTTGGAGTTGAAGCCATAACCCACGATCGGCTTTCCGTCCCGGATGACATCCGTCACCACGGCGACGAGACTCAGCGTCATCTTCCGGAAGTCGATATAGGCATTGCGGATCGGGGAGCTGATCGGAACGGTTTTTTCGCGGATTTCCACGATTCTCATGACAGTGTCTCCTGAGTTTTAGGCACGCATTGCATGCACCTGGCTGCGATGGAAACTAGCTTATCCGCGAATCGAGGCGTTAGAATTCACCTGGATTCATTTCATTTTTTACTTTAGGTGAACAACTGAAGTGGCAACCGACCCGGCATCCGATTTCGCGTTTTTCATCCTCCTCGCCAAGCTCAAAAGCCTGTCGGGAGCGGCGCGCGCGCTCGATCTCACCCCACCGGCCGCCACCAAACGGCTGGGCCTGATCGAACAGAAGCTGGGGGTGCGGCTGGTCAACCGGACGACGAGAAGCGTCAGTCTCACGCCGGAAGGCGAGACCTACCTGCGCTACGCGACGCAAATCGTCGGGCAGGTCCGGCAGATGGAAGACGAGATATCGGGTGCCAGGTCCGACCCTCATGGGCTGTTGCGGATCAATGCGACGCTCGGCTTCGGGCGCACGACCATCGCGCCGCTCGTGTCCGACTTCGCGAAGCGGTTTCCGAATGTCGAAATCCAGTTCGAAGTGACCGACCGACCCATCGATCTGGTCGAGGAGGCATTCGATATGGCGATCCGTTTCGGCGAGCTTCCGGACAGCCGGCTGAGTGCGAGGCGCATCATGAGCAACCGCCGTTTTCTTTGCGCCTCCCCTAAATACCTGGAGCGTTTCGGGACGCCGGCGCGCGTCGAGGACCTCGCCCGCCACCGCTGCATCATTCATCGCCAGAACAACGATGCCTATGGCGTCTGGAGGTACGTGCAGGGCGACCACACCGAGGCACTGAAAGTCAAAGGCGCCCTGTCGAGCAACGATGGCGACATCGTGCTGCGCTGGGCGCTCGACGGGCATGGGATCCTGATTCGTTCCGAATGGGATCTGGCGAAGTATGTTCAGAGCGGCAGGTTAAAACTGGTCCTGCCAGACACGGAATTGCCGTCCGCCGATCTGTTTGTCTACTATTCCAGCCAGCGCAATCAGACCGCGCGCGCGCGAGCATTCATCGATTTCCTGATCGATCATTTTCAGGCTCCGTTCATCCCGGTCGAAACCGGTGCTTTGATCTACGCTCAAAAAAAGCGAGCCGGCCGCAAGGCATAAGTCGTGCATCGCATGCAACGTGACTGTCCGCTATGTATAGTGCTTGCGCATTCGCGAGGCGAAAGATGTTTCGGCATCCGTATGATTGATATCCCGGACCGACTTGTCGTCAAAGGCTGCCTGCGCTTCTTCAATCCTGCCTCCGGTATGACTGCCTGATGCAAGTCTCGCGGGAACGCCCTGCTTTTGCACTTCTTTCGGGGGTTCGGCGCGTCTCGGTTTCCCGCGCCCCTGCAAGGACTCGCGACAAGCGATTCAGCAAAGGGGCTGAGAAAGGCACATCGCGCGCGTGCTGTCGTTCGGTTACGAAGTCGGCAGGTAGCAAGGCAAGAGCGACAGTGTGAAGCCGTCAGAAGCCACAAAACAAAAAGCCCGCTAGCGCGGGCTTCTGTCACAACGGATTTGCCAGATTTCTGAGTGCTTTTTCGCTTACTGCCTAAGCACCTGAAATCTTGCAAAGCCTTGTAATGCTTTGGTTGCGGGGACAGGATTTGAACCTGTGACCTTCGGGTTATGAGCCCGACGAGCTGCCAGACTGCTCCACCCCGCGTCAGAGAAAAAAGATTATATCTGGCAGATCACAATACGTCAAACCATTGTGCGAATTATTCCGCGAACGATCGCATACGCAGAGGCACTCGTTCGTGAAGCGCGTCAAAGATCCTGGACCGTCGCGCCTTCCACCTTGCCATCGATGATGTCCGCGCCGTACTGACTCGCGCTGCGTTTGGCCACGCCGAAATCCGCGATCGTGGCGGGCAGCACGAGGCGAAACACGCGGCTCGCTTTCGAGCCGCTGATCGCACCCGGACGACATACGCGCACCGCGACGTCGTAGCCCTCGGCGTGCCGCTTGTGGCCGTCGAATTTGTCGAACGCCCGCGAAAACACCAGCGGGTGCACTTCGAAGTCCTTATAAAGGGCGGGGTAAAGTTCGGCCATGATGACTCTCCGACTCGCAATCGTGCGAAAGTGTGTGGTCCCACTATACGCCGCGACATCCCGCCATCGCGCTTTTATTTTTGCAGCGCCGCGCGGGCAATTTTCACCGGCCCCGCTCTCGCGCGATAAGATGCGGGACTACTGGAATCGCCTGCGGAATCAAGCGCGACGTCAGCCGCGCGATGAGTCGAATAGCCGTCGTCCGCGCGACACGCGGCAAACCTGAGCGCTCGAGTAAAACGAGGGGTCGAGGCCCCCGCGAAACCTTGCCCCGCAAGAATGTGAGAATGTCATGAAAATCGCCACCTGGAACGTCAACTCTCTTAAAGTCCGCCAGCAGCACGTGATCGACTGGCTCGAAACCAGCGGCACCGACGTGCTGTGTCTCCAGGAACTGAAGCTGCCCGACGAGAAATTCCCGCGCGCCGAACTCACCGAGAAAGGCTACCGGAGCTGGTATGCCGGACAGAAAACCTATAACGGTGTCGGCATTCTGGTGCGCGACGGGCTGGACGTCGACGAAAGCAGCATCGTGCGCAACATCCCGGGCTTCGAAGATCCGCAGCAACGCGTGATCGCGGCCACCATCGAAGGCGTGCGCATCATCTCGGCGTACTTCCCGAACGGCCAGGCGCCGGGCACCGACAAGTTCGCGTACAAACTGCGCTGGCTCGCGGCGCTGCACGACTGGATCGCAAGCGAAATGGCGCTGCATCCGAAGCTCGCGCTGCTCGGCGATTACAACATCGCGCCCGAAGATCGCGACGTGCACGATCCGAAAGCATGGGAAGGCCAGAACCTCGTTTCGCCGGAAGAACGCGCCGCGTTCGTGCGGCTGATCGGACTCGGCCTGCTCGATGCGTTCCGCCAGTTCGAACAGCCGGAGAAGATCTACTCGTGGTGGGACTACCGGATGATGGCGTTCCGCCGCAATGCGGGGCTGCGCATCGACCACATCCTGCTGTCGAAGCCGCTGGCCGACGCATGCTCGGCGTGCGACATCGACAAGGTGCCGCGCAAATGGGAACAGCCGTCCGATCACGCGCCGGTCTTCGCGCTGCTCGGCTGAGCCACCGATTCGACGACGGTGCGACGCGTCGCTAACGCCTCGCACCACGCGCAGCGTGCGCCCTAGACCGCCGCGTCGGCCTGCGCGGAGCCGCCCACGCCCAGCACGCTCCACAGGAATTCGAAGACCATCGCGTCATGCTCGGCCTGCTCCAGTTCATCGGAGCCCCCGTGCCCGCCTTCCGTGTTCTCCCGATACCAGACATTGTCCGCGAGAGGCGCGCCGAGCGCCTGCATGCGCGCGGCCATCTTGCGCGCGTGGCCGGGATGCACGCGATCGTCGGCGGTCGAAGTGGTGAACAGCACGGGCGGATACGCGACACCCGCCGACACGCGGTGATACGGCGAGTAAGCGGCCAGCACACGCGCTTCATCGGGTTCGTCCGGGTCGCCGTATTCGTCGATCCACGACGCGCCCGCGTGCAGCAGGTGATAGCGGCTCATATCGAGCAAAGGTACTTCGCACACGACCGCGCCAAACAACTCGGGACGCTGCACCATGCATGCCGCCACCAGCAAACCGCCGTTGCTGCCGCCCTGAATGCCGAGCTGCGCGGCACTCGTCACGCCGGTGTCGATGAGCGCTTCGGCGACCGCAATGAAGTCGTCGAATGCGCGCTGGCGCTCCTCGCCCTGCGCCGCCGTGTGCCAGCGCGTGCCGAACTCGCCGCCGCCGCGAATATGCGCGACCACATACACGCCGCCGCGCTCCAGCCAACCGATGCCCTGCCCGGTCAGATAGCTCGGCAGAAGCGGAATCGCGAAGCCGCCGTAGCCGCTCAACAGGCAGGGGCGCGGTTCATGCGACGGGTCGAACGATTGCGCGGCGCGCGGCCCGATCACCGTATACGGCACCCGCGTGCCGTCCGCCGACACCGCATGCCCGCGCGTGACGGCGAAGCGCGTCGCGTCGAACTGGGTCGGCCAGCGGTCGATCAATTCCCACTCGCTCAGATTCTCCCGCGCGAGGTCGGCCAGCCAGTACGCAGGCGGCTGCAGATAGTCATCGGTATCGACGAACACTTCGTTGTTCAGCGTCGGCTCGACAGGCGACACGTCGGCCTGTGCGTCGGCATGTGCTGGAAAGAGGCGCTGCTGCCAATGCCATGCGTGATCCGCGTCTTGCGACGGTGTCCACAGCAAGGTCTTGTTCTGCACGTCGTCGAGGTACGACACGATCAGGTGATTGCGCGTATGCGTCCACTCGCAGGCCGAGGTCAGCGGCGTCGGCATGAATAGCGGCAGCACGTCGCGCTCGCCGCGCAGAAACACGTCCTCGCGGATCGCCAGCAACGCGCCGCCCGGATAATGTGCGCCATCGCTATCCCAGTCGAGGCGCGGTTCGAGCAGCAGCCAGCCTTGCCAGCCTCCCACCGCGACGTGCGCGGGCACGTCGTACTGACGCCACGCGTCGATGGCGCCATCAGCACCCTCGGCGCTATCGAGGTAATACGTGTGCGAGTCGAAAAAATCGACGCTGCTCACCACGGTATGGCGGCGCTCCACCGGATCGTAGTGCGCCTCCACGCCGATGTCGCCGAACGCGCCCCTGAACACCACCGGCGCGTCGGCGAGCGCGGTGCCGCGCGTCCAGCGCCGCACGTCGCGCGGATAGCCGGAGCGCGTCAGCGTCTTGCGGCCGTTGTCCCAGCCGACGTACAGCGTGTCCCGATCGATCCACGACGCCGTGTGCTTGCCCGCCTTCGCGATCACGAAGCCGTCGTCGACGAAACGCTGCGCCTCGATGTCGAACTCGCGCACCACCTGCGCGTCCGATCCGCCCGGCGACATCGTGATCAACGCGCGATCGCCGTCCGGATAAAGAATGTCGAGTTCGACGCACACCCACGGCGTGCCTTCAGCGGCGCCGAGCGCGTCGAAATCGAGCAGGTTCTGCCAGACCGGCGCGCCGCTGCGCCATGCCGCCCACGTCGTGCGCCGCCAGATGCCCTTCGGATTGCGCTCGTCCTGCCACAGATCGTAAGCCCAGTCTTTCCACCGATCGGGAATCACTGGACGCTCACGCGGCAGATACGCATCGGCAAGCCGCTGCCTGAGCGACTCGAATTGCGCGCCGCTACACCATGCAGCGCGCGTGCGGGTGTTCTGCTGTTCGACCCACGCGAGCGCAGCGGGGTCGTCGAGTGCTTCGAGCGACAGGAACGGATCGGGGGAAAGCGGCCAGGAGAAGGAAGCGGGAGAGTTCAGAGGAGCGGGCATCGTCGGCTGTCGAATGAAAACAGCGTTGATTATGCCTTGCGGGAACCCGCGGCCCGGATAACGGGCGATATCGGGCTTGCGCCGCAACGGCAGGCCGAGGCGGCTCGCGCCCCGCCCCGCCGCTGCAACGACGCCTTGCTCAGGGCTCGAGATTGAGTTCCTGAATCTTGCGCGTAATGGTATTGCGACCGATGCCCAGGCGCTCCGCCGCCTCGACCTTGCGCCCGCGCGTGAAGTCGAGCGCTTCGCGAATCACCGCCGCTTCGAAACGGCGTGCGAGTTCGTCCATCACGTCTGCCGAGTTTTCGCGCAAGAGCCGCGCGACTTCGGTGCGCAAGCCGCCTTCCCACGCGCTCACCGCGGTCGCGACCGGCGTGCCCACCGCGCCGGCCGGATGCGCCGCGGCGCTCGCGCCGTTGACCGGCGCACTGCCGGCGAAGCCCTCGTCGCCCGTCCCTGCCCCAGCCGCCACGCCGCCGGTGAGATCGCTCACGCCGGCTTGTGCGGGACCGAGGTCAGGCGGCAAGTCCTTGATCTCGATAGTCTGCGCGGGCGCCATCACCGTGAGCCAGTTGGCGAGATTCTCCAACTGCCGCACGTTGCCCGGAAACGGCAGCGACGCGAGATAGGCGAGCGCTTCTTCCGACACGCGCTTCGATTCGACACCGAGATCGCGCGCGCTCTTCTGCAGGAAGTGCCGCGTGAGCAGCGGAATGTCCTCGCTGCGTTCGCGCAATGCGGGCAAGCGCAGGCGAATCACGTTGAGCCGGTGATACAAGTCCTCGCGGAACAGGCCTTGACGTACGCGCGATTCGAGATTCTGGTGCGTCGCCGCGATCACGCGCACATTGGCGCGCAACGGGTTGTGACCGCCGACGCGATAGAACTGCCCGTCCGACAGCACCCGCAACAGACGCGTTTGCAGATCGAAGGGCATATCGCCGATTTCGTCGAGAAACAGCGTGCCGTTCTCGGCCTGTTCGAAACGTCCCTGGCGCATCGCCTGCGCCCCGGTGAACGCGCCGCGCTCATGGCCGAACAGTTCGGATTCCAGCAGATCCTTTGGAATCGCGGCGGTGTTCAGCGCGATGAACGGACCGTTCGCGCGTGGGCTATGTCGGTGCAACGCACGCGCGACCAGTTCCTTCCCGGTGCCTGATTCGCCGGTAATGAGCACGGTGGCCGCGGAATGCGACAGGCGGCCGATCGCGCGAAACATGTCCTGCATCGCCGGCGCCTGGCCGAGCATTTCGGGCGCTTCGGCGACGCGCTCGTCCCACGGCTGTTCGCCGCGCATGCTTTCGTCGACGGCGCGGCGGATCAGTTCGACCGCCTTGTCCACGTCGAACGGTTTGGCGAGATACTCGAACGCCCCGCCCTGGAACGCGGCAACCGCGCTATCGAGATCCGAGAACGCCGTCATGATGATGACGGGCAGGCCCGGCACCTTGTCGCGTACGGTTTGCAGCAATTCGAGGCCGGAGCCGCCCGGCATCCTGATGTCGGACACCAGCACCTGCGGGCTGTCGTGATCGAGCGCGGTCGAGGCCTCACGGACGTTCGCGAAGCTGCGAGTCGCGAAGTTTTCGCGGGCGAGCGCTTTTTCGAGCACCCAGCGAATCGATTGATCGTCGTCTACTATCCAGATCGGCTTCATATGGGTCGGTCAGAAGTCTTGAAATGCGTGTGGGGTTAGCAGTCGAGCGGCAGCAAAATCTGAAACTCGGTGTGGCCCGGCCGGCTTTCCACTTCGATCAGACCGTCGTGCTGTTGCACGAACGTCTGCGCGAGCGTCAGACCGAGACCACTGCCGTCCTCGCGCCCCGACACGAGCGGATAGAAAATGCGGTCACGGATTTCCTCGGGAATGCCTGGGCCGTTATCGATGATATGCAAGTCCAGTGCCAGCTTACATAAGCGTTTCGAGATCGTGATCTTGCGCGCGATGCGGGTGCGCAATTCGATCCGCGCATCGCCTTGCGAAATACGTTCGCGCAGTGCTTCGGCCGCATTGCGCACGATGTTCAGGAGCGCCTGGATCAGTTGCTCCTTGTCGCCGCGCAGGTCGGGCACGCTCACGTCGTAGTCGCGCTCGATGGTGAGGCCGCGCGGAAACTCCGCGAGAATCACCTGGCGCACGCGCTCGCACACTTCGTGAATGTTCACGTCGCCGACGATGTGCGGATGACGGTGCGGTTCCAGCAAGCGGTCGACCAGCGTTTGCAGCCGGTCCGACTCCTTGATGATCACCTGCGTGTACTCGCGCAATTCGTCGCGCTGACGCTCGCCGAGTTCGAACTCGAGCAGTTGCGCCGCGCCGCGAATCCCGCCGAGCGGATTCTTGATTTCGTGCGCGAGATTGCGGATCAGTTGCTTGTTGACCGCGGTGAGGTCGTTGATGCGTTCTTCACGATCGGTACGCAGATGCCGCTCGTTCTCGAACAGTTCGAGCAGCACGTAGTCCTGCGCGCTCTCCAGGAAGCCGACGATCGCATGCACATGCAGCGGTTCATGACCGGGGCGCTCGAGCACGGCGTCCAGATGCGTCGCGTGAAAACGGTGCGCGGCGATCGCGGTGATGGTCGCGACCAGTTCGTCCGCATTCGAGAAGATGTCCGGCCACGTCATCTGCGTCAGCTGCCTGCGCGACATTTCCAGCATCGACTCCGCCGACGGGTTCGCGAACGCGACGCGCAGCGTTCGCTTGTCGAGCACCAGCACGACGGTCGGCAGCGTCTCGAAGCCCGGCAGCAAACCGGAGCTCACGAGTTGCGCATCGTCCGAGAGCGACTGCTCGTGCCCTTTCCTTGCCTTGATCAGATTCTTGAGAACCATCTTGCAGTCTGGCCGGTAGGAGATGGTGAAAAATCAGGTATGCCGCTTTTGTGTTGCTCACTACCCGAGCAACGCAAAAGCGACTCGCGAAAATGATGCGCGGCCTAACGAAAAAGGGACGGCGCCGCCGTCCCTTCGTGACCGATCGCGAGCGTCGGGCAAAGCGCTTCGCCGGGTGAAGGGCGAAGCGCCATGGCCGCTTACAGCGAGTAGTACATTTCGAATTCGATCGGGTGCACCGACTGACGATAGCGTTGCAGCTCGCCCGTCTTCAGTTCGATGTACGCGTCGAGCATCGAGTCCGTGAACACGCCACCGCGCGTCAGGAATTCGCGGTCCGCGTCGAGCGAGTCCAGCGCCTGGTCGAGGCCGGCGCACACGGTCGGGATCTTTGCATCCTCTTCCGGCGGCAGGTCGTACAGGTTCTTGTCGGCGGCTTCGCCCGGGTGAATCTTGTTCTGCACGCCGTCCAGACCCGCCATCATCAGCGCGGAGAAGCACAGGTACGGATTCGCCAGCGGATCCGGGAAACGCGTTTCGATACGACGGCCCTTCGGGTTCGACACGTGCGGAATACGGATCGACGCCGAACGGTTGCGTGCCGAGTAGGCCAGCTTGACCGGTGCTTCGAAGTGCGGCACGAGACGCTTGTACGAGTTCGTACCCGGGTTCGTGATCGCGTTCAGCGCGCGGGCATGCTTGATGATGCCGCCGATGTAGAACAGCGCGAATTCCGACAGACCTGCGTAGCCGTTGCCTGCGAACAGGTTCTGGCCGTCCTTCCAGATCGACTGGTGAACGTGCATGCCCGAGCCGTTGTCGCCGACGACCGGCTTCGGCATGAACGTCGCCGTCTTGCCATACGTGTGCGCGACGTTGTGGATGATGTACTTCATCTGCTGCAGCCAGTCAGCGCGTTGCACCAGCGTCGAGAACTTCGTGCCGATTTCGTTCTGGCCCTGGCCCGCGACTTCGTGGTGGTGCACTTCGACCGGAATGCCGATCTGTTCGAGCAACAGGCACATTTCCGAACGGATGTCCTGGAACGTGTCGACCGGAGCGACCGGGAAGTAGCCGCCCTTCGTGCCCGGACGGTGGCCGGTGTTGCCGCCTTCGAATTCCTTCGCCGACGACCACGGTGCTTCTTCCGAACCGATCTTGATGAAGCAGCCCGACTGGTCCGTGCTCCACTGGACCGAATCGAAAATGAAGAATTCCGGTTCCGGACCGAAGAAGGCGGTGTCGCCCAGGCCCGTGCTCTTCAGGTACGCTTCAGCGCGCTTCGCGAGCGAGCGCGGGTCGCGCTCATAGCCCTTGCCGTCAGCCGGTTCGACGACGTCGCAGGTCAGCACGAGGGTCGATTCTTCGTAGAACGGGTCGATGAACGCCGTGTTCGCGTCCGGGACCAGCAACATGTCCGATGCTTCGATGCCCTTCCAGCCGGCAATCGACGAACCGTCAAACGCATGGCCGCTTTCGAACTTGTCTTCATCGAATGCCGACACCGGCACCGAAACGTGTTGCTCTTTGCCGCGCGTGTCGGTGAAACGGAAGTCGACAAACTTGACGTCCTCGTCTTTGACGAGTTGAACGACGTCGGCCACGGATTTACTCATAACCTATCTCCTGATTAACGAATTCGGCGGATTCAGCCGCCGCCCAATCTAGCTGACCCGTCCCGGCGCGTCCACCCTCAAACGCCACGAATGAACAGAAAAACTTGCCGGGCCAAATCGATCGGCACCAGTAAAGCAGCTTCTGTGCCATGTATGCGCCAAGGCGGCGCAAATCGATACTGCGCGCGCGGTGACGGGGAATAGACGCACCGACCGGCATGCAGCCCTGATATTGGCGCACAGGCTATCGCACCATATTAGTGCGTTCGATATCCTGAAACCCTTTGATATCCTTATTTTGGTGCATTCCGGCAAAAATGCACCGTAATTGCGCGCGCAATTTTAGGTAGCCAGCACTCCAACCCGTCCGGCCGGCGGCGCGTGCGTCGCGCTCGCCGCGCGCTAGAATGATCATTTGGTCCGAAGGAGACTGGCGCTCATGAGCACGCTCGAACAGCTGTACGCCCAGGCGGATACCCGCCGCACCGAGAACCAACTGCCCTACGCTGGCGCGGTATCGCCCGCCGAGGCGTTCGAACTGCTGCAACTCGATCCGAGCACGCGTCTCGTCGACGTGCGCACCCGTGCCGAACTCGATTGGGTCGGCCGGCCGGTCATCGGCGACGGGCAATACACGCACGTGGAATGGACGCGCTACCCGGGCGCGGTGCCGAATCAGGAATTCATTGCGCAACTGAACCAGGTCGCGTCGCACGATACGCCGGTACTGTTTCTGTGCCGCAGCGCCGCGCGCTCGAAGCTCGCCGCGATTGCCGCGACGCAAGCCGGCTTCACGAAAGCGTACGACCTGCTGGAAGGCTTCGAAGGCGACAAGGACAGCCAGGGGCATCGGAAGACGGTCTCGGGCTGGTGCTTTCGCGGATTGCCGTGGATCGGCGCGTAATGATGGAGCGGGGATGGAGCGGGTCGGCGAAGAAGCGGGCGGCGCCAGCTTGCGGCTTGACTGGGACTGGCTGCCGCCGGCCGCTTCCGTTGAGCAGCAGGCACGCGGCGTCTTCACGTGATCAACCATCAGGTCGGCCACCGTGTCATCACGGACACATCGTCGGCGCTTAATGTGTCAGGCCGATGATGTGAGCCGGCCTCGATCGAATCAGCCGGCCGCGCACACGCCGGCTGCCTGGTAAGGCCGAGTAACCGCTGCGGCGCGGGCAGCCTCGAACCGCAGCCCCGCCCGCCACATGCCGTGCCTCAGCCGCGCGGCTTCGCCGCCGGAATCGACTCGGGCTCGACGATATCGCCGCCCAACAGGTGCACGCCCTCGCGCAGCTTCACGAACGCAGCCGCCACGGCTTCCGGCTCGCCCTTCACGCCCAGGTCGATATGATGGCGCGCATATACGCCGCCGCGTTCCGCATCGCCGACGCTCGGCAGGCTGAACACTCGCACGCCCGGAAAATCGCTTTCGATTTTTTCCATCAGGGGCGTAATGCGCGATTCCGGCAGTTCGAACACCAGCAACGACTTTTCCGCATGCGGCGTCGCGTGGTGCAGGTGCGCGTACTGCGTATCCAGCACCCACTCGATCATCGGCCACGCCATGACCGGGAAGCCCGGCACGAAATGATGATGCCTGATCGAGAAGCCGGGAATCTTGTTGTAGCCGTTCGGAATGATCGACGCGCCCTGGGGATACGTGCCCATATTCAGCCGATGCTGGTTTTCCGGCGAGTCCAGATCGAGCGGCGCCGCCGCGTTCACCGGATACATGTCGCGGATGCGCTCCTGAATCAGCTTCGCGGCTTCCGGATGCAGTTCCAGCGGTACGCCGAGCGCGGCCGCCGCGCATTGGCGCGTGTGGTCGTCCGGCGTGGCGCCGATGCCGCCCGTGGAGAACACGATGTCGCCCGTGGCGAACGTGCGCCGCAGCGTCGCCGTGATGCGCTCGGGGTCGTCGCCGATGTACTCCGCCCAGCCGAGCGACAGACCGCGCGCGCCCAGCAACTCGATGACCTTCGGCAGATGCTTGTCGACACGCCTGCCCGACAGGATTTCATCGCCGATGATGATGACGCCAAATGCCATTGCCGCCTCTTTTTGCTTGATCAATACCAGTCAATAAGGAACCGGCGCCGTCTGACGCACGCCGCCATGCTCTTCCGTGCGCATGCGTTGCAGCGCGCGCAAACAGTAATAGCCGAACCACAACGCCGAAAACACGAGGATGAACGCGTAGATCCAGATCGTCATCGCGGTGATCACCGGGAACAGCACGATCAGCCAGACCGACGACGCCCACAGCAGCGTCGGCAGCGACCCCAGCAAGCCGCTCGCGATGCCGATCAACAGCAGCGGCAACCGGAACCGGCGCACCAGTGCGCGCCGCTCGTCGCGCGTCGCGTGCAATGCGAGCGCATCGTAGCTCATCACGCGATAGGTCAGCCAGCCCCACAACAGCGGCGGAATCAGTGCGAAGAACGGCGGTACGAGCCACAGCGGCAACGTAACGATCAGCAGCAGCAGACACACCAGCGTGGTCCACAACGCCTGGCCGAGGCTACCGTACCATGTTCCGCCGCGCCGCATTTCCAGAGCCGGAAACTGGCGCGCGGACAGGAAACGGATCACCGCGGGCATCGACAGCGTGGCGATCAGCAGCAACACCGTGACGACGATCAGCGGAATCGCCATCGCAATCACGATGAACGGCGCGATTGCCGCATGCAGCGCCGAAAAGCCGAGCCAGTCGAACAGACGATAAAGCGTGACCGTAAACGACCAGTTATCGAGCCAGAGCCGGGTGCCGCCGACCAGCGTCTGCCAGAAAAACCAGAGGATCACGCCCCAACCGACCGTAGCCGCGAGAAACGGCTTGAAGGTCAGCCAGAGCATGCGCGGGTGGAGCGCGCTGGCAAGCGCGCGCCCGAACGAGCGCAACAGATCATTCATGCGAGCCTGTGTCGGTGAGCGAAACGGAGGAATCAGGCGAAGCGCCCGGCGCACCGGCCAGCGGGCCGCGAACGCGTGCGCAAACGTGCACAGGATAAACCACGGGAAGCGCGGCCGGGGAAACCGGCGGCATGCGGGAAAGGCGGCTCAGACAGCGGCTGCGTCGTTGCGTTCACCCGGGCGACGTTTCGACGTCAGCCTGGCGGCGATGCGTACGAACGCAAGCCAGTGCTGCGCCCAGAAACCGTCGCCATAGCGGCGGCCTTCGAGTTGATCGCTGATGCCGGTCGGCTCCATCTCGCGGCTCCAGGAGACGCTGCGGAATAGCATGTCCCACCACGGAAACAGCACGCCGAAATTGCAGCCGTACTGCAGCCCCGCGTGAGCGTAACCGATGGCGTGATGACGGCGATGGAACGTCGGGCTGACCAGCAGCCGCTCGCCGAGCCAGCCGAAGTACAGACGGATGTTCGCGTGCTGCACGCTTTGCGCGAGGTTCGTGATCGCGACCAGCACGACGAACTGCGACGGCGGCACGCCGATCACCAGCGCGATCACCGCGAAGAACGATGCCTGCAGCAGATCGTCGAGCAGATGGTTGCGGTCGTCGGACCACAGCGACATCTGCTGCTGGCTGTGATGCACCGCGTGCAGTTCCCACCACACGCCGATCCGGTGTTCCCAGCGGTGATACCAGTAGCCCGCGAAATCGAGCACCAGCAGGTACATCACGAACGTGACGAGCGGCTGCGTAGTGACGCCGGGCCACAGATTGTCGAATTCGATATTCGAAATATTGTGCAGTCGCAGCCACCCCTGCACGTTGTCGAAAAACGGCTGCAACGCGAAGAAAAAGAACAGGTTCAGGATGCCGAGCTTGGCGATCCACGTGTACAGCACGTCGATGCGCACCGCCTTGCGGCTCTCCCACTGCTCCACCGGACGCAGCGCTTCGAGCGGGCGCAGGATCGCGTACATCGCCAGCACCTCGAGCACGCCCACGATCACCCAGTACAGGCTGTCGTAGGTGTCCTCGTCGTAGTCCATCAGGTCGAAGCGGAACAGCAGCGGCTGCACCACGTCGACATACAGCAGCGTCTGCACGGCTGACACGAAGCTGTCGAGCGAAGAAAAAATCAGATGGAACATGATGCTGGCCTGGTTACCTCATCCGTCGTGACTCGCGTTGCGTGCGGCATGGCGCCGGCTTTATGCGCCGTTCGGCGCCGTCACCGGCGCGCGATTGAAGAAATAGATGCCGTGCGGCGAACGGCCCACCGCGATCGTCTGGATCAGCTTGCGCGTGCTCAGGTCGATGATGCCGATATGCTTCGCGAAGCGGAACGTCACCCATAGATAGCGTTTGTCGGCCGAGAGTTCCATGTCGTCCGGCCCCGGCATCAAACCGGTGATATCGCCGACGTTGGTGAGCGTGTCCTCGTCGATGATGCTGATCGTGCTCGCCACGCGGTTCGACACCGCGACGTGCTTGCCGTCGGCCAGCGAACGGAAATTATGCGCGCCCTTGCCCGTCGGGATGGTCTTGACGACCTTCTGGTTGCGCCAGTCGACCACCGCGACGTAATCCGCGCCGGTCATGCCGACCAGCAGATACTTCTCGCCCGGTGTCATCCACAGGCCCGCCGGCACCTTGCCCACCTTCATCTTCCACTTCACGGTTTGCGTAGGCAAGTCGATCGCGGCCAGTTCGCCCGACACCTGCAGCGTGACGAACACCGTCTTGCTGTCGTTCGTGAATGCCATGTGGCTCGGCATGACCGCGAGCGGCAGACGCGAGGCCAGCGTCATCTGGTTCTTCTGGTCGTAGTGATAGATGTCGAGACGGTCCAGACGCAGACCGGTGGTGACGAGCCACTTGCGGTCGGGCGAAAAACCGATCTGATACGGATCTTCGATGTTCTCGACCCAGCGCTGCACCTGACCCGACTTCGGATCGACGAACATCAGATTGTTCGACACCGAGTTGGCGACGATCAGCGATGAATTGTCCGGCGTGGCCATCAGGTGATGCGGCTCCTTGCCCGTCGGCACCGTGCCGATGACCTGGCGGGTGGTCTCGTCGATCAGGCTCAGCGTGGCTTCACCGGAATTGAGCACGATCACGTTGTTCGCGTGAGCCGCGGGAGAAAAAAAGCCTGCGGCGGCGACCAGCGCCGCGCTTGCGGCGAAGGTGGCAGTCAAGCCGGGAAGAAAAAATTTACGCATGAAAACTCACTTCGGAGAACAACGGTCATTGTAGAACGTTTGCCGGCGTCAGCGGTTGACGTAGGTCGATACGCGGCGTGCTGAAACTAAGGGGCGTGAGCAAGCGCGGCGGCGCTCGGAACGAACAGGCGCAGCGCAACGGGAAACGGTTTTTGAATGCAGGGATATTGCGTATCCGGGTTGAGACGATTTGCGACCTATCCCATTCGGCCAGATATTTAAATAATCGCAAAGCCCGATAACCAACTATCAGAGAGAATCAGACCACTCCTTATTTTATCCATTGGCAGATAAAAATAATCCCGATTAATTTATACAGATTATTCACTTCACCCATTTAAGATTTTGCTGATACCCCAACCTGGGCTACGGACCAGATAATTCAACACTCCTCGCCGCGACGCGCATTCCCGTCGACCCATCGGTCGTGGCGCGGAGTTTCGGGCGTGAAAAGGCATAAAAGCACGAGCGCAAAAAGGCGCCGCTATTTTTCCTCGTATTTTTAGCGATTGATCAGGGCAATGAACCCGATCAATTACCTTCAGTCACGCGCCGCCGTCCACTCGCACAATAACGTGGAGGTTCTCACACGATGAATGAACGTATTTCAATGACCTGGTGCGCAGCGGCGCACGCGGCGCCGGTTGTCTCCGGGCGCGCAGACTTCGGGAAGAATCGCGCGGCGGCGCGAAAGAAAGCCATCGTGCATGCCGTACTCACCGCCGCGGCTTTTGCGAGTGGAGCGTCGGCGTTCGCTGCGGGCGCGGATGCGATCGAGTCAGGTTCGGCAGCCGATGCCTCGGGCGACTTCGCCATTGCGGTAGGCAAGCAGGCGAGCGCACCGGGCTCCAGCTCAATTGCGCTAGGCGCGCAAGCCCGAGCGCAGGGCAACGCCGCGATGGCCGCCGGTTCGAATGCCAATGCGCAAGGAGACGGCGCCAATGCAGTCGGCCTGAACGCCGATGCACAAGGCAGCGGTGCCACTTCGGTGGGGGCGGGCACGCGGGCGCTCGGCGCCGGCGCAATGGCAGCGGGCCTGAACGCCAGCGCGCTGAACGACCGTGCAACCGCAGTCGGCTTGAACGCGGTCGCAACGGGCCTCGATTCCATCTCGTCTGGCTCGGGGGCCACCGCAACGGACGCGGCCGCTTCCGCATTCGGCGCACTGTCGACAGCTTCCGGCTCCGCCTCCACCGCAGTAGGCTACGGCGCGCAAACGCAGGGCAGCGCAGCCTTCGCCGGCGGCAGTCTGGCATCGGCGGCGGCTGACGGCAGCGTAGCGCTCGGCAACCGCGCGAGCGTCAGCGGCGTCGACGGGATCGCGCTCGGCAACCACGCCACTGCCAGCGCTGCGAATAGCGTCGCGTTGGGTGCCAACTCCACCACCACTGCCGACCTGACACAGCCCGCTTATGCTCCGGTCGGCCTCGGCGCCCGCTTGATCGCGGCTCCCGATCCAGCGGGCGAAGTTTCGCTCGGTTCGACGGGCAACGAACGTCGCCTGACGAACGTCGCGGCTGGCGCGCTGCCGACCGACGCGGTCAATGTCAGCCAGTTGAGCGGGATCGACGGCAAGGTCGATGCGATTGCCCGAAGCGGTACGCAGCGCTACTTCAAAGCCGAAGGCGGCGTCGACGGTTCCGATGACGCCGTCGCGACGGGCGCCTATGCCCTCGCGGCGGGGGCTGGCGCTACTGCCACTGGCGCCGATGCGGCAGCGGTCGGCGCCAGGGCCCGCGCGGGCGGCACGGGCTCGGCGGCCTTCGGCGCGAATGCCGTGGCAGACGCGCTGAACGCTACGTCGATCGGGGCGGGTGCGGTTGCCGGTGAGGCAGATGCCACGGCGATAGGCGCGTCGGCCGTTGCTGGTGCCTCGAACGCGACTGTCATCGGCGCGCACTCGGTCGTCGTCGGCGACGCAGGGGTCGCGCTCGGCTACGGCGCGTCTGCTACCGCGGACAACGCCGTCGCGATTGGCCGGGATTCGCTGGCCGAGCGGGCGAACACGATGTCGGTAGGCTCGGTCGGCCAGGAGCGCCAGATTACGAACGTCGCTGCCGGCACCGCCGATACCGATGCGGTGAATGTCACTCAGTTGAAAGCGGTCAGCGACCAAGGCGAGGCGACCGCAACGAAACTCGACGGCGCGCTGATGTACGACCGGAACACCGACGGCAGTGTGAACCACGCCAGCGTCACACTCGGCGGCACTGCCGCAAGTGACGGCACCGTGATTCACAACGTTGCCGCCGGCACCGCTGACACCGACGCGGTCAATGTCGCTCAATTGAAAACAGTCAGCGATCAGAGCAATGCCAACGCCACAAGACTCGGCGGCGCGTTGATGTATGACCAGAATGCCGACGGCAGCATCAACCGGGACAGCGTTACGCTCGGGAGCAGCGCCGCAAACGGCGGCACAGTCATCCACAACGTTGCCGCCGGCACCGCCGACACTGACGCGGTCAATGTCGCCCAGTTGAACACGGTCGGCGATCAGAGCAATGCCACCGCCACAAGACTCGACGGAGCGTTGATGTACGACCGGAACGCCGACGGCAGTGTCAACCGGGACAGCGTCACACTCGCAGGCGATGCGGCGGGCAACGGTACCGTCATTCACAACGTCGCCGACGGCACCGCTGCCACGGATGCGGTCAACGTTGCCCAATTGAATACAGTCAGCGATCAGGGCAAGGCTAATGCCGCAAAACTCGACGGCGCACTGATGTACGACCAGAATGCCGACGGCAGCGTGAACCACGACAGCGTCACACTCGGCGGCAGTGCCGCAAGCGGCGGCACCGTCATCCACAACGTCGCTGCCGGTACCGCTGACAACGATGCGGTCAACGTCGCGCAGTTGAGCACGGTCAGCGACCAAGGCAAGGCTAATGCCGCAAAACTCGACGGCGCACTGATGTATGACCAGAATGCCGACGGCAGCGTGAACCACGACAGCGTCACACTCGCTGGCAGTGCAGCAAGTGGTGGCACCGTGATTCACAACGTCGCTGCGGGTATCGCCGACAACGACGCGGTCAACGTCGCCCAGTTGAACACGGTCAGCGATCAGACCACGGCCACTGCTACAAAACTCGAAGGCGCGCTGATATATGACAAGAACGCCGACGGCAGCATCAACCACAACAGCTTCACTCTCGCAGGCGATGCGGCAAGCGGTGGCACCGTCATCCACAACGTCGCCGCCGGCACCGCTGACACCGACGCGGTCAACGTCGCTCAGTTGAAAACGGTCAGCGATCAGGACGAAGCGACCGCCACAAAACTCGACGGCGCGCTGATGTACGACAAGAACGCCGACGGCAGTCTCAATCGCAACAGCGTCACACTGGGCAACGACGCATCGAACGGCGGCACTGCCATCCACAACGTCGCCAATGGCGTGGATGCATCTGACGCGGTCAACCTCGGTCAGTTGAACGCGGTCGTCAACGGTATGGTCAACAACGCCGTGGTCAATGAGGCGAATCCGTTCATCAGCGCGGAAGGCAGTCGAGAAACCGAAAGCGCAGTGTCGTCGGGCGCGCACTCGATCGCGGCGGGCGCGAACGCGCGGGCCACGGGCGCAAGTGCGACCGCCATCGGTGCGAGTGCGAGTGCCAGCGGAAGTAACGCAATCGCGCTTGGCGCGGCAGCGCATGCGAGCGCGGACAATTCGGTCGCGTTGGGTCACGGCTCGGTCGCGGACCGTGCGGATACGGTGTCGGTGGGCACGGCGGGTCAGGAACGCCAGATCATCAATGTCGCAGCGGGGGTGCAAGGCACCGACGCAGTCAACGTCAATCAGTTACAGCAGACCGTGGGCGGCGTGCTCAGTCAGGCGAACCGCTACACCGACGATCAGATCCGCTCGGCCCGACGTGACGGATACGGCGGCACTGCGTCCGCGTTGGCGATAGCAGGCTTACCGCAGGCAGTCCTGCCGGGTCGCGGCATGTTCGCGATGGCGGGCGGCACGTATGGCGGCCAGTCGGCCTTGGCCATCGGCATGTCGCAGATGTCGGAAAAGGGAACGTGGGCTTACAAGCTGCAAGCGAGTACGGACTCGCGCGGCGAGTTTGGCGCGTCGATCGGTGCAGGCGTGCACTGGTAGGTGGAGGTCATGGAGCCGGTCCGCTTCAAGGACCAGCCGCTGTGATGGTTTCAGCGTGGTTGCGTGGTCATGTCGAGCGCGGGTTAAAACGCCCGCGCCCTTTGTGGCGGGACGTCATTCTCACAAGGCATGACCTCACGCATTGCCTGACCCGGGCGGGCCCACGGCCTCACACAAACACAACAGCATCCGCCTCGACGATGGAGAGCCGAAGCCGAAGCCGAAGCCGAAGCCGAAGCCGAAGCCGAAGCCGAAGCCGAAGCCGAAGCCGAAGCCGAAGCCGAACCCGACAGGAGTGTACTGCGCATCACCGGCACGCAACGGCCGCATCTGTAGCGCCCCGCCCCCACACTTCCTCAGCAACGACCACCCAACACACAACCCTCACCGCTGCATCGACTCCCAAACCTTATACAAGCGCTTCACCGAAACCGGCATCGGCGTACGCAACTCCTGAGCGAAGAGCGATATCCGCAACTCTTCCAACAACCAGCGAAACTCCGACAAGCGCGGATCGAGCACACCGCCCCGCTGCGCCACCGCACGCTGATAGTTCTGCAACAGCGGGGCAAACTCGGCGAACTGCCGGGCGTCGCGCGGCGGGTCCGCCTTCAGCTTGTCGATGCGCAGCGCCATCCCTTTCAGGTAGCGCGGAAAGTGCGCCAACTGGGTGTACGGCGTATCGACCACGAAGCGCTTGCCGATCAGTCCATCCAGCTGATTCTGCATGTCGGCATGCGCGGCCGCGAACGACTTCGCCTGCACCAGCTTTTTCGTCACGCTCGCGTATTCGCCGAGAATCTGTCCGACCAGCCGCGCGATTTCCTGGGCCAGCAGCGTCAGGCGGCTACGCCCCTCGTCGCGTCGCGTGTGGAAACTGAGCTCGTCGTCCGGCAGCGGGTTCTGAAGACAGGCGCGATCAAGCGCGGTGTCGATCAGTTGATCGCGCAGTTCTTCCTGCGTGCCGCGGGGCATGAACTGCATCGCCATTTCACGCAGGCCCGGCAGATTCTTCTCCAGATACTTGATCGGCTCCTTCAGCTGCAACGCGAAAAGCCGGCGCAATCCCGCGCGATGAATCCGCGCGGCTTCATCCGGCGAATCGAACACTTCGACATCGCAATGGGTGCCGCGATCCACCAGCGCCGGGTAGCCGAATAGCGTCTGGCCGCCCCGGCGAATCTCGAGCAATTCAGGGAGCTTGCCGAAATTCCAGGTGGTCAGTTTTTCATACAGCGCCGTGCCCGCCGCACCGTCCGGCGTTGTGGTTTGCGGACCCGTCGCGCCCTTGCCGCGCTGCGCCGCGCCAGCCGCCCCCGCTCCTTGCGAAGGCGTCGCCACACCGCCGCCCCCCGCATCCGCCAACGCCGCACCCGCCGCACTCGACGCGATCTTCTGGAAATGCTGCTGCGCCTGCCCGCCGAGTTCGGCGCGCAGTTGCGACAGATTGCGGCCCATCGCAAGCTGCCGCCCGTGCTCATCCACGACCTTGAAGTTCATGAACAGATGCGGCGGCAAGGTTTCGAGCTTGAAGTCCGCCTGCTTCATCGCGACCTGGGTCTGCTCGCGAATATCGGCGATCAGCGACTCCAGCAACGTGCCCGCACCGAAACGCGGCCCACTGTGCCGCTCGACGAAGCCCGCCGCGAATTCCGGCAGCGGCACGCAATGCCGCCGCAATTTCTGCGGCAGCGACTTCAGCAGCAGTTGCGTCTTCTCTTTCAGCATGCCGGGCACGAGCCACTCGCAGCGCCGCGCGTCCACCTGATTCAGCGCATAGAGCGGCACGGCGAGCGTCACGCCGTCGCGGGGCGTACCGGGCTCGAAGTGATAGGTGAGCGCCATCTCGACGCCCGACATCGTCATCCGTTTCGGGAACAGATCGGTCGTCACGCCGGCGGCCTCGTGCCGCATCAGATCGTCGCGCGACAGATACAGCAGGCGCAGCTTGTCTTCCGGCTGGCCGCTCTTTTTCACCTCGTCGCGATACCAGCGCTCGAACGACGCGCCCGTGCAAATGCCATCGGGCAACGCCTGATCGTAGAACGCGAAAATCAGTTCGTCGTCGACCAGCACGTCCTGGCGCCGCGACTTGTGTTCCAACTGCTCGATATCGGCGAGCAACTTGCGGTTGTGCGCAAAGAACGCCAGCTTCGTATCGAACTCGCCTTCGACCAGCGCGCCGCGAATGAACAACTCGCGCGCGCGCGCCGGGTCCTGTTTGCCAAAGCTCACGCGCCGCCGGTGATAGATCGGCAGACCGTACAGCATCGCACGCTCGAACGCCGACACCTGCGCCGCGCGCTTTTCCCAGTGCGGCTCGGAGAGCGACTTCTTCAGCAGATGTGCGCCGATCTTCTCCACCCACTCCGGCTCGATCTTTGCAATACAGCGTGCGTACAGACGGCTCGTCTCCACCAGTTCGGCGGCCATCACCCACTTGCCCGCCTTCTTCACCAGCGCCGAGCCCGGCCACAGATAGAACTTGATGCCGCGCGCGCCGAGGTAATACGGCTCATCGTCGGCTTTCAGGCCGATATTGCCGAGCAGCCCCGTCAGCAGCGCGAGATGGATCTGCTCGAAAGTCGCTTCCGCCTCGTTCAGACGCCAGCCGTGCTCCCGCACCACCGTCAGCAGTTGCGAGTGCACGTCGCGCCATTCACGCAGCCGCAGTTGCGACAGGAAGTTCTTGCGGCATTCCTCGTGCAACTGCTTGTTCGACTTCTTGTGCGCGATCGCTTCTTCGAACCAGTTCCAGATTTTCAGCCACTGCAAAAATTCCGAGCGCTCGTCGGCGAAACGGCGATGCGCCTGGTCGGCCTGCTCCTGCGCTTCGATCGGCCGGTCACGCGGGTCCTGCACCGACAACGCGCTCGCGATGATCAGCACTTCCTTCAACGCCTGCTGATCGCGCGCGGCCAGAATCATCCGGCCGACGCGTGGATCGAGCGGCAGGCGCGCGAGTTCGCGGCCGAGCGGCGTGAGCTGATTGTCGTCGTCGACCGCGCCGAGTTCGTTGAGCAGTTGATAGCCGTCGGCGATCGCGCGGCCCGGCGGCGGCTCGATGAACGGGAAAGTTTCGATCGCCGTCAGATGCAGCGACTTCATCCGCAAAATCACCGACGCCAGCGACGAACGCAGAATCTCCGGATCGGTGAAGCGCACACGGCCCTGGAAATCACTTTCCTCATAGAGGCGAATGCACACGCCATCGGCGACCCGGCCGCAGCGCCCCGCGCGCTGGTTGGCTGCGGACTGCGCAATCGACTCGACCTGCAACTGCTCGACCTTGTTGCGGTACGAATAGCGCTTCACGCGTGCGAGGCCAGTATCGACCACGTAACGGATGCCCGGCACCGTCAGCGAGGTTTCGGCGACGTTGGTTGCGAGCACGATGCGGCGCGCGTTCGAGGTGCGGAACACGCGCTCCTGTTCGGCCGCGGACAGCCGCGCAAACAGCGGCAGAATTTCCGTATGCGGCGGGTGATGCTTGCGCAGCGCCTCGGCGGCGTCGCGGATCTCACGCTCGCCGGGCAGGAACACGAGCACGTCGCCGGGGCCTTCGCGGCACAGTTCGTCGACGGCATCGACGATCGCGTCCATCAGATCGCGGTCGGTTTCGCGCTGGGTCTTCGGCCTGTCGCCGCGCGCGGACGAGGATCCCGACGACGTACCCTGAGCGGCCTTCACCGCCGGGCTGTCCTCGACAACGGGCCGGTAGCGCACCTCGACCGGATAGAGCCGCCCGCTCACCTCGATCACCGGCGCGGGCTTCTCCTCACTGCCGAAGTGGCGCGCGAAGCGGTCGGCGTCGATGGTCGCCGAGGTCACGATCAACTTCAGATCGGGGCGCCTCGCGAGAATTTCCTTCAGATAGCCAAGCAGAAAATCGATGTTCAGGCTGCGTTCGTGCGCTTCGTCGATGATCAGCGTGTCGTACGCCTTGAGCAGCGGATCGGTCTGCGTTTCGGCGAGCAGGATGCCGTCGGTCATCAGCTTGACCGATGCGCCCGGCGACAGATTGTCGGTAAAGCGCACCTTGTAGCCGACCACTTCGCCGAACGGCGTGCCGAGCTCTTCGGCAATGCGCCGCCCGGTCGCCGACGCAGCGATCCGGCGCGGCTGCGTGTGGCCGATCAGCCCCGAGCCGCCCGCGCCGAGACCGCGCCCCAGCGCGAGGCAGATTTTCGGCAACTGGGTGGTTTTGCCGGAGCCGGTTTCGCCCGACACGATCACCACCTGGTTCTCCGCAATTGCCTTGGCGATCTCGTCGCGGCGGCCGGAGACCGGCAGCGCTTCGGGGAAGGTGATCGGCGGAATCGGGTTCGGTTCGACCACGCGCTGCGCGCGCGGCGGGCGTGATTCGCGCGTCGGGCGCGGTTCGCGTGCTTCGTTCGCTGCCCGTGGCTCACGGCTGCCAGTGTTGCGGTCGCGACCAGCGGCTTGCTGTGACTTTTGCGCGGGCGCTCCGGATTCGCGCCGCGGCGCGCCGCCTTGCGCCGGCCCGCGGCTTGGCGGGTCCGCGCGGGCGTCGCCGCGCGTATCCTGAGCTGGACCCGCCGCATGAGAAGGCTGTCCGCGCTGCTCGTCGCCGCGCCGCGGTTGGTCCGAACCCGGCGCACGTGCCGATGGCGAGCGCTGCTCGCCGCCACGCCGCCCCTGGTTCGCTCCCGCAGCGCGCGCGGACTGCCCACGCTGCCCGTCACCACGCCCGGGCCGTTGGCCTTGCGGCACATTCTCCACGCGATCCGCGTGTTCCTGCTTGTGCTCCCGACCGTGGCCCGGACTCCGGCCTTCATCCGCCCGCGCGGCTTGCGACAAGCCACTGCCGCCATCATCCTGCGCATGCGGGCCATCACCCTCACGCGGCGGATTTTTTTTCTGCGCCGACGGCTGCGCGACCTGCGCCGCACGACGCGATTCGCGCGCCGCGTGCGGCGTGTTGGGCTCGGTGTCCTGCGCTGGACGGCGCTGCGCGTCGCCTGAGTTCATCGGATCGGCGGCCGGCGCCGGATTCTCGTTCGCCGCAGCGGGACTTTTGGGTACATTCGACATGGGGGCGCATTATAATCCCCGGCATGAATTCCCAAACCGACCTCGTCCCCGCGCCCGCGAGCGTTCCGGCCCCCGCCGGAACAACGGAAAACCTCGCACAGCATGCGCAATTCGTCGACTGGATGCGTTCAGTCGCCCCCTATATCCATGCGTTCCGGAACAAGACGTTCGTCGTCGGTTTCGGCGGCGAGGTGGTGCATCAGGGGCTCCTGAATGCGCTGGTGTCCGACATCGCGCTGCTGCAGGCCATGGGCATCCAGATCGTGCTGGTGCATGGCTCGCGGCCGCAGGTCGAAGAGCAGATGAGCCTGCATGGCGTGGAGTCGGAGTTCTCGCACGGCATGCGCATCACCGATGCGCGCGCGCTGGAGTCCGCGAAAGAAGCGGCCGGCGAAGTGCGTCTGGACATCGAGGCGGCGATCAGCCAGGGCTTGCCGAACACGCCGATGGCGCACGCGCACATCAGCGTGGTCTCGGGCAACTTCGTGACGGCGCGGCCGGTCGGCATTCTGGACGGCGTCGACTTCGCGCACACCGGCGTGGTGCGCAAGATCGACGCGGATTCGATCCGCCATTCGCTCGCGAGCCGCAAGCTGGTGCTGCTCTCGCCGCTCGGCTTCTCGCCCACCGGCGAGGCGTTCAACCTCGCGATGGAAGACGTGGCCTCGGCTGCGGCCATCGCGCTGCGCGCCGACAAGATCGTGTTCCTGACCGAAACGCCGGGCCTGATGGAAGCCGGCGAAGACGGTCCCGAACTGGTCCGCGAACTGTCGCTCGACGACGCGTACAAGCTGCACGAAAGCGGCGAAGTCACCGGCGACGCGGGCTTCTACCTGAAGCATTCGATCCGCGCATGCCGCGGCGGCGTCGCGCGGGCGCACATCATCCCCTACGCGCTCGACGGCAGCCTGCTGCTCGAACTGTTCCTGCACGACGGCGTCGGCACGATGATCTCGTACGAGAACCTCGAAAGCCTGCGCGAAGCCACGCCGGACGATGTCGGCGGCATTCTTTCGCTAATCGAGCCGCTCGAATCGGACGGCACGCTGGTGCGGCGCGGCCGTCACCAGATCGAGCGCGACATCGACCATTTCTCGGTGATCGAGCACGATGGTGTGCTGTTCGGTTGCGCGGCGCTGTATCCGTATCCGCAGGAGCGCATCGGCGAAATGGCGTGCCTGACGGTCGCGCCCGAAGCGCAAGGCACCGGCGACGGCGAGCGTCTGCTCAAACGCATCGAGCAGCGCGCGCGGGCCCGCGGCCTCACGCGCATTTTCGTGCTCACCACACGCACCGAACACTGGTTCCTCAAGCGCGGCTTCGTCAAGGTCACGGTCGACGATCTGCCTGAAGACCGCCGCAGACTCTATAACTGGCAGCGCAAGTCGCTCGTGCTGATGAAGCAGCTCTGAGCGGCGCCCAGCCCCACATATCGATTACAGGAGAAGCACAGCATGACTCGTATGGTTCAATGCGCCAAGCTCGGCAAGGAAGCCGAAGGTCTCGATTTCCCGCCGCTGCCCGGCGAACTCGGCAAGCGGATCTACGAAGGCATTTCGAAGGAAGCGTGGCAAGCGTGGTTGAAGCAGCAAACCATGCTGATCAACGAAAACCGTCTGAACATGGCCGACCCGCGCGCGCGCCAATATCTGATGAAGCAGACCGAAAAGTTCTTCTTCGGCGAAGGCGCGGATACCGCGCAGGGTTACGTGCCGCCGTCGGCTTGAGACACCGTCGTAGCGGCGTGAGCCGCACGCATCGATGAAAAAATCCGCGCCGCGAACGCGGATTTTTTTCGCCCTTTGCGGGCTTGCGTGGCTCCGCTTGCTGCCTTTGGCGACACCTCGCGACCTTGACCGCTTCATTGCGAGGGCTTATCGGCCTCTTTTTGGCACGATTCGCGCCGTTGTCGCCACCCATCCCGGCACTTCTGGCCGCCCATTTTTCCCGTAGGCGCCAACCTGAAAATGATCGAAACGGTTCATTTCCTACCGTTTTCAGGGTGCGTTGACGAACCGCCCGAATCCGCCGCAATCCCCCGCCCGTCAAGGGATCGAGCGCCCTCGCAAGGCACCCTTCGGCCACCAGATTTGCGCGATCGTCCGCCATCGTGCTATCATGTGCGTCGTTCAAACAGCAATTCACCTTCATTGACATTTCGTTTCATCGTGGCGCGCTGCGCGTTCCATGCTGAGTCGAACAGTTTTATATACAAGAAGGCTCGTCGGTCGTTTCTCCGTTTCAGCTCTTGCCATGAGCGGCGAATAAAGCAACCGGCCTTTTTCGTTTCAAGCCTTCCAGCGGCGCGCGGGCCAGCTTCCAGCCACCCGGCGTCCTCATGCACCTGCCCCCCTTCCACGGCCACGCAGGCGCAACAGTCAGCACAATCTAGACGAGTGTTTTTTCGCGACATGTCTCGCGAGGCACGGGCGTTCTGTTTTTCTTTTGCGCCCTCTACTGCGTTGCCGGTCCCGGCGGCGGAGCAGTCATCGCCTTGTTCGCGAAACGACACTTCCCAGCAACCGTGGCGAAACGTTCATGCGCATCATGAGTTTCGTCGCAGTCATTGGAGTTTTTACCTTGACGGCTTCCAGCAACGGCTTCTGGCGACATCACAAAGAAGAACAACGCCTCTCTCTCGACGACATTACCGTGGTCGACAAATCCCTCCTCAAGCGAGCCGTCGGCGCGATGGCGCTCGGCAACGCGATGGAATGGTTCGATTTCGGCGTGTACAGCTACATCGCTGTCACGCTCGGCAAAGTGTTCTTCCCGTCAGCAAGTCCGGCTGCGCAGCTGATCGCCACGTTCGGCACCTTCGCCGCGGCGTTCCTCGTGCGGCCGGTCGGCGGCATGGTGTTCGGGCCGCTGGGTGACCGCATCGGCCGTCAGCGCGTGCTGGCGATGACCATGATCATGATGGCGCTCGGCACCTTCGCGATCGGTCTGATTCCGAGCTACACGACGATCGGCATTTTCGCGCCGGTGCTGCTGCTGGTCGCGCGTCTGGTGCAAGGCTTCTCGACCGGCGGCGAGTACGGCGGCGCCGCGACCTTCATCGCCGAATTCTCGACCGACAAGCGCCGCGGCTTCATGGGCAGCTTCCTCGAGTTCGGCACGCTGATCGGCTACGTGCTCGGCGCGGGCACGGTGGCGGTGCTGACCGCGACGCTTTCGAACGACGCGCTGCTGTCGTGGGGCTGGCGTGTGCCGTTCCTGATCGCCGGGCCGCTCGGTCTGGTGGGTCTGTACATCCGGATGAAGCTCGAAGAAACACCCGCGTTCAAGAAGCAGGCCGAAGAACGTGAGGCCGAAGACAAGGCGTTGCCAAAGCAATCGTTCCGGCAGCTGCTCGCGCAGCAATGGCAGCCGCTGCTGCTGTGCGTGGGCCTCGTGCTGATCTTCAACGTCACCGACTACATGGCGCTGTCGTATCTGCCGAGCTATCTGTCGGCCACGCTGCACTTCAACGAAACGCACGGCCTGTTCCTCGTGCTGCTCGTGATGATCCTGATGATGCCGATGACGCTCGCCGCCGGCCGTCTGTCCGACACGATCGGCCGCAAGCCGGTGATGCTGTTCGGTTGCGTGGGTCTGTTCGCGCTGTCGGTGCCCGCGCTGCTGCTGATCCGCATGGGCACGGTGCTGCCGGTGTTCGGCGGGCTGATGATTCTCGGCGTGCTGCTGTCGTGCTTTACCGGTGTGATGCCGTCGGCGCTGCCGGCACTGTTCCCGACGAAGATCCGCTACGGTGCGCTCGCGATCGGCTTCAATATTTCGGTGTCGCTGTTCGGCGGTACGACGCCGCTCGTCACGGCCTGGCTGGTCGACCATACCGGCAATCTGATGATGCCCGCGTACTACCTGATGGGTGCGTCGCTGATCGGTATCGTGTCGGTGCTCGCGCTGCGTGAAACCGCGCGCAAGCCGCTGCTCGGTTCGGGCCCGTGCGTGGCCACGCGTGCCGAAGCGCATGCGGTGCTGCGCGGCGAGCGTGAAGCCGAGGAGATGGATGAGCGTTACGCGGCGGCCGCGACGGCGCGTGCGTGAGTGTGAGTTGCGCAGGCGCACTGCGTTGAGCGGTGTAGCCTTAACCGCGCCACGTTGAGTGCGAGTCTCTCGGAAACGGGCCGGCAAATTTTTGCCGGCCCGTTTTTTTACGTCAACAGCGAATCGAACGACGCGCTCGCGTGCGCGCCTTCAACAATCAGGATGCCCGCGCAAATCGGCAGTTTGAAACGCCGCGGTCCCGCGCTGCCGGGATTGACGAACAGCACGCCATCGCGCTCCCCGATCGACGGCTTGTGCGAATGGCCGCTCACCACCACGCCGACGCCTTCGCTGCGCGGATCGGCGCCGAGATCGGCAATATCGTGGACGACGCGGATCGTCACCTGCTGCACGGTCAGCGTCGCATGGGTCGGCAGCGGCGCGGCCCAGTCGCCGGTGTCGTTGTTGCCGCGCACCGCCGTGACCGGCGCAATCTGCCTCAGCGCATCGAGCACCGCCTGATTGCAGATATCGCCCGCATGAATGATGGCGTCGCAGCCGGCGAGATAGTTCAGCGCTTCGGGACGCATGAGGTTATGCGTATCGGAGATGAGCCCGATACGGGTGGCCTGGGAACGTGAGCTGCGCGAAGTCATGCCGTCAAGTATCGGCCAAACGGCCTCACTCCGTCTGCTGACCGGCGAGCTCGCGCGACACGGCTGAAACTTGCGCAGGCCGCCGCACGCCGGGCATGCGCCGCGTTGCGCCCTGCACGGCAATCGAGATCAGCGCCGCGCAGGCGAAGCTCCACCACACACCGTATCGCGGCAGCAGGATGGCGGTCACCGCGAAAAACGCCGCGAACGAGCCGCGCCCGATCACCATGCCGCGCATCAGCAAGGCGACGAAGTCCGCGCCATGCGCACGTTGCGCGGATACCGCGAGCACGATGGCGAGCAGCGGAAACACCGACAGCACGCCGCTCCACTTCGCGCCCATCGACGCGGACAAGGTCGTCACCGCGACCGTGAGCAGCGCGCCGGCAAGCATGCGCACGGCGAGATCGGCGAGCCCGAGGCGCGCCGCCGGCACCGGGCCCGTCACGCGCGGCAGGCCGCTTTGCGACACCATCACCGCGACGCAGGCCGCCGCGAACGCCCCTACGAGCGAGCCGGGCAGTTGCACCAGCAGCATCGCGGCGCCCAGCCACGCCGCCATGCCCGCCGCCAAAGCGAGCGGCCACGCAAAGCGCCGGCAGGTCCACGCATAAGCAAGATTGAACGCTTCCGACGCGGCAATCGCCGCAATCGAAGCCGCCGACGCCTGCGCCGCGAACGACGGCCCGCGCTCCAACGTGAGCAGCAGCACGATCGGCCCGGCGACGACCGGCAGCCCCGCGAGCCACCCCGCCACCGACGGCCCCCAAACGCGCCCCGCCACGGTCAGCGCGGCGAGAAAAGCCGGCACCAGCAGGAGCTTCAGTGTCAGCATCAATTACGCGCCCAGCACGTGTTCGATGCGTTGATCCGGGATCAGCCACCATGCCGCGACGAGCGTATAGAGTGCAGCCGACCCCCACGGCAGAACGAACGCGAGCCCGATGCCGAGCAGGTAAAGCACGACCGACACCTTGCCCTTGAAGTCGTTGCCGACCGCCTTGGAGATGGTCGATTCCTTGCCGTGTTCGCGGATCAGCACGCGCGTCAGAATGAAATACGCGATCGCCGACATGAACAGCACGACGCCGTACATCGCGGTCGGCCAGGCGGCCAGATGGGTTTCGCCGAGCCAATGCGTGACGGCCGGCAGCAGCGACAGCCAGAACAGCAGATGAAGATTGGCCCACAGCACCGCGCCGTTGACCTTCTGCACGGCATGGAACATGTGGTGATGATTGTTCCAGTAGATGCCGACGTAGATGAAGCTCAGCACGTACGCGCAGAACACCGGGACCACCGGCCGCAGCGAGGCGAGATCGAAGCCCTCCGGCACCTTCAGTTCGAGCACCATGATCGTGATGATGATGGCGATCACGCCATCGCTGAAGGCCTCGACTCGTCCCTTGCCCATCGGTGGGGTTCCCTGATGAAGAATGTAGTTGGACGCACCGCTCGCCCGCGTCCGCCGGACGACCCGCGCCGCTGCCGATTATCCGCGATGCTGTGATGCTTTGTCGATGCGCGCGCCCGATGAGAGTGAACGTTCCTGGGCTGCGTGCGCGCGTGTGCTGCCTACGCTGCCTGCGCTGCCTGAGCCGACAGGCTGGGGAAACGGCGCGAACCTATGGAGCGAGCCCGCTCAACCCGACGCGCCATCCGCCACGTCGGGGCAATACACGGCGAGCCACACGCTCGGCTCCGTGTCGCTCGTCCATGCGACCCGATGCCGGCGATGTGCTTCGATCAACACGTGATCGCCGCGCTTCATCGGATGCGGCTCGGCGCTGCCTTCGAATTCCAGCGTCGCGGCGCCGCTCAGCAGCACGACCCATTCGGCGCGCGGGCTGTCGTACCAGAAGCCGGGCGGGCTCGCCTGCCCCGTCGATACGATCCGTTCGATCGTCACGCCCGCCTGCTCGACGAGCGCGTCGACCTGCTCTTCGGCGTTCGCATCGGCGCCGATCAACGCCCCGAGATCAAACAGATTGCCCGTGACAAGCGCGCGTTTCATCGTTCGTGCCCGGCCCGTCATGCCATCGGCTTGAGCCCGTCGAGCAGGGTCGGCACCAGTTCGCTGATCGTCGGATGGATGTGCATCGCATACTGCAAGGTCGGATACGGCGCCCCCGCCGTCATGATGTCGATGAACGTGTGAATCGCCTCGTCGCCTTCGACGCCGTGAATCGCCGCGCCGAGTATCCGCTTGCTCTGCGCGTCGGCCATCACCTTCATGAAGCCGTCGGTCTCGCCGCGCTCGCGCGCGCGGCCCACGCGCGACATCGGCATGGTGGCGATCAGCGCGGCGCGCCCGCTCCTGCGCACCTCTTCTTCCGACATCCCGACGCGGGCGAGCGGCGGATCGACGAACACCGCATAGGCCATGATCCGCGTATCGACGCTGCGCGCGCCGCCGTCAAGCAGGTTGGCCGCCACGATCTGGAAGTCGTCGTAGGACGTATGCGTGAACGCGCCGCGTCCGTTGACGTCGCCGATCGCCCACACGCCCGGCACATTGGTGCGCAACTGGCCGTCAACGGGAATCGTGCCGTGTTTGTCCACCGTGATGCCTGCGTCGGCGAGGCCGAGATCGTCGGTATTCGGCTCGCGGCCGGTGGCGAACAGCAGGTGCGACGCCTCCAGCGCGGGAATGTTCTGCTCGAAGCCGATGCACACATCGTTCGCGCGATGCGGATGCGGCTCGACCCGCGACGGCTGCACGCCAAAGCGGAACTCGACGCCCTCGCGGGCGAGCACCTTGCGCACCGACTCGGCGAAGTCGGCATCCTCGCGGCTCAGCACGCGCTCGCCGCGCACCAGCACGGTCACCTCGCTGCCGAAGCGCCGAAAGATCTGCGCGAATTCGAGCGCGATATAGCTGCTGCCGACGATCACCAGATGACTCGGCAGCTCGGTCAGTTCGAGCAGGTTGGAGTTGGTGTAATAGCGAATCCGCTCCAGACCTTCGAGCGGCGGCACGACGGCGCGCGTGCCGGTATTGATGAATATCTCGTCGGCGCTGATTTCATTCAGCACCAGGCCGCCCGGCCCGCTGATCGAGAGCGTATGCGCGCCGGTGAAGCGCGCGTGGCCGTTGAACACGGTAACGTTGTCCGTGCCGCGCAGCCATTTCTCGACCCCGTCGCGCGACTGGCCGATGATGCCGTCCTTGCGTGCCTTGACCGCGGCGAGATCGACGTTGACGGAGCCGCTCACCTGCACGCCGAGTTCAGCCGCATGGCGCACGACATGCGCCGCGCGGGCACTGGCCACATAGGATTTGGTCGGCGTGCAGCCGACGTTTACACAGGTTCCGCCAAAGGCCGCACGCTCGATCACCGCGGTCTGACGGCCGCTTTGAGCAAGACGTACCGCGAGCGGCGAGCCGCCCTGTCCCGTACCGATCACGACTGCGTCGAAGTGCTGTGGCATGGCGACTCTCCCGAGGCTGGGGTGCAGGTCGTAGCATCTTACCCTTAGTGCCTCGCGTCGCGATGCGGTGTTGCCGATTGCTGCGTCGTTACCTCGCGGTGGCTGCGTGATTGCCGTGCATCACCGAAACCTGTCTCCCGCTGCGGCTCAGGCGTGGCAATGCACCGCGCAGATCAATTCGCGCGAGCGTTGCAGTGCGGCCTGCGCGCCGCGCGCCGCGACCACCCAGCCG
The DNA here is from genome assembly GCF_056279605.1 of Paraburkholderia sp. TE9906. Classification (NCBI taxonomy): domain Bacteria; kingdom Pseudomonadati; phylum Pseudomonadota; class Betaproteobacteria; order Burkholderiales; family Burkholderiaceae; genus Paraburkholderia; species Paraburkholderia sp. TE9906. The sequence continues at coordinate 442,853 of NZ_JBWCCT010000007.1, forward strand.
ACCTGGCCGAGATTGAAGTCCTGCGACACCATCACCTGCATGAGGGCAACCATCGGCAGGACCACCGATGGCCGATAAAGCTGATTCCTGATCAAGGCCGGCATGACGACTCCCATCGCCCGGCGCCGCTTCGGCGCCGAACTCGATTTACGTTCCAATGGGAGAATTTTAGGGAGTCCGCACCCGCGGATAAATACCGGGAACGCGAAGGCACTTGTTTGGCAATCTGAACAATCGGGCCGGCAGGCGTGCCCTGGAGACCGTGACGACGAGCTTGCGGGCGTCTACGTATGCGGCTTGAGCGCTACGGCTCGGGCGCTTCGCGGGCATTGGCATGGACATCTGCCTATCCCCATGCCAGCCTCTCTTCACACGAAGAACAGCGGCCCTCAATCCGGCGACCCCCTCCCCTCCCGCCGCGCTCAAGACTCCCCGGCGAGACTCAACTGCGCGTCGCACAAGCGGCGGGCGTACGCACTCGCGCCGACCGGCCGGCTGTACAGATACCCCTGCTGCTTGTCGCAATCGATCGCGCGCAGAAAGGCCGCCTGCTCGACGGTCTCGACGCCTTCCGCGGTCACGTTCATGCCGAGCGAATGCGCCATCGCCACCACCGCCTGCGTGATCGCGATCGAATCGCGATGATCCGGCAAGCCCGCGACGAACGAACGGTCGATCTTCAGGTTGTGCAGCGGAAAACGCTTCAGATACGACAGCGACGAATAGCCGGTGCCGAAATCGTCGACCGACATGCGCACGCCCATCGCGCTCAGCGCGCTCAGGATCGGCAGCACCGTTTCGCTGTCGCTCATCAGCAGCCGTTCGGTGATCTCCAGTTCGAGCGCCGCGGGTTCGAGCCCGGACTCCTCCAGACAGCCCTCGATGCGCTCCAGCAGCCCGTCGTTGAATTGCCGCGGCGACAGGTTCACCGCGACGATCAGATCCGGCGCCAGCGTGCGCCGCCATTGCGCAACCTGCGCGCAGGCCCGCGCCAGCACCCAGCCGCCGATCTCGACGATCAAGCCCGCGTCTTCGGCGACCGGAATGAATTCGCCCGGCGACACGTTGCCGAGCTCGGCGTTGTACCAGCGCAGCAGCGCCTCCGCGCCGATCGTGCGGCCATCCTGGCTGTCAACGATCGGCTGGTACACGAGGCTCAGCTCGTCGGCGGCGAGCGCGCGCCGCAATGACTGCTCGATCGTGAAGCGCCGTTGCAGATGCTGGTTGAGCTCGGCGGTGAAGAACTGGAAGTTGTTGCGGCCGCGCTGCTTCGCGTGATACATCGCCGAATCGGCGTTGCGCATCAGCGTGGCGACGTCCTGGCCGTCCTCGGGAAACAGGCTGATGCCGATCGACGCCCCCAGGTAGTACTCGTTGCCCGCCACCGCGAACGGCACCGCGATCATGTCGAGGATGCGGCGCGCGAGCCCGATCAGATGCCCGCTGTTCTCATACGCGCTGATCACGATCACGAACTCGTCGCCGCCCACGCGCGCGAGCGTATCGCGGCGTCCGACGCAGGCCGAAAGCCGCTCCGCGACGCTGCACAGCAACGCGTCGCCGCCCTCGTGACCTGCGGTGTCGTTGACCTTCTTGAAGCCGTCCAGATCGACGAACAACACGGCGACGCTCGCCAGTTCGCCGCCGGCCGCCGCGCCCGGCTCGAACAGGTCGCGCATCCGTTCGGTGAGATAGGCGCGGTTGTACAGACCGGTGAGCGAGTCGCGAGTCGCGAGGAATTTGAGCTGCTGTTGGGCTTCGCGCACGGGGCCGATGTCGGTGAACGAGATCAGCACCGAACTGGGCTCGCTGTCGCCCGGCCGGATGATCGGCACGACGTTCTCGGTAATCCACACGACGTCGCCCCCCACGAGTTCCACCCCGATCGTGACGCCGAGGATAGGCTTGCCGGTCGCCAGGACCCGCGAGGTCGGACGGTCGGATTCGCTGACGAGCGTGCCGTCCTCGTGATAGCTGCGCGTCATCACCGTCCGGATACTGCGGCCGATGATCTGAGCGGTCGTGCGCAGCATGCGCTGCGCGCTTGGATTGCAGGCCAGCACGACACCCGCGCGCGACTGCACGACGATGCCTTCGCTCAGATGATCGACCACCAGCCGGTGATGCTCTTCGCTATGCGCAAGACGCTGCGCCATCACGTCCTGATGAACGGCGAGGCCGACGCTGCTGCCGATGTCGCGCAGAATCGCCTCCGCTTCGGCGCTCGGCCGGCGCGAGGTGGGGTAGTACACCGCGAACGCGCCGAGGATCGTGCCGGCGTCGTTCTCGAACGGCACGGACCAGCAGGCGCGCAAGCCGAGCGGCAGCGCGAGGTGCCGATAGTCCGCCCACAGCGGATCGGTTTCGATGTCTTCGACGATGACGAGGCGCCGCTCGTACATCGCGGTGCCGCAGGACCCGACGCGCGGACCGATCGCGACGCCGTTGATCGCCGCGCTGAATTGCGGCGGCAGCGACGGCGCGCCGCCGACTCTGGCGTGCACGCCGTCGGGGTCGAGCAGAAGGATCGAACAGGACGCACCTTCGCCAAGCAGCGCTTCCGCGCGGCGGCATACTTCATCGAGTAATTCCGGCAGCGGCGTGTTGCGGGTAATCAGCCGCAACACGCCACGCTCTGACGCCAACACCTCCTCGGCCAGATCGGGCCGATAGTGGGTGCCCTCTGGCGCTGCTCCCATCGTGCCACCTGATGTCGCTTCGCTAGTCATGTATGCGCCCCCCAACCCAACATCGGCAATCTAGTGTACGCGGCACACCGGGGTTTACGCGAAGCCGGTGCGGAATATTCTTAATGCATGACTGGGCGCATGGGGATGGGTTGAAGGCGGCGGCAGATAGGGACGGCGCAGAGGTACGCGGTTGCGCGAATCCAGGCTGATGAAGTGCCTGCGCGTATGCCGCCGATTTTGATGGCGTCAAGGTCGTCGTGGCCGACGTGGACGTTGGGCCGGAGCCCGCCTGAGCCGCACTGACGTGGCGCGGCTTGGGCAGCGGGCTTCGGCGCTTCAGCTTCCTCAACCGTTCCCTCCGCCGGGCGGACGGCCTGCGCCCCCGCCTTGCGAAGGGCCGCCTCGGGGGTGGTTGCCACCGCCGCCGTGTGATTCGCCACCCGGGGGACGACCACCTGTGCCGCCTTGCTGTCCGCCTGGTGGCCGACCGCCTGCGTTCCCCGGTTGCTGACCGCCCGGTGGCCGACCGCCTGCGTTCCCCGGTTGCTGACCGCCCGGTGGCCGACCGCCTGCGTTCCCCGGTTGCTGACCGCCCGGTGGCCGACCACCTGCGTTCCCCGGTTGCTGACCGCCTGGCGGCCGTCCGCCTGCATGCCCGGGTTGCGGACCGCCTGGTGGCCGTCCGCCTGCATACCCCGGCGGATACCCGCCCGGACGCGCGCCCGGATGTCCCGGCGGGCGTCCCGCCCCGGGTCGCGGCGGAGGCGGCGGCGCATGATGCGCCCAGCGCGACTGCTGGTTGTACCAGGGCCGGCCGCGATAATAGTTGCCCCAGTAATCGCCAATCGAAAAACCGAGGATCGGCAGGCCGAGCACCGTGCCATAGTTCATCAGCGGGACGTTGCCACCCTGGTATGGCGAACTGAGCAGCGACGCAAACACCCAGCCGCGCAGATTCGGCGCCGCGACATCGCACCATTGGTAATTGGCGATACAGCCCATCACCGTCACCGGTACTCCGGGAGGCAATTGCGCGACGATCGGGTAATCGGCAGCAGGGCCCGCGCGCACGTTGACGCCGCTCGCCGTGAAAGCCTGCGACTGCGCGTCGGCCACGACGGGCAGCGCCAGCAAGCCGGCTGCTACATAAAGACATCGAACCAGATGTTGTTTCATTCCTTCTCCCGTTTCAAAGGCCGCTTGCGACTTGCCGGCCAACGTGTGTACTTATGAGCGTAGAGCGCATGAGCGCCCGAGGTTCCCAGACGCAACGCAGCTCACCTCACTGCGCCATGCGTGCGCCAACCGCGCACTTGCACGGCGCATGCGTGAACACGTTCGGCCGGCGTGTCGCGCGACGCATCCGCCCGCTCTGCGTCACGCATGCGGAGCAAGATTTGGTAACGACCTGCCCGAAGTCACGCGTTTTTCGGGCGTCTGCGTTCGGGCTGCCCGGCCGATCATCCGTTGCATGAGAAATCCACGCAACGCCGGGAACGCCATGAAAGTTTTTCGTCCGCTTCTGATCGCCGGTCTGATGCTCGCGCATCTGCCCGCCCACGCCACCAGCTTCGACTGTCACAGGGGACGCTCGCTTACCGAACGCATGATCTGCAACGATCCCGCGCTTTCGAAGCTCGACGACACGCTCGGGCAACTGTACTGGAAAGCGCGTCGGCGAGTCGTCGACCGTCGTGCGTTTCTCGATGACAGCGACAGCAAGTGGGCATGGCGCGAAGCGAATTGCCGCGACGCGGCGTGTCTGGGGACGTGGTATGCGACGCGTATCGAGGAGTTGCAGCGGCTGATCGACAGCATGCGGACAGGGACGCCACTTGCGCCGTCGAGCGCGGGCGCAGACGCTGTCGCAACGGAACCGGGTGCGCCGGATGCATCCGGTGGTCGGCGAAAACCGTCGACGACGGCTCAGGCAGCGGCAACCACGCTGCTTCAATGCACGGCGGCGAACCCCGGCCCGGTGGTGAACGAGCAGTGTTCGACCGTGATCAGGGAGACCGGCCATCCATGGAAATACAAGGTGCACGGCAGCGACTGGTTCTGCGGGGTCGCGATGGTGGGGTCATCGCAAATGCAGGCGAGCGCGTCGCAATAGGGCGGCGTGCTTCATAAACAGACGACAGACCCGCAAGTGAGCGAGCGCCACGGGCACGCGTATCCATGCGTATGCCCGTGGCGCTCCCTGAAGCCTTCATCCACGGCTCGCGCCGACACACAACCCGACAGCCGCAAACAGAAAGCCCTCGCTACCGCCCGCTCCAGAACCGCCGCTGCACCTCCATCACTTCGGCTTCGACCTCGGCGATCGGCCCGATCACCTCCACCCGCTTCTGGCAATGATCGAACACATAGCGGCAATCGACGCTCATCGTCGGGTTCTCCGCGTGATTGCCGGTCGCCTCCAACAGACGCTTCTCGGTCATGCCGAACACGACCCGCCCGATGTTGGCCCAGTACATCGTGCCGGCGCACATGCAGCAAGGCTCGACCGACGTGTACAGCGTGCAGCTCCACAGATACTCCGGCGTGAAGTTCAACGCCGCCACGCGCGCCAGCACCGATTCGGCATGATTCACCGTATCGACATTGCCCTGCTCCATCAGCACGGTTTCCTGGTCCGGCCCGACCAGCACCGCGCCGAACGGATGATGGCCGAGCAGCGTCGCGCGCTCGGCGATCCGGCTCGAATGCCGCAGATGCCGCACGATCTGCTCGTGCGTCGGCGTCAATCCTTGTGGCGGCGCGTTCGCCGCTTGCGCGACAGTCTCATTCGAATCGCTCAGACTCAACGACGCTCTCCTTCGACAATAGTTAGTGAGCCAAACTAATCGCTCATTTCGGCAGCGTGCCGTCCACGCCCTGCACGAACCAGTTCAGGCGCAGCAGTTCCGCGTCGCTCAACGACTTGCCGGCGGCGACCTTCACCGCGCCGGATTGGTCCACGATCGGCCCGGCAAACGGATTGAATTTGCCGGAGATGATGTCGTCGCGCTTCTGGCTCAGCGCCTTTTGCGCGACCGGCGACACGGCGCTGGTGTTAATGTCCGCGAGATCGATCGCGTTCTCTTTGAGCCCCCACCACACCGGCGCGTTGGTCCACGTATTCGATATCACCTGCTCGACCAGATGGGTGTAATACACACCCCAGTTGCTCACGCACGCGCCGAGTTGCGCGTTCGGCCCGAACTTCTTCATGTCGGAATCCCAGCCGAACGCATGCACTTTCTTCTGCTCGGCGGTCTGCATCGTCGCGGTCGAATCGGTGTTCTGGATCAGCACGTCGGCGCCCTGGCCGATCAGCGTTTCGGCGGCCTGCTTTTCGCGGCCCGGGTCGAACCAGCTGTTGATCCACACCACCTTCACGCGCGCGTTCGGGTTGACCGAGCGCGCGCCCATCGTGAACGCGTTGATGTTGCGCACCACTTCCGGCACCGGCACCGAGCCGACAAAGCCCAACGTGTTCGATTTGGTCGTATAGCCCGCGACCAGGCCGGCCAGATAAGCGCTCTGATAGGTGCGCACGTCATAGGTCGCGAAGTTGCCCGCTTTCTTGAAACCCGTCGCGTGTTCGAACACGGTGTCCGGAAAGTCCTTCGCGACTTTCAGCTCGAAATCCTGGAAGCCGAAGCTCGACCCCACCACGATCTTGTTGCCCTTGGCCGCGAGATCGCGAAACACGCGCTCCGAATCCGCCGACTCCGGCACGTTCTCGACCCGCGTCACCTTGATCTTGTCGCCGAACTTCGCCTCGACCTCTTTCACGCCCTGCTCGTGCGCATAGGTCCAGCCGGCGTCGCCCGGATTGCCGAGATAGACGAACGCGATGCCGACCGGCTGCGTGTTCGCCGCAGCCGCGGGCCCCGCGCCGAACGCGAGGAGCGCCGCGGCAGTGACCCCGACGCAGGCGTTGCATGCGGTGTCCAGCACGGAACGGACGGCATTGATGCGCAATGAATGGGTCAGCGCTCGCGCCAGCTTTGTTTTCATGGATTCTCCGAAGATGGTTGACCGTGCCTGCCACAATGCCCGGACTGTCCGGGCAAGGCGTCAGCATACGGGGCCATATTCGAAGGCCAATTTCAGCGGAAAAATTTTTATCCGTTATCCCGCCCATAACGAAACCCGTATTGTGGGGTCCGGCGCAGTGTCGGGCAGACATGTTCGATATCTTCGAACGAGTGCATCAAGAAAGTGGTACGGCAAGGCCCTTTATCAGGCGCAATATCCTTCTCACCAACCCGCAACACTCTTTCGGAGAAATAACATGACTCGCTTCCAGGGTAAATCGGTTCTCGTCACCGGCGGCAGCAGCGGCATCGGCTTCGCGGCCGCCAAGGCCTTCGCGGATGAAGGCGCGCGTGTCGTCGTCACCGGACGTGACGCCGACGCGCTCGACACCGCTCGCACCCAGCTCGGCGCGAATGCGCTCGCCGTGCGCAACGACGCCGGTTCGATCGCCTCGGCCCGCGAACTGGCCGCCGCGATCGACGCCGCGGGCATCCGGCTCGACGCCGTGTTCGTGAACGCCGGCACCGCGAAGTTCGCGCCCTTCCCCGACGTCGACGAAACCTTCTGGGACGCCACGTTCAACACCAACGTCAAAGGCGCGTATTTCCAGATCCAGGCCTTGCTGCCGCTCCTGAACAAGGGCGCGTCGATTGTGATGAACGGGTCGATCAATGCGCATATCGGCATGCCGGCATCGTCGGTGTACGCGGCGAGCAAGGCCGCGTTGATCTCGCTCGCGAAGACGCTGTCGGCGGAATTGCTGCCGCAAGGCGTGCGCGTCAACGTCGTGAGCCCCGGCCCGGTGCAAACGCCGCTGTACGGCAAGCTCGGCCTCGACGCCGCCGCGCTCGAAGCCACCGCCGCCCAGATTCTCGCCCAGGTGCCGGTCGGCCGCTTCGGCAAGGCGGAAGAAATCGCCTCGACCGTGCTGCATCTCGCCGCGCCCGAATCGGCGTTCATCGTCGGCACGGAAATCATCGTCGATGGCGGGATGAGCCAGCTTTAAGGACAGCCAGGACAGCGTCGTCGCCGGGCTCGCGGCCCGGCACGGGCGCCCGACATCGCGGCGGCTCATGTCGCGATTGAGCCGGTTCGTCCGTCGGCGTGCGCTGCGCCGCGTCCAACCACCCCCCTGTGCTCCCGACACCCGGGTCTCCGTGAAGGACGACCCGGCGGGCGCCCTTTTTCCCAACGAGACAATCATGCGTCTGAAACTGTCTTCCGCTTTGCTGGCCGTTGCGCTGTCGATGTCGCTCGCGGCCATCGCGCCCGCCGCGCACAGCGCCGGCGACGCCACGAACGCCGCCGGCGCACCGGCCGCCCTCGCGCCGGATTCGTCCGCGCTGGCCGCGGCATCCGCGAAAATCCGCGACGGCAAGATCGACGTGAACGGCGTGCGCTACCACTACCTGCTCGCTCAAGGACACGGCACGCCGGTCGTGCTGCTGCATGGCTGGGGCTCGACTTCGTTCATGTGGCGCTTCGTGATGCCGCAACTGGTCGCGCGCGGCTACACCGTGCTCGCGCCGGACCTGCGCGGCCTCGGCGACACCGCCAAACCCGCGACGGGCTACGAGAAGGCCAGCATCGCCGACGATATCCACGCGCTGGTCGCGCAACTGAACCTCGGCCCGGACGTGAACGTGGTCGGTCACGACATGGGCGGCATGGTCGCGTATGCATATGCCGCGCAGCATCCCGACGAAGTGCGCACGCTCGCGATCCTCGATGTGCCGTTGCCCGGCATCGAGCCGTGGGATCGGATCGTGCAGATGCCGCGCACCTGGCACTTCCGCTTTTATGCGGTGCAGGACCTGCCGGAAATGTTGATCGCAGGCCGCGAACTCGCGTACCTGAAGTGGTTCCACAATTCCGAAGCGGTCAATTCGCGGGCTTTCACGAACGACGTCGAAGAAACCTACGCGCGCGAATACGCGATGCCGGGCGCGCTGCGCGCGGGCTTCGAGTACTACCGGGCGTTTCCTGCGGACGCGCGGCAGAACCAGGCGTTCGCGCAGCGCAAGCTGACGATGCCGGTGCTGGGGATCGGCGGAGCGGGCAGCCTCGGGCCGATCGTCGGCGAGGAGCTGCGCCATGTCGCGCTCGACGTGCAAGCCGTGCAGATCGACGGCGCGGGGCATTGGGTCGCGGAAGAGCAGCCGGAGGCCGTTACCGATGCGTTGCTGAAGTTCCTGCCGCCGGTGCGTTAGGCAACATCGTGCGAGGTGCGGGGGGCGTTGACCACACAGGCGAGTTAGCCGCCCAGGCCCCGTCATCCCGCGTGCCTCGCATGCCTCACGTGCCTCACGTGCCTCGGGTCACCGCACACATCAGTGAAGTTTCGGCGGCGGCTCATCGGCCTGCTCGACATCCGGCGCCTCGCCCTCGCCGCCGAACAACTCCGCGCACACCCCCTCGCCCAGTTCGCTCAACCGCGCGGTGCCGGTGCCCTCCTCGTCGAAGGTGGTGTCCACCAGACCGCCGTCGGCGAGCGCCGTCAACTGGCGCCGCAAGCCGCTCATCGGCACGCCCGCCTGCTTCGACAGCTTCGCGAGCGACCACGCGCCGCCCGGCGTTTCCCGATGCGCGCGCCACAGTTGCGCGAGCACGGCGGCCAGCACCGGATCGATTTCATCGTCGTCCATTCGTGTCTCCTCTTTGTTACGTCATCTTTACGTCATCTGTTTGACGAGTTCACCCAGCGTCTTCAGCGCCGCCTCGGTCTGCGCCGTCCACGGATAGCTGTAGTTGAGCCGGATGAAATGGCGAAAATCGTTGCGCGTCGAAAACATCATGCCGGGCCCGACCGTGATGCTGCGCGCGAGCGCCGCCTGATAGAGCCGCATCGAATCGACGCTGTCGGGCAATTCCACCCACAGCACATAGCCGCCTTGCGGCGTCGACATGCGCGTGCCGACCGGGAAAAAGCGCTGCACCAGCGCCGTCATGATGCTCGCCTGCTGCCGGTACACCTTGCGCACGTGCCGCAGATGACGATCGTAGCCATCCTGCCGCAAGTAATCGGCGACGGCGACCTGCGGCACCGAAGGCGTGGTCAGCGTATTGAGAAACTTCAGCTTCTCGACCTGCGCGCGGTAGCGTCCCGGCAGCGCCCAGCCGATCCGGTACGACGCCGTCAGACTCTTCGAGAACGACGCGCAGTGCAGCACCAGTCCCTTCGTGTCGTAGGTCTTCAGCGTCGACGGCCGCGCCTCGCCGAAATAGAGCTCCTGGTAGACGTCGTTCTCGATCGCGGGAATCTCGTGCGCGGCGAGCAGCTCGACCAGTTGCCGCTTACGCGCGTCGGGCATCTGGAAACCGAGCGGATTCTGGAAGTTCGGCATCACCATGCACGCGGCGATCTTCTGCCGCGCGATCACCTGCGCAAGCGCCTCGATGTCGATGCCGTCCCGCGGATGTGTCGCCACTTCGATCGCGCGCATGCCGAGGCGCTCGATCGCGTGCAGCATCGCGTAGTAAGTCGGCGATTCGACGGCCACCGTATCGCCCGGTTTGGCGACCGCCTGCAGGCTCAGGTTGATCGCTTCGGTCGCGCCGAGCGTGATGACGATCTCGCCGGGATCGACCGGCATGCCGTTTTCGGCGTAGCGCCGCGCGATCTGGCGGATCAACTCGGGGTTGCCTGGCGGCAGGTCGTCGATCAGATTCCAGCTCGCCTGACGGCGCGCAATCGCGTTCGCGTACTGGTTGATGCGCCGCCATGGGAACAGCGACGGATCGGGATAGGGCGAGCCGAACGGCACGGCGTCGTGCGCGCGGATGCTGCGCAGCGTCGACAGCACGAGCCGGCTCACGTCCACCTCGGCCGCCACTGGCGCGGCTTGCGGCGCCCGGCTGCGGCCCGGCTGCGGTGCGGCGGGAGCAAGCGCCCGCGCAGCGGCGTCACGCACGAAATAGCCGGACTGCGGCCGGCTCTCGACAATGCCCCGGCTTTCCAGCAACGCGTACGCATGCAGCACCGTCTTGATGCTCACGCCGTGCTGCTGGCTCGCCTGGCGCACCGACAAAATCCGCTCGCCCGCCGCGAACACGCCGCGGCGCACGGCTTCGGTCATTTCATCGGCGAGCTTCTCGTACAGTTTCAAGGGCCTGGATCAAACGCAAACGTGGTGGGAAGCGCCAGTCTATGACAGAAATCCGCCAACTGTATCCCTCCGCTTTTCGATTTTCTGTATGCAGCGCATTTTTTGGAACACAGTAGTCTTGCAGGCATCGGCTTAACAAGCGCCGTTCACACGCGCCAGGCCTTATCCAGCGGCAAGATCATGAAGAAATCCGAAGCTCGCAGCGAACCCCGTATCGAACCCTACACGCACCCGGCCGCCGGCTGGGGCGCGCTGAAGTACGTTGCCATCAACCTGCTCAAGGAAAAGGTGACGGGCGGCAACTACCGCACGCTGCTCAAGCAGAATCAGCCGGACGGCTTCGACTGCCCCGGCTGCGCGTGGCCGGATCGCGAGCACGCGTCCACCTTCGAGTTCTGCGAGAACGGCGTCAAGGCGGTGGCCGCCGAGGCGACCAGCAAGCGCGTGACGCCCGCCTTCTTCGCGCAGCACACGGTCGAAGAACTGATGGCGCAGTCGGACTTCGAACTCGAACAGCACGGCCGCCTGACCGACCCGCTCGTCTACGACGCGCTCTCCGACCGCTACGTGCCGATCGGCTGGCACGAAGCGTTCGATCTGATCGCGCGCCACCTGAAGCAACTCGACGATCCGGACCGCGCCGCTTTCTACACGTCGGGCCGCGCGAGCAACGAGGCCGCGTTTCTGTATCAGCTGTTCGTGCGCATGTACGGCACCAACAACTTCCCCGACTGCTCGAACATGTGCCACGAAGCGACCAGCCGCGGCTTGCCGCATACGGTCGGCATCGGCAAGGGCACGGTCACGCTCGACGACTTCGAACACGCCGACACGCTGCTGATCTTCGGCCAGAATCCAGCCACCAACCATCCGCGCATGCTCGGCGAACTGCGCGAGTGCGCGAAGCGCGGCGCGACCATCGTGTCGATCAATCCGCTGAAGGAGCGCGGCCTCGAACGCTTCGCGAGCCCGCAGCATCCGGTGGAAATGCTGACGATGGGCAGCACGAAAATCAGCTCCGTGTTCATTCGCCCGAAAGTGGGCGGCGACTTCGCGCTGATCAAGGGCGTCGCCAAGCGCGTGATCGAACTCGACGACGAAGCGCTCGCCTCCGGTCTCGAACGCGTGCTGGACGTCGGCTTCATCGCCGAACACACGGTGGGCTTCGACGCGTTCGCCGACGATCTGCGCGCCGAGCGCTGGGACACCATCGTCGCCGAAGCGGGCGCGCCGTTCGACGACGTGCTGAAGCTCGCCGACATCTACGTGCAGGGACGCGCAGTGATTTCGACGTGGGGCATGGGCCTCACGCAGCACAAGAATTCGGTGCCGACGGTGCAACTGCTGTCGAACCTGATGATGATGCGCGGCAATATCGGCCGGCGCGGCGCGGGGTTGTGCCCGGTGCGCGGCCATTCGAACGTGCAGGGCGACCGCACGGTCGGTATCGAGGAGAAGCCGACTCAGGCGTTTCTCGACCGGCTCGGCGAGGTCTACGATTTCGAGCCGCCGCGCGAGCACGGGCTCGACGTGGTCAACACGATCCAGGCGATGCTCGACGGCAAGGTGAAGGTGTTCATCGGTCTCGGCGGCAACTTCTCGATCGCGACGCCTGATACGCCGCGCACGTGGGAAGCCATGCGCTCCTGCGATCTGACCGTGCACATCACGACCAAGCTGAACCGCAGCCACCTCGTGCATGGCCGCGACGCATTGATCCTGCCGACGCTCGGGCGCACCGAGATCGACCTGCAGAATGGCGTCGCGCAAGGCGTGAGCGTCGAGGATTCGATGAGCATGGTGCACATCTCGTATGGAATGAACAAGCCGGCGTCGGAGAATCTGCTGTCGGAGATTGCGATCGTCGCGCGGATGGCGCATGCGACGCTCGGCAGCGGCAAGGTGGATTGGCTCGCGCAGGCGGCGGATTACGCGTTGATCCGCGACGGCATCGCGAAGGTGATCGACGGCTTCCACGATTACAACGAGCGCCTGAAAAACCCGGGCGGTTTTCACCTGGGCGTGGCGTCGCGCGAGCGGATCTGGAAGACGCCGAGCGGCAAGGCGCAGTTCCTCGTGCATGCGATCGACGTCGCGACGCCGATTCATCAGGCGCGCAAGCAGCATGGCGAGAAGCTGATGACGCTGATGACCACGCGTTCGCACGATCAGTACAACACGACGATTTACGGGCTCGACGACCGCTATCGCGGCGTCTATGGGCAACGGCGCGTGCTGTTCGCGAACAGGGACGATCTGGCGATGCTGGGTTTCGTCGCGGGACAGCGGGTGGATATCACGAGCGTGTGGGCCGATGGCATCGAGCGGCATGCCGACGGCTTTCTGCTCGTGGAGTACGACATTCCGCGCGGGTGCCTCGGCGCTTATTACCCGGAGACGAATCCGCTCGTGCCGCTGTCGTCGGTGGCCGATGGCGCGGGTACGCCGACTTCGAAGTCGATTCCGGTGTTGCTGAAGGCGTCGGCGGCGCTCGAGGCAGTGGCGGCGTGAAGGGCCTTCAGCCCTGCTTCTTCGTCAGATCGCGATGCGTCAGATACAGACGCAAATCGAATTCGATCTGATGGTAGCCCGGTTGCATGAACTCGCAGAGACGATAGAACGCCTTGTTGTGATCGCTCTCCTTCAGATGAGCGAGTTCGTGCACCACGATCATCTTCAGAAACTCCGGCGCCGCGCCTTTGAATAGCGACGCAATGCGGATTTCCTTCTTCGCCTTCAGCTTGCCGCCCTGCGCGCGCGAGATGCTCGTGTGCAGGCCCAACGCGTGGCGTACCACGTCGAGTTTGCTGTCGTAAGTGACCTTGTCGATCTGATCGGCACTGCGCAGGTGTTCGCGTTTCAGGTCAGCGCAGTAGGCGTACAGCGCGCGGTCCGTTTGCACGTCGTGCGTGTTCGGGTAACGCGTGCTGAGATAGGCGCCCAGTTGCTCGTCGGCGATAAGCTTTCTCACCTTCTCTTGCAAAGGCGCCGGGTAGCCGGTCAGGTATTTCAGGTGGGACATGGTGGTGGGTATGTGTGTGCGCGTCGCCTCATCGGCGGCCGAGGGAGCGTAACACGGCTGGCTACGCCGGCCGCCGCGACGTCGGGAATGGCCGCGAGATACTCCGCGACATCGACACCGGGCGCAACGAGTTCCGGAGGAATCACAGCGGCGCCAGGTGAACGCAAGCCACAACCTTTCTTGACAATATCACTTCGCGTTCCAGGATACTTTTCGGCACCTGCTTGACTTCCCGATACAGAACAATGGGAACGGAACTCAAATCAGATGCTTCGCACCGCGGGATGATGTACAGCAGGGATGCGTATGAGGGTGGGCGAATCTTTCTCACGGCCGAGCAGAAACAGGTGGTTGAGGAAGGCAAGAATTCACGCAACGCGCATACGCCGATGTCTGGGCTCGTGATGCCGCACTTGTGCGACGCGTCCGCGCGTTTCTCGGAACGCATTTTTACTGGCACCAGCGGCTCCTGAGAGTCGGTGCGGATCTCGAAGTGGTAGAGACCCTGCGGTCGATGATTCGTGGCGAGAGCGTGGTGCTGGTCGCGCAAGAGCCATCGCCAGGTGGTATCGCCAGTGGGTTGCTGCCGCCCAGCAGCGGGGCTGCTATGGGGTTCGTCGATGCAGTAACGCGCTGGGCCACGCCGTGGGCCGAGGGTGCTGCGTTTCCTCCGGGAGAACCTTTGCTGTCCGGCCCGTATGACCCCGGCACGCAGCAAGCAAAGCGTATCGCTGCCCGCAACGCGATGAAGACCGATGACCTCCCGGCGGACCTGTCGACGCCACTGGCGGATGCGCAGCCGTTCGAGTACACGCCGGATACTATTGGCGACGCGGAGGAGATCGCTGCACGCGGAGTCCGCCTGACAGGCAACGAACCGGGCGGCTATCGCATCAATCCGAGCGGCCTTGACGTAGATTACTTCGATTCGAACGGCAACCTATGCGCCCAATATCATCAGAGTCGCGGGGACGCACACGGCCATAACTTCGACGCGGGAGTGAGAGATGACACTCATTTTCCGATGTCACCGATCAATCGCAGGTAGAGCGTGTTTCGAGGGAGAAACGAATGAGCAGTGAAAACAGGACATGGGGCTGGGAACTGGCGAGAAACAATGGTTTGCTCATTAAAATTCTCGGCGAATATCCGTCCTTTCACGACTCGGCCGTGGCGACGTTCTCTTTACAACGAAAGCGGCGTCCATTCGAAACCGCGGATTCGACACCGCCGCAGGCTGATCGCGGACGCTACCTGATCGATCTCCAGCTGGAGGTGTTGCACAACCGTTACGCGGCCCCTCGCGCCGACGCAGGCCCCGATTATCTGGTCGTGCTGGATCTCCTGGATATTCACAGCTCGGAGATCGATGTCGATGCGATGCTTGAAGAAGCCTCGATCATGCAGATCTCCTTGTCGGCCGCACCCGACGATTTGATCCGGTTCGATCTTGAACCCAATATCGGACTCGATATTCGCTTAACGTGTAAAGAGGTCGTCGTCAGCGCAGTTCGACCGTATCGGCGAAACGAATTCTGAACTCATTACGTACTGTGCAAACAGCGCGCGTTCGGAAACTATCAACTGTGTAGAGGAGACTGATGAGCAAGAGCGAGTTGGCATTAATCAGCGTCTACGATGAAGAGGCTGGGCAAGTGAAATTCTGTGTTGTGCCACGTTCTCATGTGGAGGCGTCGATAGAGCGCGCCGTCACTATCAGCGTGCCCCCTGATGTTGCGGAACATTATTCGGCCCCGATCACGGACGAAGACGCGCGCAAGCTCGACGGCATGGCCTTACTGTGTCACGCAAAGCACATGCCGAGCTTCGCGCCCGCTTTCTGATCACGACCGGGCACCCGCCACACTGGAACTCGCCCGCGCCGCTATCCAGGAGCGCGGCCCTGCAATCGCCTTTGGCGAGCAGGTTGCAAGCAGGGGCGTCGAGCCTTGGATCGACCTTGTTTTCGATGACCTGGGAGCCTTGGATTTGCGCCTGCGGGGCGACACCTTTCCCGTGTGCGCGCGTCGGTGCTCCGCACATCCGCGACCGAACGTACTTCGCGGCCGACGCCGACTACGCGCGATCACAAGGACGGTCGCGAGTGCGCGAACATCCCGTTGAACGCTTTGCTCGGGCGAGTGGCTTGGCTGTCGTCGCGGCCGGCGTGCCTACGGTAACGCGATCAACGCGCAAGCGGCAGCAGAGTTCATCCGCGCAGCGCGCGAAGCAATCGGGAAATGAGTGAGGGCACCATGACCACTAATGCAGGCGCAGTGCCGAGCGATCTTAAAGGTATGCAATCAAATGCGCGGCAGATCGTCGATGCATTTCTCGACATGATCGCCAGGGACATCGGTGTTAATCCCGTCGTGGCCGTTGGTGTGAGCGACAGTCACAATTTTTGGCCCCAGGTACCGTGTGCCGCCAAGAGTAAAAAGGGACCAAACAGCATCTCCCCGACGTATCGCGGCCACGACTTCGTCTACCTCGACAATCGAGGTGGGAGACAACCAGTCACGCGTCGACGGGTCGACGGGAGCCCAGCGCACGTGGGTAATCCTGTCGTTCGCCGGATTGATGCGAATGGCGTCTATAGCGAGAGTGGTCACATCCACCTCCATCGTGTTGACAAAGGGATCTCAGCATTATGCGCCGCTTCTTTTGTCGAGGATCAATCGTGAGCGCCGTTATCAGCCCTTGCGGCGCATATCGCTATCGCCTGACGCGTGCCGCTGAATCGTTGGCGCCGGTTAAGTCGACGGCCCTGTTCATCATGCTCAACCCAAGCACCGCAGATGCGCAGCTCGACGACCCCACCATTCGCCGATGCCGCGGCTTCGCGAAGATATGGGACTGCAACGGCCTCGCGGTTGCGAACCTCTACGCGCTGCGTTCGACGAATCCAGCGGCGCTCTGGACGCATCCTGATCCGGTCGGTCCCGATAACGACGATTACCTGTGGAATTTCGCCCGCGAGTGTGGCGACGTCGTGTGCGCCTGGGGATCGAACGCCAGGCTCGAGCGGGCCAATCGAGTCGCCAGCATCATGCGCAATGCCGGCGCGCGCCTCTGGTGTCTCGGCACGACGAAGGACGGCTCCCCACGCCATCCGTTGTACGTCCGCGCCGATCAACCGCTGCTCGAATGGAGCCTGAACCCATGATCGACCCACCTTAGCCTGTCTGCGGTCAGAGCTGATCGATATAGACACGCGCATACGCGTCGGCGGCGTCTCGTGCTTCAGGCTCAGTGTCGAAGTATCCTGGGACGAGGTGCCCGTCCAGAATGGTCTCTCCGGTTCCGTACCTGCCGAGTCTGAGTTCACCCTGCCATTGCGAACCATCCGGGTCTACGGAAGTGGCCGAAATCTCATACCAATAGTCGTGGTACTTCGCGCGCGGAGTCATGTTGCTCTCCCTGTTTCACAGATGATCATAGCACCGGCGATGAGCGCGACAGCCTCATCAATACAACCCGGCATTCAGCATGCATCCAGATCTGGCGCTGCGGTGGTCACCCGTGCGTCGCGGTCTTAGCGCGCCGCATGCGCTTCACCTTGACGATCAAGCAGTTCGAGAAAGCATGGAAGCGAGCGCGTGTCGCGCCCGGTTATCCAAACACGAAGTCCCACGACCTGCGGCATGGCGAGGCATCGGAGATGATCAATGCCGGGATCGACCTATTCACAGTTGGAGGGGGTGTTCGGGCACAAGTCGGTCGTGTCGACCAGGCGGTATTCGCACCTGGTCACAGAAAGATTGGCGGCCGCAGTCGAGAAGATCGGGCAGAAGATGAAGGAGCCGAGAAATCCGGTTCAGGGCAGAAAAACCGACACCCCACGCACCCGCAGGAAGGGAGCAAAAAGCGTAGGACTCTTTGCTGCAAGCGTGGTGCCGGGGACGGGACTTGAACCCGTAAGCTGTTAAGCGGCGGATTTTAAGTCCGCTATGTTTACCAATTTCATCACCCCGGCAGGGGCTGCAATCGCGCGTGGACGCGAATTCTACCATTGCCCGGCGGGCGCACCAACCGGCGCCTCGTGCCGCAGACACCCGCCGCCATTCCCCCTCGCCTCGCTCGAACCGGAGTCATCCGGCAGTCACAAACGTTCCCGATAATCCGCTCACGAAAACGTTTACAGCCAGAGCGGAAACCATGATCCCGACGATCAAAGATGTCGCCGCCCACGCGGGCTTCTCCATCGCCACGGTCTCGCGCGCGATCAATGCGCCGCATACCGTGAACCCGATCACGCTCGACAAGGTGCGTCAATCGATCGACGCCCTGAACTTCCGCCCCAGCCCGCTCGGCCGGCAGCTGCGCGGCGAGCGCACACGGCTGATCGGCGTGATCCTGCCGACGCTCGCCAATCCGGTGTTCGCCGAGTGCCTGCAAGGCATCGACGAACTCGCGTCGGCGCAAGGCTACCGGCTCATGCTGATGACCACCCAGTACGACGCGGACCGCGAACGCCACGCCATCGAAACGCTGCGCGAACAGCGCGTCGAAGGCCTGATTCTGACCGTCACCGACGCCGACACGCATCCGCTGCTCGACGAACTCGACCGCGCCGGCCTGCTCTACGTGCTGATGCACAACGACACGGTGCGGCGGCCGTCGGTATCGGTCGACAATCGGCTCGCCGCCTACGACGGCGTGCGCTCGCTGATCGCCCACGGCCATCGCCGCATCCTGATGCTGGCAGGCACGCTGGCCGCATCGGACCGCGCGCGTCAACGCCATCTCGGCTACGCGCAGGCCATGCAGCAAGCCGGTCTCACGCCCGCGCCAGCGCTCGAAGTCGATTTCAACGCGGAAGAACTGGCGCCGTCCGTGCTCGCGCATCTGACGAGCGGACAGAGTCGCCCGACCGCCCTCTTCTGCAGCAACGACCTGCTCGCGATGGTCGTGATGCGCGGCCTGCGTCGCGCGCGTCTGCGGATTCCGCAGGACATGTCGATTCTCGGCTTCGACGGCCTCGCGATGGGCGAGCTGCTGTCGCCGCCGCTCGCGAGCATTTGCGCGCCGAATCGCGAGATCGGCTGTGCGGCCTGGCGGCGCCTGCTCGCGCGTGTCACCGGCGACGACGACGCATCCGCCAACACATCGCTCGCATTGACCTTGCCGCACAGCTTGCGCGAAGGCGCGACCATCGCGGCGATTTCGAATCGCACGGACAGTACATCGCCGCGTGCTTCGGCGGCGACCGAACAACCGTTGGCCTGACCCGCTGCACGAGCCGCGCCGAGGCTGTGAGTGACGTGAGTCGCATGCGTCGCACACACACCTCACCTGCGCGGCCTCGCAAAAAGCAGAAAGCCCCAAAGCCCGTTTGATCGACCCAACCTCAAACCACCCGCTCTCGTCCTCTCCAGGAGACCCGCAGTGATCCGCTCACCCTCACGCTTCGCCTCGTCGCTCAAACCGCTGTGGCGCCGTCTCGCGCACGTCATGATCGCCACCGGCGCGGCGCTCGCCGCCGTCGCCCCGCAGGCGGCCCATGCCGACGAAACCGCGATCTGCTACAACTGCCCGCCGGAATGGGCCGACTGGGCCAGCCAGATCAAGGCGATCCAGCAGAAGACCGGCATCCGTGTGCCGTTCGACAACAAGAACTCCGGCCAGTCGATCGCGCAGCTGATGGCCGAGCAGAAAAGCCCGGTCGCCGACGTGGTGTACCTCGGCGTATCGTCGGCATTCCAGGCGAAGGACAAGGGTGTGATCCAGCCGTACAAGCCGGCGCACTGGAACGACATCCCCGCCAACCTGAAAGACCCGCAAGGCTACTGGTTCACGATCCACTCGGGCACGCTGGGCTTTTTCGTCAACAAGGACGCGCTCGAAGGCAAGCCGGTGCCGCGCTCGTGGGCTGATCTGCTGAAGCCGGAATACAAAGGCATGATCGGCTACCTCGATCCGTCGAGCGCGTTCGTCGGCTATGCGGGCGCGGTCGCGGTGAACCAGGCGCTCGGCGGCACGCTCGATAACTTCGAGCCCGGCCTCGACTGGTTCCGCAAGCTGAAGGCCAACGCGCCGATCGTGCCGAAGCAGACCGCGTACGCGCGCGTGATGTCCGGTGAAATCCCGATCCTGCTCGACTACGATTTCGACGCCTATCGCGCGAAGTACAAGGATCACGCGAACGTCGAGTTCGTGATTCCGAAGGAAGGCACGATCTCGGTGCCCTACGTGATGAGCCTCGTGAAAGGCGCGCCGCACGACGCGAACGGTCGCAAGGTGCTCGACTTCGTGCTGTCGGACGAAGGCCAGAAGCTGTGGGCCGACGCCTATCTGCGCCCGGTCCGTGCCAATGCGATGAGCGCGGAAGCCGCCGCGAAATTCCTGCCCGCGAGCGACTATGCCCGCGCGAAAGCGGTCGATTTCGGCAAGATGGCCGAGAAGCAGGCGAGCTTCGGCGAACGCTATCTGCAGGTGATGCATTGAACGACATCACGTTCCCGCTGCGCTGGCGCATCGCGTTGCTCGCCCCGGCGCTGGCGGTGTTCCTCGCGTTCTGGCTGCTGCCGATGGCCGCGCTTGCGCAGTTGAGCGGCGACGGCCACGCGTTCGCCACCTATCGCGCGATGCTGACGAATCCGCGCTACATGTCGAGCCTCGGCGCGACCGTCCTGCTGTCGGCGGCGGTCACGGCGGCGACGCTGGTGTTGTCGGTGATCGCCGGGCTGCTGCTCGCGCGCCGCGAGTTCGCGTTCAAGCGCACGCTGCTCGCGCTGCTGACGTTTCCGCTCGCGTTTCCCGGCGTGGTGGTCGGCTTCATGGTCATCATGCTGGCTGGACGCCAGGGGTTGATCGGCGCGCTGTCGCTGAAACTCACCGGCGAGCGCTGGGTGTTCGCGTATTCGATGAGCGGCCTCTTTCTCGGCTACCTGTACTTCTCGATTCCGCGCGTGATCGTCACGGTGATGGCCTCGGCGACCAAGCTCGACGCCTCGCTCGAAGAAGCGGCGCGCTCGCTCGGCGCATCGCCGTGGCGCATCACGCGCGACATCGTGTTGCCCGCGCTGTCGCCGGGGCTGGTCGCGGCGGGGGCCGTGTGCTTCGCCACCGCGATGGGCGCGTTCGGCACGGCCTTCACGCTCGCCACCGACATCGACGTGCTGCCGATGACCATCTATACCGAGTTCACCCTCAACGCGAACATGGTGACGGCCGCGGGTCTGTCCATCGTGCTCGGCATCGTCACGTGGGCCGTGCTGGCGTTCGCGCGCAGCGTGAGCGGCGCGGCGGTGGCGGCGAGCGCATGAGTAGCATGTCCCGACCCGGCGCATCCCAACCTGACGACAACACGTCGATGAATTCCATCACTGCTTCAGCACGATCTGAGACTCATTCAGGCACCGCTTCGCGCTTGCGGCTGCGCGCGCCCGGCGCGCGAACATGGCTCGCCGCCGGTCAATGGTTCGTCACGCTACTGCTGTGTGCGTTTCTGATCGTGCCGGTCATCATGTCGATCATGGCCGGGCTGACGGTCAACTACTTCAAGGGCATCGCCAGCGGACTCACGCTGCGCTGGCTCGTCGAAGTGTGGACGCAGTATCACAGCTCGGTGTGGCTGTCGCTCGAAGTGGCGGCGGCGACACTCCTCATCACGTTGCTGACCGGCGTGCCCGCGGGCTACGTGCTCGCGCGCAGCAGGACGCGGCTCTCGCGCGTCATCGAAGAGTTTCTCGTGCTGCCGATCGCACTGCCCGGTCTCGCGTCCGCGCTCGCGCTGCTGGTGATCTACGGCGGCTTCACGCGGTTTCGCATGAGCGCCGCGTTCATCGTGGTCGGGCACGTGGTGTTCACGTTGCCGCTCATGGTGCGCGCGGTCGCCGCGGTATGCGCGAGCAGCGATCTGCGCACGCTCGAGGAAGGCGCGGCGAGTCTCGGCGCGAGCTTCTTCGCACGCTTCGTGACGATCGTGCTGCCGAACGCGCGGCCGGGCATCGTCGCCGGCGCGCTGGCGGTGCTGACGCTGTCGATCGGCGAATTCAACCTCACGTGGATGCTGCACACACCCGAGACGAAGACGCTGCCGGTCGGCCTCGCCGACACCTACGCGTCGTTGCGCATCGAGATCGGCAGCGCGTACACCATTCTGTTCTTCATCATGACGATGCCTCTGCTCGTCGCGATGCAATGGCTCGGCGTCGATGCGACCGGCCAGCGCAGCGCGGCGGCGAAACGCGGCAACGGCTCTACTGCGAAACAGCTTGCAGCGGATGCAGCGACCGACGTGGTGCCAGGCGCTGCGCATCCCGCCAGGAACATTTCCGCCAGCCCTCATCGAACTCCATCGACACGCCATGAAACCTGCCTCCATTCCGATCACGCTCACGCAATGCGCGAAAACCTTTCGCGGCACGCGCGTGCTCGAACCGCTCGATCTACGGATCGACGCGGGTGAAACGCTGGTCCTGCTTGGGCCCTCCGGCTGCGGCAAGACCACGACCCTGCGCATGATCGCCGGACTCGAAACACCGGACGCGGGCGGGCGCATCGCGTTCGGCGACGACGACGTCACCGCGTTGCCGATCGAAAAGCGCCAGGTCGGCATGGTGTTCCAGAGCTACGCGTTGTTTCCCAACCTGAGTGTGCGCGGCAACATCGGCTACGGCCTGAAGATCAGGCGCATGCCGGCTGCCGCCGCGCGGCAGCGGGTCGACGAGTTGCTCGGCATGATGCGTCTCAGCGCCCACGCCGACAAACCCATCGACCAGCTTTCGGGCGGTCAGCGTCAACGCGTGGCGCTGGCGCGCGCACTCGCGGTGCAGCCGCGCGTGCTGCTGCTCGACGAGCCGCTCACCGCGCTCGACGCGCGCCTGCGCGACACCTTGCGCAGCGAGATGAATGCATTGCTGCGCGAGCTGGGCATCACGACCGTCTACGTGACGCACGACCAGGCGGAGGCGATGGAACTGGGCGACCGCATCGTCGTGATGAGCGCGGGACGCATCGAACAGATCGGCTCGCCGCGCGACATCTACTATCGGCCGGCGAACCGGAGCGTCGCGCAATTCGTCGGCACGATCAACCGGGTCGCTGGCGAAGCGCGCGACGGCATGCTAATGACGAGCGGCGGCGCCGTGCCGCTGCCGTCGATGCCCCCACCCACGAGCCCGCACCCGCATCAGCCGCACGAGATTTTCTTCCGCCCCGAAGACGCATGGCTGGCCGACCCGGCGAGCGCGCATCTGCGCGGCCGCATCGAAAGCAGCGCGTTTCTCGGCGAGCGCACCCGTCTGACGATCGGGGGCGCCGCACCGGACCCGCTGCTGATCGACGTGGCCGGGCGCGTCGAGCTGGCGCGCGGCACACCGGTCGGCATCTCGATCTCGCAGGACGCGCTGATTGCGCTATCGTAACAACGCCGCGCCATGTCCCGGCGCGCAATGACAAGGACTCCCCATGCTGCTGGCTCAAATTAGCGACCTGCATATCAAACGGCCCGGCGCGCTCGCATACAGCCGGGTCGACACGGCCGCCTACCTCGCGCGCTGCGTCGCCGCGCTCAATGCGCTCGAACCGCGTCCCGACGCCGTGATCATGACCGGCGACCTCGTCGATCAAGGCGACCCGGAACAGTACGAACACCTGAAGACCTTGCTCGCGCCGCTGGCCATCCCCTACTTCCTGCTGGTCGGCAATCACGATGAACGCACCGCGTTGCGCGCGGCGTTTCCCGAGCGCGCGGAATTGCGCAGCGGCGGCGAGTTCGTGCAGTACGCGGTGGACGTCGGGCCGCTGCGCGTGATCGCACTCGATTCGATGGTCCCCGGCCAAAGCGCCGGCACGCTGTGCGACGCACGACTCGCGTGGCTCGCGGCGCAACTCGACGCGGCCGGGAACACGCCGACGGTGGTGGCCTTGCATCATCCGCCATTCACCTGCGGCATCGGCCATATGGACTCACTGAGGCTCGACCCTGCCGCATCCGCCAGGCTCTCGGCGTTGATCGCACTTCATCCGAACGTGGAGCGGGTGATTTGCGGGCACGTCCATCGGCCGATGTTCGTGCGCTTCGGCGGTACGATCGCGTCCGCGGTGCCGGCGCCCGGCCATCAGGTCGGGCTCGATCTGCGCGACGATGCGCCGTCGGTGTTCGTGATGGAACCGCCGGCGTATGCGTTGCATCGCTACGATCCGGCCACGGGCATCGTCACGCACCACGCGTATGTGGAGCGCGCCGACGGACCCTATCCGTTTTACGAGCCCGAAGGCGCGTTGATCGACTGAGCGTCGCCGCTCACGCGCCGGGACCACCTGAAATACGGCATCCCGAGCGCGGCGACGAGCACGGCCTGCAAGAAACAGTTCGCGGGCATCGCTATCTCGACGCAGATCGCATGAATCATGTCATCGCTGAGCAGCCAGCACCGGTACGTATCACGAGAATCGCGAACGGCCCCGTTTGCACCTGTCCCGGGAAGCACGCCGCTTTACGACACACAAGGCGCGCGAACCACCCGTCAATCTGCGGGCCGATGCGGCAAACGGCTGTCCGCCGACGCTTTTTCGCACACTTCGCCGCCGTCAGCACAAACCGCCCCGCTCCGGTATGATCGGCACGCTTGAGGACCGTGCATGGGCCGGTCCGTCGACCCGCCTCTCTCATGTCCATTTCCGACGCTTCCACCCCCGCTTCCGCCGACCGGTCGTTGCGCGGCCTGCTGTTTCTGCTCGCCACCATCGCCGGTGTCTCGGTCGCGAACATCTATTACAACCAGCCGCTGCTCGACAACTTCCGCCAGTCGTTTCCGGGCAGCGCGTCGTGGGTCGGCACGGTGCCCGCTGTCACCCAGCTCGGCTATGCAGCCGGCATGCTGCTGCTCGCACCGCTCGGCGATCGCTTCGACCGCCGCCGCCTGATCCTGCTGCAGATCGCCGCCATGTGCGTCGCGCTGGTCGTGGCGGCGGCCGCGCCGACGCTCGCGGTGTTGATCGTCGCGAGTCTGGCGATCGGCGTGCTCTCCACGATCGCGCAGCAGGCGGTGCCGTTCGCGGCCGAACTCGCGCCGCCGGCCGAACGCGGCCACGCGGTCGGCACGGTGATGAGCGGCCTGCTGCTGGGCATCCTGCTCGCGCGGACCGCCTCGGGTCTGATCGCCGAGTATTTCGGCTGGCGCGCGGTGTTCGGCGCATCCGTGGTCGCCCTGCTGGCGCTCGCGGTCGTGATCATCCTGCGCCTGCCGAAGAGCCAGCCGACCTCGACGCTGCCCTACGGCAAGCTGCTGGTGTCGATGTGGCATCTGCTGGTCGAGCATCGCGCGCTGCGTGAAGCGTCGCTGACCGGCGCGGCGCTGTTCGCGGCATTCAGCATTTTCTGGTCGGTGCTGGCATTGCTGCTGGCAGGCGCGCCGTTTCATCTCGGGCCGCAGGCGGCGGGGCTGTTCGGGATCGTCGGCGCGGCGGGGGCGATGGCCGCCCCGCTCGCCGGCAAGTTCGCCGACCGGCGCGGACCGCGCGCGATCGTCACCGTGTCGATCGTGCTGGTGGCGCTCGCGTTCGTCGTGTTCGGCGCGTCGGCCAGGAGTATCGCAGGGCTGGTGGTGGGCGTGATCGTGCTCGACATTGGCGTGCAGGCCGCGCAGATTTCCAATCAATCGCGCATTTACGCGCTGAAACCCGAGGCACGCAGCCGCGTGAATACGGTGTACATGGTCGCCTATTTCATCGGCGGAGCGCTCGGCTCGGGCGTCGGCGCGGTGGTCTGGCCGGCCTTTGGGTGGCTCGGCGTCAGCGTGGCGGGGATCGTCTTCGCGGGGCTGGCGGCGTGGAATCATTTGCGGCTGCCGTCGCGCGGGGCATTAGGCTGAGTGGCCGGCGCACGGGCTGAGAGTGCACTTGCGTCACGCTCGACCCGCGTTCCTGCAAGGCTGATTAGCGCTCGGCTTGTGCTCGTCTTGCCTTGTGCTCGGCTCGCGCTTGTCTTAGAGCGCTTGTCTCAGAGCGCTTGTCTCAGAGCGCTTGTCTCAGAGCGCTTGTCTCAGAGCGCTTGCCTCACAGCGCTCATCTCGCATCTGGTTCGCGCTGCTCTCACGCTCGGTGCCATTTCGCGTTTGCTTCGCGTCTGCGCATCCGCTTTAGGCCGCACCGACTCCTCTTCCACACGGCGCACTCACCCGCCGCTTCGCGCCGACGCATACTCGTGCAGCGCGTCGATCACACGATCGAACTCGAACGATTTGTCGTAGAAGTGGCGCACGCCGTACTGCTCGCAGCGCTCCCGATAGGCGGGCAACGCATGATTGGTCAGCACGGCTGCGAACATCGAGTCGATCAGCCCTTCGCGCTGCAAATAGGCCAGCACCGGCGCGCCCGAGCCCTCCCGCAACTGCAGGTCGACGATGACCGCATCGAAGGCTTCGTCGCTGAGCAGCGCAATCGCCTGATCGGCGGAATCGGCATACGCGGCCACTTGCAGCAAACCCGAGGCGTCGATCGCCTCCACGAGGCTGCGACGGATCAGCGGCGAATCCTCGATCAGCAGCACGCGCAACGGAGCGGGACAGGTTTGCTCGGCAACTCGGTTCGATTCGCTGTTCATCAGGGTATCTCGATCGTCCATTATTCGATCAAGCCGTTCTTGATCGCGTAATAAGTCAGATCGGCATTGTTCGCCAACCGCATCTTCTCCAGCACGCGCGCGCGGTACGTGCTCACCGTCTTCACGGACAGATGCAGTTCCTCCGCGATCTCGGTGGGAATCTGCCCGGCCGCGAGCTTGCAGAAGATCTGGAACTCACGCTCGGACAGCGCTTCATGCGGCCGCCCCGCGGCCGGCTTGTCGAGATTGTCGGCGAGCGTGTCGGCCACCGCCTCCGACAGATAACGATGCCCGCGCGCCACCGCGCGAATCGCCCGCACGATTTCGTCGGGCTCGCAGTCCTTGTTCAGATAACCGTTCGCGCCCGCGCGCAGCAGGTTGATCGCATATTGACTCTCGGGGTAGCCCGACAGGATCAGCACGCCCTGTTCGGGACGCACCTGCCTGATCACGCGCAACGTGTCGATGCCG
This sequence comes from Paraburkholderia sp. TE9906, assembly GCF_056279605.1. Classification (NCBI taxonomy): domain Bacteria; kingdom Pseudomonadati; phylum Pseudomonadota; class Betaproteobacteria; order Burkholderiales; family Burkholderiaceae; genus Paraburkholderia; species Paraburkholderia sp. TE9906. The sequence continues at coordinate 469,721 of NZ_JBWCCT010000007.1, forward strand.
TTCTTGTCCGGCATCGCGATGTCGAGCAGCACCACGTCGAATGCCTGCTCCCGCACGAGGCTGATGGTTTCGTCGCCGGTGGCGGCTTCGGCCGCGACGCACATATCCGGCTCGTCGGCGACGAACTGCCTGAAGCCACCTCGGACGATCGCATGGTCGTCGGCTATCAACACTCGAATCATCGGTCTGGTGTCCCCGCGATGGAATCGCTCCAAAGCAGACATTGTAATGACCTCCGGCACGGGCTCAGCCGGAGGTCCACGAAACGAAAGACGCCTGCGACGCGGCACACCTTCGGACTCGCCCGCGCGCGCCGCGCCGCCCGCACTGCCTCGTGCGTTTTCCTTATTCCCGGCCCGCGAGCAGGTCCGCCATATCGTCGGCATGCTCTTCTTCGACGGCGAGAATGTCTTCGAACAGACGCCGCGTCGTCACGTCCTTCTCGCCGAGATAGCGGATGATCTCGCGGTACGTGTCGATCGCGATGCGCTCGGCGATCAGATTCTCCTTGATCATGTCCGTGAGGTTCCCGCCTTCCTTGTACTCGGAGTGCGCGCGCGTCTTCAAACCGTCCGGCGCGAAGTCCGGCTCGCCGCCCAGCTGCACGATGCGCTCGGCGATGCTGTCCGCGTGGCCCTGCTCTTCGGCCGCATGTGCGGCGAATTCCGCCGCCACGGCTTCCGAATTGATGCCCTTGGCCATGAAGTGATGCCGCTTATAGCGCAGCACACAGACGATTTCGGTGGCCAGCGCGTCGTTGAGCAGCTTCAGCACCGTCTTCAGATCCGCGCCATAGGTCTGCGTGACCGCGCCGTCCGACATGTGCTTGCGCGCATCCTCGCGGATCTTCTTGACGTCCATCACAAAGGTGTCGCCAGATTGGTTCGCCATCGAAATTCTCCTTTCTGCGGTATTGGGGGAAACCGCGCATCCCGCACGAATCGCGCCTGATGCGCCGGTAGAGATCAAGACTACGCGTTGGTGCGCGCAGGTCTATGTTCGGAATACGCCGAGCAGCAACGTGACCACGAACACGACCAGAAAAATATAGAACAGAATCTTCGCAATTTCGGCCGCGCCTGCCGCGATGCCGGTAAAACCGAACACGGCGGCAATGATCGCAATCACGAAAAAGACAACGGCATAGTGAAGCATGGCGACTCTCCTTTTCTGTGGGTATCGACGGATATCGACCGATACTGACTGGCATCGGCCTGACGCGAGCCGCTCCGCGCTACCGGAGAAATGGCACGCAACCGGCTCGCCGCAGCGGCGCTAATCGATGATTTTCTTCGTCACCACGAAGCCCAGCACGAGGAACACCACGCACAGAATGACGAACACGACGAACAGGAACTTCGCGATCGCCGCCGCGCCGGCCGCGATGCCGGTAAAGCCGAGAAGCCCCGCGATCACCGCGATGACGGCGAAGAACAACGCCCACTTCAACATGATGGCTTCCTCCGGAAACAGTGAATGAACGATCAGGTCCATCCTATCGATCCGCAGGGCCGCGCGCATTCCGGCGCACGCCGGTTTTCGTGTGAGAATCCGCTTACATGGGATTACGGCGGCGTTACGCCGGGGGATGCGCGGTGAAGGCCCCGGACGCCGCGGACGTTACACTGATGGCCCATCCGAGGAGCCGAATGTGCCAGATGTTCAGAACCTGTCGAGCGCGCCAGCGTTAGCCGGCCAAGGCGCAGCAGCGCGACTCGCCGACTGGATGCGTGCCCGCAGCTGGGCGATTGCGATGACGGTGGCGATCGTCATCACGGTGGGCGGGCTCGTGATTCTCGAAACGGCGCGCCAACGCATCACCGCCGAATACGAAACCGCGCTCGAAGCGCGCGATGTCACCGTGCAACTGAGCACACTCGCGAGTCAGCTATCGCGCCTGTCCGCCGAGCAGAACCATTTTCTTCTGACGAAGGAAGACGCGTCCGCCCACGCTTTCTGTTCGACCGCGGCACGTATTCGTCAGAGCACGCAGCAACTTGACCGCTTCTACCGCGGCGGCCGCGCGGACAGCGCCGAACTCGCCAGCTTCACGCAGATTCTCGCGCTGATCGAAGCGCGCATCGGCGCGGGCGCCGCCGCGTTGCAACACGCGGCGGCGCAGCCACTCGATCTCGGCGCATGCGGCAGCGCGAGCGACGTCAATCCCGCCGACGCCTCGCTGATCGACAGCACCCTCACGCTGCTGCGCGACAACGAGGAGCGCCGCGCGCAGCACGCGCTCGCCGCGAGCCGCGCCGATCAGCGGATCTCGACACTGTGCGCGGCGGGCCTGTCGGCGCTGAACATCGTGCTGTTCATCCTCCTGTTCCGCAATCTCGGGATCCAGATCGACCGGCAGGCACGCGTGCAGCGTCAGTTGATCACGCAGCAGGAAGGACTCGACCAGCTCGTCGCTGAACGCACGCGTCAGCTCGAAGCGCTCGGCTGGCACTTGCAGGCGGTCAGCGAAAACGAAAAGACCCAGCTCGCGCGCGAACTGCACGACGAACTCGGCGCGATCCTGACGGCCAGCAAGATGGACGTCGCGTGGGCCAACCGCAAGCTGAAGGACAGCGCGCCCGACATCTCCGAAAAACTCACGCGCGCGCTCGCCAATCTCGACCAGGGCATCGCGTTGAAGCGGCGCATCATCGAGGACATGCGGCCCACGGTCCTGGCGAACTTCGGGCTCGTCACCGCGCTGCGCACGCTCGCCGACGAAGCCGCGCAGCGCAACAACTGGACGCTCGAACTGCACCTGCCCGCCGACGACATCCAGCTCGACGAGCAGACCGAGATCGCGCTCTTTCGCGTCGCGCAGGAATCGCTGACGAATGCCGCGAAGTACGCGAGGGCCTCGAAGGTGTCGATCGCGTTGCAGGTCGGCGACGGCCAGGTGGCGCTGCATATCGCCGACAACGGCGTCGGCATCCAGCCGGCCGATCTGAAGCGCACGCATACGCATGGGCTGCTCGGCATGCGTCAGCGAGTCGCCGCGCGTGGCGGGCACTTCGAGATCCGGCGCGGCGTGCCGAACGGCACCGACATCGACGTGGCGATGCCGAGCGTCAGCACCGCGACGCCGTCGGTCGATCTGCCGCCGGCGACGCCTTCACGAACGCCCGTCTAGCGAGGCGGCGCGGCACCGCCGAGCCGCATTGTAGGAGTGCGCCGACGCAAACACCGGAACACGCCTACAACAAAATCGCAGCGTAACTGACAGCGCCGCCCCCGCCCTTTTTTTACCATGCAATCAGACCGGATCGACTGGCGTAAGCCCCGGTCGGACGATAGCTAGCGCGTGCCACGCACCATCGGCACGTCAATCGACGCATTCTCGACAAGGAGAACTTCCATGGCTCGACTGATCGCATTGTTTCTCATTGCTGGCTCGGTGGCCGCGCTCTCCGGCTGCAACACGGTGGCCGGCGCGGGCGAGGATATTTCGAAGGGCGGCAACGCCATCTCGAACTCGGCGGAAAAAGCCAAGTAAGCCGGCTATGTGCGAGTAGCTGAAGGGCCGGCGCTTTTGTGGCGCCGGGTCATGCAGAGATTCGATAGCCCGTCACGGGGAACCGTGGCGGGCTTTTTTTTGTGGGTACTTTAGCGGGTCTTTAGTTGGGCTCTTGCCAGACTCTCTTGCCCGGGTTCTTGCGTGAACCTGAATCGCGTTCTTGCGTGAAGCGCGTGCACCGGTCCTTCCGCGCGCTTTCCGGGAACGTAGCTGCTGGCAGCAAATACGTAGTCATCCGTATCAACACGCACAAACAAAACGGCGACCCACTCGCGTGGATCGCCGCTCCGTCCTCCCCAGGACGTGTCGTCTATGGCCTTCGCCTGTCGCGTCGGGCTAACTCACCCGCTTATTCACCCGTCAGCGTATTCGACAACTCGATGCTCGGCGTGCTGGTGTTGCCGTTCTGCGCGATCAGCAAATGGATCTGCCCCGGCACCAGCTGGCTCAGCGTGCCGCCGATCGGCACCGACGTCACCAGCCAGTCGGCATTGTTCGACAGCGTGAACGATGGCGACTGGAAGATCGGCGTCTTGCTGCCGGCCGCGGTCGCGATCAGCACGTACTGCCCGCCGGACACGTAGATCGAATCCTGCCCGCTCGCCGGCACTGCGTTCTTGAATGCGACACCCGCCATCGTCGGCGAAACGGTGGTGATGTCGGTAGCGCTGGACTGGACCAGATACAGATCGAGGTTGGTCGCGTTCGCCGATGCATTGAAGCCGCGCACCCGCGCGCTATTGGACAGCAGCCCCTTGTCGAACGGATCGTCGATCAGGCCGATATCCGGCGCGGCGAGTCCCGGCAGCGCCAGCACGGTGTATTCGTGGCCCTTCGCGACGTTCGGGAAGTTGCCGCTCGCGAGCGCGGTCGTCGTGCCGGTCGCCGCATAGCCGACGTTGGTGGAACCCGTGTTGATATTGGTGAAGTTCGTCACGCCTTTATACGCGACGTTCGTTTGTCCGGAAGGTGCGCTGCCGTTCACGAGGAAGTCGACGGCCGGGCCGCTCGGAATCGCGTGAATGAAGTGGATCTGCGGATTGGTCAGGCCGAGTTCCTTGCCGACGTCGTCGGACCCGCCGCCGCATGCGCTCAGAACAGATGCAACCGCAACAACGGCCGCCATGGTTCGGATCATTTTCATTGTGTTCACCTATATCGATGTGGGCTCTCGACCCATTGATCTACGGGCGTTCCGCTTCGGACACCGCACCGCCGGACACCGCGTTCATCATTTGTTTGAACGGTCCCAGGCGGCTCTCCGAAGCAGCCCCCTCCCTATCCCTGCTGCACATCACGCCTGTTTCTCCAGACGGCGCGGTCCGTGTCGATGGACGATCGCTTCGAGCAATGCGTGTGCCGGGGGTGGCCCGATGGCTGAGAGCGACTGATAAATGGCTTACGGAGCAATGGGTTGCGAGGATTAGAATTTTTCCTCGGCGGGCTGGCCCGGTGCGCGGTGTATCGTTCGGGCGCACCCAAAACTTACACGCCACCTCACCATGTCTTACCAGCACTTACTCGCCGAACTCGACCTCGGGTTCACCCGCTTGCGCAACCGCGTGGTGATGGGTTCGATGCACACCGGCATGGAGGACCGCTTCTGGAATTACCCGAAGCTGGCCGCGTATTTCCGCGAACGCGCGAAAGGCGGAGTGGGCCTGATCGTCACCGGGGGCATCTCGCCGAATCGCGCGGGCTGGCTGTTGCCGTTCGGCGGCACGCTGAATTCCGTGTTCGATCTGCGCAATCATCGGCTGCTGACCGAGGCCGTGCATGCCGAGGGCGGCAAGATCGCGCTGCAGATCCTGCATGCGGGCCGCTATGGCTATCACCCCTTCGTGGTGTCCGCTTCCGCGCTCAAGTCGCCGATCTCGAAGTTCAAGCCGCGCGCGCTCACCCTCGCCGGCATTGCGAAGACCGTGCGCGACTATGCGCGTTGCGCGCGGCTCGCCCAGCGCGCCGGCTATGACGGCGTCGAGATCATGGGCAGCGAAGGCTATCTGCTCAACCAGTTCCTGTGCCCCCGCACCAATCGACGCACCGACCGCTACGGCGGCAGCATCGAGAACCGCATGCGGCTCGCGCGCGAGATCGTCGAGCGGGTGCGCGCGGTGTGCGGCGCGCGCTTCATCGTCGTGTACCGGCTCTCGCTGATCGATCTGGTGGAAGGCGGCAATACCTGGGACGAAACCGTGCAGGTCGCAAGAGCCCTCGAAGCGGCCGGCGTGACGCTGTTCAACACCGGCATCGGCTGGCACGAGGCGCGCGTGCCGACCATCGTGACCTCGGTGCCGCGTGCGGCGTTCGCCGGGTTGAGCGGACGTTTGAAGCGCGCCGTCAACGTGCCGGTGATCGTGTCGAACCGCATCAATACGCCCGAGGTCGCCGAGGCCTTGCTCGCCGAAGGCGCCGGCGATCTGGTGTCGATGGCGCGCCCCCTGCTCGCCGATCCCGACTTCGTGGTGAAGACCGCCGAGGGCCGCACGCACGAAATCAACACCTGTATCGCGTGCAATCAGGCCTGCCTCGATCACACGTTCAAAAATCAGCGCGCGAGCTGTCTCGTGAATCCGCGTGCGGGACGCGAAACCGAACTGGTCTACCGGCCGCTGACGGACCCGCGCGCCGCGCGTTCGATCGCAGTGGTCGGCGCGGGCCCGGCGGGTTTGTCGGCGGCGACGGTGGCGGCCTCGCGTGGGCATCGTGTGACGCTGTTCGATGCGAGCGCGACGCTCGGCGGCCAGTTCAATCTGGCGATGCGTGTGCCGGGCAAGGAAGAGTTCAGCGAGACGATCCGCTATTTTCAGAGCCAGTTGCAGCGGCATCGGGTGGACGTGCGGCTCGGCACGCGCGTCGATGCCGCGCTGCTCGCCGCGTGCGCTTACGACGACGTGATCATCGCCACCGGCATCGTGCCGCGCAAGCCGGCGATTGCCGGTATCGATGGGCCCAACGTGCTGTCCTATGTCGACGTGCTGCGCGGTGCGCCGGTGGGTCGCCGCGTCGCGGTGATCGGCGCGGGCGGCATCGGTTTCGACGTCAGCGAGTTCCTGCTGCATCGCGCGGGCGAGCCGCTGCCGATGCCGCGCGATGCCTGGCTCGACGAATGGGGCGTCGATCTCGCGGTACGGGAGCGCGGCGGTCTGAAGCCGCCGGCCCCGGCGCGGCCGCCGCATGAGATCTGGTTGTTGCAGCGCAAGGCCGGCAAGCTCGGTATGGGGCTCGGCAAGACGTCAGGCTGGGTGCATCGCGCGACGCTGGCGAGGAACGGCGTGAAGATGCTCGGCGGCGTGTCGTATCTCGAGATCGGCGAGCGCGGGTTGAAGATTGCGCGCGATGGCGTCGAAGAGTGGCTGGAGGTGGAGACGGTCGTCGTCTGCGCGGGGCAGGAATCGCTGCGCGATCTGTTACCCGCGACGCCTGCTGCGGCAGGTCGTCCGCGCTATCACGTGATTGGCGGCGCGAAGGTGGCGAGCGAACTGGATGCGAAACGCGCGATCCGCGAAGGGGCTGAGGTGGCGGCGGCGCTTTGAAGCGGGGGGTTGTTTTTTTGGCCGCTCCAGACGCGCCGCTACCAACCCCACCCCAGGGCGAACGTCAAGCCAGCCCCTTCTTCCTGTAATCGAACCAGAAAGACAAGCCCACGCTGGCCAGAATCACAACGGTCGCGATCACCGTCGAGCGCGTGACCGGCTCGCCCAGCAGCAACGCGCCGAGCGCGACCGCCACCACCGGATTCACGTACATGCAGCTGCTCGCAATGATCGGGCTCGTGTGGCGAATCAGAAAACCATACGCGACGTACGCGGCCATCGTCCCGATCAGCATCAGGTAGATGAATGCCAGCAACGGCAGGACATGCATGTCGAGCATGCGTTCGCCGGAGACCCAGGCGACCAGTGTCGACATCGCGCCGCCCAGCCCGATCTGCAGCGCGGTCGACAGAAACAGGTCCGACGGCAGCTTCAGACGCCCGGCCAGATGCGCGCCGACCGCCCAGAACAGCGCGCCGCACAGGATCGCCAGACTGCCGCCCGCCGAACCCGGCGTGCTGTCGCCGTGACTCAGAATCGCGATGCCGACCAGCCCCAGGCCGACCGCGAACCACTCGCCGCGGCCGATCTTTCGGCCCGCGACGGCGGCGATCACCGTCGCGAAGAGCGGCACGGTCGCGACCATCACGGCCGCCGTGCCGGTGCCGACAGTGCGCATCCCGTAGGCGAGCATGCCGCTCGACAAACCCACCAGCATCGTGCCGACGAGTCCGGCATTGCGGATTTCGGCGGCGCTCGGCCAGACCGGTTTGCGGCGCACCGCGAAGACGAACAGGCCTATGCCGGCAAACAGGTTGCGCAGCCCGGAGAGCAGCAGTGGCGGAAACGAACCGAGGGCGACGTGCACGGCGAGATACGTCGAGCCCCACACGAGATACACGACGGCAAGGGCGAGCGCGATCTGGCCGCCGTGCGACTGCGGCAGGCGGATCGGCAGACCGCGCGAAAAGAAACTGGAGCGTTGCAGCGACATGCGTTCAACCCGCCCATGCCGCTCGAGGTATTGCGCCCCCGCTGAAAACCCGCTGACGGGATGGCGGACACCGCATCGAAGACGCGGTCTGACGGGCGAGGCTGGCGGACATGTCGGTGGAACGGAAAGGCGATAGATGACCAAAGGGGCCACAACGCCGCGGCTTGCGAAAGAAATCGGGCCGGGGCGAACACGCGCCAAGGCTGCGGCGCGCATCGCATTATGCAGTAAGCGCCCACGGCGCCGAACGAAAGAATCGTAACTTTTTGGTGTACTTGCAACACAAAAACCGGGGACGTATCCCCGGTGTTTTCAGCGTGTGCAGCAGTGGGACATTTCTCTCGCCATCACCTGAAATCCGCGCACGCGAGTTCGTGAAGTCACTGGTAGCTCACGACCACCGTCACGCGCGTATCGGTGCGCGCATCCTTCGGCGACAACGACAACACGCCGCCGTCGCGGCCGACCTGGTAGTGACCGTTGCGGGCCGGGGCGATTCGCCCGCCGCTATCGACGAAACGCGCCGCCACGAGGTCGCGCGCCGGCACGCCGTCGTTCACCTGCAACGCGACATCCGCGCCGCCCGTCACGCCCGGCGGCGCTTTGAACGTCAGCGTGAGCGCGGAGCCGGCCTGCGCGGTCTGCACGCCCGCCACTCCGCCGCGCGCGCCATCAGCCGCGCTACCCTCCGTTATCTGCAGCTGCGGCGCCACGATCGCACCCACGAACGACACCCTGCCGCCCTCGGAAGCCGACGTCATCAATGGCGCCGCCAGCAGCGTCATTGCCCCCGCCACTGCACCGAGCGTCCGTGTCCGCGATGTTTTGGTTTTCATGCGCACTCTCCCGTGAGCCGACTCGATTCGTTTCGTATCACTGATGCCGTCCGGCGCGATGTCACCGCACCGGGCAGCCGCCTTTGCCGCAGACGCAATGAACAACAGCAGTTCACACACCCCGACAGAACCATTAACGACATTTTTACGATGAGCTTGAATGCATCCCAGGTGCCACCGCGCCGCCCGTTGCCCGAGCACCAGGCCGACGCGGATCGAATCAGGCGACACTCGGCCGCGTGCTAACATGGACCTTTCTATCGCGCTGCTTTCCGTTTTCAGGCAACGCCTTCACCCTCTTCTCTTTCGACACCTGCCGGCTACCTCGATGCGCTTCCCGACTTCCCGTGCCCTCACCCGCTTGCGCCCCCGCCGCGCAACCGGTGAGGCGCGCGCGGACTTCGCGCCGCGTCCGGCCGGTGAGCCGTCCCGAACGCTCCCGCTCCTCGCCGCCCGGCTCCCGATCTAACGCTGCTTGCTCCACTGTTCAGGCCGCGTCGTCCCCAAGGGGACTTTCTTCGGGCGCCGGGCTGAACGCTTACGCACGCCGTTCTCTTTTATGCAGATCGAATTGGAGTACCCGTCATGAAAAAGACGAAACCCTGTTATCTGACCGAACTCGATGTCGCCCGCCTCGAGAAGCACGCCTCCGCGCCCGGTGCCAACGCAAAACTGCAGGACATGCTCGACGACGTCCTCGAACGCGCCGTGATCGTCGACTCGCGCGAAATTCCGGCCAACGTGGTGACGATGAATTCGCAAGCCACCCTGACCGACGAAGCCAGCGGCGAGCAGATGACCTGGACCGTCGTCTATCCGCCCAACGCGGACTTCGCGCAAGGCCGCCTGAACGTGTTCTCGCCGGCCGGCCTCGCGTTGCTCGGCGCGAAGCGCGGCGAGCGCATCCGCTTCACGCCGCCGAGCGGCACGGAGAAAGTGCTGAAGCTCGACAAGATCCTGTACCAGCCCGAAGCCGCCGACAATTTCTCGCTCTGATCTTGCTGCAATTCAAGCACGCGGCAGCTCGCCCGCCAGCCCGTCACAACCAGCATAGGACACGGCGGTCCGCGCCCCAATGCGCGGTTCGGTTCAACCGGACGGGTTGCCAAGCAGCGGGTGGCCGGTGTATCGTGTGCGCTGCTAACGCGGGGGTCCTGCGTCGCATGGAGCTTGGAGGTCCGTGCCGCGCGGGTGAGAAATACCCTTTGAACCTGATCTGGATAATGCCAGCGCAGGGAAGCGTACGGATTTCGCACTCCAGCCCCATCGCCTCACCTCTCGCGCGATTTCCGACTACTTCCATCTCGTCTCCTGCTTAGCGGCCCACATTGCTTTGCATGGAGATACGATGAACGCCAATCCAAAATTCCTGTCCGCCGACGCCCACGTCGATGAAGCCGCTGTCGCGCCGCTGCCGAATTCCCGCAAGGTCTACGTGAGCGGTTCGCGCCCCGACATCCGCGTGCCGATGCGCGAAATCTCGCAGGCCGATACGCCCGACAGCTTCGGCGGCGAAAAGAATCCGCCGGTCTATGTCTACGATACGTCGGGCCCTTACTCCGACCCGGACGCGAAGATCGACATCCGCGCGGGCCTGCCGGCGCTGCGCCAGGCGTGGATCGAAGAGCGCGGCGACACCGAAGCGCTGACGGGTCTGTCGAGCGACTTCAGCCGCGAGCGCGCCGCCGACACCGCCACCGCCGACCTGCGTTTCAAAGGCCTGCATCGCACGCCGCGCCGCGCGATCGCCGGCAAGAACGTGTCGCAGATGCACTATGCGAAGAAAGGCATCATCACGCCGGAGATGGAGTACATCGCGATTCGCGAGAACCAGCGCCGCGCCGAGTATCTGGAGAGCCTGAAGACGAGCGGCCCGAACGGCGAGAAGCTTGCCGCGATGATGGGCCGTCAGCATCCGGGCCAGGCGTTCGGTGCGAGCGCGTTCGGTCCAAACGGCCTCACCGCGATCACACCGGAATTCGTGCGCGAGGAAGTGGCGCGCGGCCGCGCGATCATCCCCAACAACATCAATCACCCGGAAAGCGAGCCGATGATCATCGGCCGCAACTTCCTCGTGAAGGTGAATGCGAACATCGGCAACTCGGCGGTGACGTCTTCGATCGGCGAGGAAGTCGACAAGATGACGTGGGCGATCCGCTGGGGCGGCGACACGGTGATGGATCTGTCGACCGGCAAGCACATTCACGAAACGCGCGAGTGGATCATCCGCAATAGCCCGGTGCCGATCGGCACGGTGCCGATCTATCAGGCGCTCGAAAAGGTCAACGGCAAGGCCGAGGACCTGACGTGGGAAATCTTCCGCGACACGCTCATCGAACAGGCCGAGCAAGGCGTCGACTACTTCACGATTCACGCGGGCGTGCGTCTGCAATACGTGCCGTTGACGGCGAAGCGCATGACCGGCATCGTCTCGCGTGGCGGCTCGATCATGGCGAAGTGGTGTCTCGCGCATCACAAGGAAAGCTTCCTGTACGAGCACTTCGAAGACATCTGCGAAATCATGAAGGCGTACGACGTGGCCTTCTCGCTCGGCGACGGCCTGCGCCCCGGCTCGATCTACGATGCGAACGACGAAGCGCAGCTGGGTGAGTTGAAGACGCTCGGCGAACTCACGCAGATCGCCTGGAAGCACGACGTGCAGACGATGATCGAAGGCCCTGGCCACGTGCCGATGCAGTTGATCAAGGAGAACATGGACCTGCAACTGGAATGGTGCGACGAAGCGCCGTTCTACACGCTCGGACCCCTCACCACCGACATCGCACCGGGCTACGACCACATCACGTCGGGCATCGGCGCGGCGATGATCGGCTGGTTCGGCACGGCGATGCTCTGCTACGTGACGCCGAAGGAACACCTCGGCTTGCCGAACAAGGACGACGTGAAGACCGGCATCATCACGTACAAGCTCGCTGCGCACGCCGCCGATCTGGCGAAGGGTCATCCGGGCGCCCAGGTGCGCGACAACGCACTGAGCAAGGCACGTTTCGAATTCCGTTGGGAAGACCAGTTCAATCTCGGCCTCGACCCGGACAAGGCGCGCGAATTCCACGACGAAACCCTGCCGAAGGATTCGGCCAAGGTCGCGCATTTCTGCTCGATGTGCGGCCCGCACTTCTGCTCGATGAAGATCACTCAGGACGTGCGCGAATTCGCGGCGCAACAAGGCGTCACCGACGACGAAGCGCTGAAGAAAGGTATGGAAGTGAAGTCGATCGAGTTCATGAAGAAAGGTGCCGAGATCTATCAGCGGCAGTAAGGTTCGGTGTGCAGACCGGGCATGGCTTGAGCGCCGTCCGGTTCCGCCAGGAACCTGCATTGCAGCATCGAAGCCCGCCACTGGCGGGCTTTTTCGTTTGTGCGAGGGTGTGCGAAGCCGGGCACGCCGCATGCTGGGCGAAGGGAAACATTTGATTACGAAGCCGTCAATCCGCTGACAAGCTCACACATCTGGATACGCGACGCGCGGCTAACATCGAATGCATGAACGGGGGGCTTTCGTCCCTCTTACGTTTCGGCGATTACGTCCAACAAACTCAATTAAACAACCGGGAGTCAGCATCATGAAAACGATTCGACAAATCGGCACGCTCGCAACCATCGTCGCTCTCGTTGCGGGACTTTCGGCGTGTGAAGGCATGAGCCGGCAAGGGCGCGATACCGCCATCGGCGCGGGTCTGGGGGGCGCGGCGGGCGCGGCGATCGGCGGCAATGCGCTGTCGACGATCGGCGGTGCGGCGGCGGGCGGCATCATCGGTAATCAGGTCGGCAAATAAGCGATGTGAAGGCGCATACTGCACGGTAAGTCACGCGGTATTTCGAAAGCGAACACGACGCTTGCCTTCATGACGACGCTCGAACCGCCTCGTCATGAAGGTTCAGCGCAAGCGTCGAACGATGCGGTGCAATGTCGTGAAATACGCCGTTACGGTTTTGCAATCGTGTTCGCGCCGCGGGAGCGTAAGCTCATCTCGTTACGCCGACGGTGACGGTGTACGGCACAACGAGGAGCGCGTCATGAAGTCCCGCGTCATCAACAGTGTTCGCGCGAGGGGCTCATGGCTGCCGCGCGTATTTTTACGGCTGCCCCGTAGAGTCGTTGCTGCCGGCAGCGTCCTCTGCGTCGTGACATTGTCGGGCTGCTATTACCCATACGGTTACTATCCGTCCGGCTACTACCCTGCTTACTATTCACCGTATTCAACGGCGCCCGCGACGGCCGTGCAGCAGGGCGTCCCGGCGGGCCAAACCGGTTCGACCGATGCGCAGCAACAGCAACAACAGAACGCGGCACCCGCTTATGCAGTAGCGCCGCCGCCCGTCTATGTGGCGCCGGCTTATCCCGCCTACTATCCCCCTCCGGTCTATCCCGCTTACCCGGCGTATTACGGCTATCCAGGCTACTACGGACCATCGGTGTCGATCGGCATCGGCGGCTATTGGGGTGGAGGATGGGGACATCATTGGCATCACTGAACGCCTGTCGCGTGCAGGCTTCGACGCCACGTTACTGACTGCAATTCGGGCGCACCCGCAATGACGCGGCATGCGCCCGCTCCGTTTCATGCACTGTGCTTCGTATCGTGCGGACAACCGGTCTGCGCCACTTCTTTTCGCGCGCCCGTAGTTTCCCTTCTTGACGTGCCCGCGCGGGGTTCTATGCTTGGGAAGCACATGCAGCACCCGTTTAATAAGCAATGCGGTTCGACTCTTACGTTCCGCTGACGTTCGTCCATCCTGCTACAGAGACGCGCCTCTCATTCGTGATCCCCGCGTCGCGCCGAACAATACCAAGGAGACGTGATGTTTCACCAACTACTCACCCCGGTCGGCAATGCGCTGTTACCTTCATTCCTCGTCGCCGCGTTGCCGATCATCGTCGTGCTGCTTCTGCTCGGCTGGGCGCGCAGGCCGGCCTGGCAGGCCTCGCTCGCGGGGCTGATCGTCGGTCTGATCGTGGCGGTGTCAGTGTGGCAGTTTCCGGTCGGGCTCGCGTTGAACTCCGTGTTCGCGGGCGCGGTGTTCGCCTGCTGGCCGGTCATGTGGATCGTGGTCACGGCCATCCTGCTGTACAACATCGCGCAACGCTCGGGCCGCTTCGCGGCCTTTCGCATGTGGATGATCGACAACCTGCCGAACGACCGGCGGGTCGTGCTGGTCGTAGTCGGCTTTTCATTCGGCGCGTTGCTCGAAGGGATTTCCGGCTTCGGCACACCCGTCGCCATTACCAGTTCGCTGCTGATCCTGCTGGGCTTCCCCACCCTCGAAGCGCTCACCTTTACGCTGATCTTCAATACGGCGCCGGTCGCGTTCGGCGCGCTCGGCGTACCGATCACCGTGCTCGGCGCGGTGACGCACCTGCCGTCCGATCTGCTCGCCAAGATGGTCGGCCGTCAGTTGCCGTTCTTCGCACTGCTGCTGCCCTTCTATGTGATCGCGGTGTATGCGGGCTTTCGCAACATGCTGCGCGTGTGGCCGGTGCTGCTGGTGTCGGGGGCGAGCTTCGCGCTGACCCAGTTCATCGCGTCGAACTACGTGAACTACAGCCTGACCGACGTGTTGTCGTCGATGGTGTCGCTGATTCTGACGATCGCATTCCTGCGCATCTGGAAGCCCGCCGCCGATCCTAAATTCGCGATCAACGTCGACCGGATCGGCGAGGTGCGCGGCAAGATCAGCGGCGGCCAGGGCTGGTATCCGTGGATCATCGTGTCGGTCGTGGTGATCGTCTGGACCATCGCGAGAGTCTTCACGATCGGCGACGTCAAGGTGCCGTGGCCGGGGCTCGACAAGGCCGTGTTCATCACGCTGTACAACACGCCTTATGGCGCGGTGTGGGACTTCCAGCCGCTCGCCACCGGCACGGCGATTCTGGTCGCGGCGCTCATCACGACGTTCGTGGTCGGCCTGAGCGCGCGCGAATTCGGCAAGGCGATCGCCGACACGTGGGTGCAGACGCGCATCGCCATCCTGACGGTGGCGACCATCGTCGGGCTCGCCTATCTGATGAACTATTCGGGGCTCACCTATACGCTCGGTCTCGGCGTCGCGTCGGTGGGTCCGTTCTTCCCGCTGGTGTCGGCCTTCCTCGGCTGGGTCGCGGTGTTTCTGTCTGGCAGCGATACGTCGGGCAATGCGCTGTTCGGCAATCTGCAGGTGGTCGCGGCCAACCAGTTGAATCTGAGTCCGGTGCTGATGGCGGCGACCAATTCATCGGGCGGTGTGATGGGCAAGATGATCTCACCGCAAAACATTTCGACCGGCGTGGCGACCACCGAACTCAAAGGCAAGGAAGGGGTGGTGTTCGCGAAGACCTTCAAGCATTCGATTCTGTTGACGGTGTTGCTCGGTTTGCTCGTGTGGGCGCAGCAGAATTTCTTGCAGTGGATGATTCCGCATTGATGGTCGATGTGGTTTGCGTGTGCTCTGCTTGTCGGCGCGGCGGCAAGCAGAGCGTTGATTTTGTGGCCGTCGGGCCGCTTTGTTCGGCTGAGTTGTTGGCGCAACAAACTCCATAACCCCCGAGGGCGCGTCCACTCCCTCCCGCCGCCATATCTCAATTTTTCTCACAACAGCGTGAGAATTGCTCGTTTTGCTTACGCCCCGCCAACGCTTACGATCACAGGCACCGGACGCCTGGATCTCCCGAACCTTGCCGTTTCATCCCAACCTGAAACGTTTCGGGTGATCGCACTGCTACGATGCGCAGGCGTCCCGACTCAACCGCGCGCGGCGCCATCCCGATGAAACCTCAAAACCTGCTGCAACTGCTGATCCTCGCCGCCCTGTGGGGCGCGTCGTTTCTGTTTATCCGCGTCGGCGTCACCGACTTCGGCGTGGCTCCGCTGATGGCGCTGCGCGTCGGCATCGGCGCGGCCTTTCTG
Organism: Paraburkholderia sp. TE9906; assembly: GCF_056279605.1. NCBI lineage: Bacteria > Pseudomonadati > Pseudomonadota > Betaproteobacteria > Burkholderiales > Burkholderiaceae > Paraburkholderia > Paraburkholderia sp. TE9906. The sequence goes on from NZ_JBWCCT010000007.1 coordinate 485,506, forward strand.
CTGATCGTGCTGCTCGCGCGGCGGCCGCTGCAGCAATCGGCGACGATCCTGCGCACGCGCGCCTTTCCTCTGCTGGTGGTCGGCATCCTGAATTCGGCGGCGCCGTTCTGCCTGTTCGCCTACGCCGAATTGACACTGTCGGCGGGGGTCACCTCGGTGATCAACGCGACCACACCGCTGTGGGGCGCGCTGGTCGGCTTTCTCTGGCTGCGCGACCGGCTGAGCGCGCTGCGCACGCTCGGTCTCGTGATCGGCTTTCTCGGCGTATTGATGCTGGTATGGGATCAGATCGCCGCACCGAACGGCTCGGCCGCGACGCCGCTGAGCACCGCGCTCGCGGCCGGCGCGGCGCTTGGCGCGACGCTGCTGTATGGCATCGCGGCGAACTACACCAAGCGCCACCTCACCGGCGTCGATGCGCTGACCGTCGCCGCTGGCACAATGACCGGCGCGACCATCGTGTTGCTGCCGCTCGCCGTGATGTTCTGGCCGGTCACGCCGATCTCGCTGCACGCGTGGGGCGCGGTGATCGCGCTCGGCGTCGCGTGCACCGGCGTCGCGTACATGCTGTTCTTCCACCTCATTGCGGTGGCCGGGCCCGCGCGTGCCATCACCGTCACGTTCGTGATTCCGATCTTCGGCATTCTGTGGGGCGCGCTGTTTCTCGGGGAAGGCGTGTCGCCCGGCATGCTGGAAGGTTGCGCCGTGATTCTGGTCGGCACCGCGCTTGCCACCGGCGTGATCAAGCGTCTGCCGTGGATCGGCACGCGCCGGGCCGATACCTGAAAACCGTTTCGCGCGACGCCGCCAGCCGGCGTCGCGGTATGTCTTCGTTCGTGTCTTTTCGTCTTCGCTGACTGGGGTCTCATCGGCCACAGCAGTCCCGCCTCCGCTTTGATCGCCGCGAATTCCGCATCCGAAAAATAGCCTGCACTCCGGTCAGAGTGTGGGTGAAACCGTCGGCCTACGAGGATAGGCGACGGGGCCAGCGAGACCACGCGTCACGCGCGTGGGTCGTCATCGGGCGCGGCACCGGTTTGTCGGCCGGCGCCGGAAATGGCGGGACCGCGGGAGGCCGGCACGCGGCAACTCATGCCGGTCTTATCGAATCCGGCCCTATGAACGATAAAACGCAGCTTTCCCGCCAGTTACAGAAGTTCGCAGCGGAACAACCGTAAATCATTGATTGTTATTGAATTTATCGGCGAACGAGAGAGATCACTTCATGGGATGCGACGCCGTATGCCGCGCCACGAGACCGGTATGCCATCTTGTCTTGCCCGCGCTCAAACGGCGCCGCAGATGAGCGCCAAAACGAGCAGGCTTGCCGCGCGCATCCCGTAAGGCATGACGTCGAACATGGCCCACTCCTGGCGGGCTAGCGTGAATAACGCTCACAGGAAGGAAGCGAAAGACGTATACGTGGCCGGGGACGAATGTCGGTGTCTAGTCGCGTGCGTCCATGGCTCGACGAACGGCGGGACGCCGGTGCCTGCACAGAATCCCGTGGCCATAAAAAAACGCCCGAGACGTCAATCCCGGGCGTTTTTTCAAACATCAGCTTCGCCTGCTATCTGCTCAGGCTTTGCCAGCTCAATGCAGCTGGTCGACCATCAGACTCATGATCTGCTTGGCCTGCGAGCTTTCGTCGATCGCACCCTTGTCGTCGACCACGGCCACACGCGTCTGGTCCGGTGTCACCGCGCGCACGTTCACGCGATACTGCTTGGCGACCTTCTCCTTCTTGCCGTGGAACACCTGGCTCCAGAAACCCTGTTCCACCGACGACATATCCTTCGGATCGACGTAACGGACGAAGTACAGGCCGCGGCTCAGATCGCGGTCGTCGACGGTGAAGTTGCTGCGGTCGAGCGCGAGGCCCACGCGCAACCACGCGCGGTCATACGGTTCGCCGAGCGTGAGTTCGGTCGACGAAAGCTGCGCCGAGGTATTCGCCGAATCCGCATCCGGCATCGGCTGCTGCGCCGACAGCGCGACGTTCTGCGCCGCCGTGGCCGCCGCGGCCGACTTCGCACCTGCGCTCGCAGCGTTCGGCGCCGCTTGCGCGCCGGCCGGCGACAGCTCGGCGGTTTGCCCACCGCCCGACTTCGAGCGCGAATCGGCCAGCGCGAGCGCTGCCATCAGGCGCTTCAGATATTCCTGTTCGAGAGCCGGATCGTTCGGCTTCGGCTGCCACTGGCTCGAATCGTTGTTCGTGCCGGTGAGCGCCTCGCGCATGCCCTTCTGGCTAATGAACACGTAGGTGCCGCCGTTCGGCGCCGCCTCGAGACGCGTGCGGTACTTGTTGCGCTCCGAGGTCACATAGCTGTTGCCCATTGCCTTGGACAGCGTGTTGCGGATCAGGCCGTCGCTGATCTGCGCGTGCGACTCGTTCCAGTCGGTTTCCATCACGCCCTTGTCGCGCTGGTCGACCACCAGCAGGAAGCCCTGTTCCTGCCAGAAGCGGCGGATCTGCTCCCACGCCTGCGCGGGCGCCTTGTTGTCGATCACGAGCCAGCTCTCCGTGCCGTCGCGCTGGATATGCATGCCGCTGACCGGCGGCACCACCGCCACGTTATTGCTCGCCGACGGCGCTTGCGCCTGAACCTCCTTGAGCGCGGACAACGACGTTTCGCCGCCTTGCGGGGGCAACGAACGCTGATCGGCCGTCTCGTCGATCATGTTCGGCGGGACGGCGAGTGACACCTGCTTTGATTTGGAGTCGCTCTTGTAGTCGATTTTGGTCGGCGACGAAGTGCCACAGCCGGCGACCAGCCCGCCTGCCATCAGCATTACTGCAAACCGCTTGGTAAGACGAAGATCAGTCATGTTCGGGGAATCCTTCCGCTACGCCACGGCAAGTTTCCGTGGATCAACCCAACATTTTACCGGTCCCGGCGAGCCGTGTGCAAAAACTGGGGTTTGCCCGCTCAATTGAACGGCCGACGGCATGTTCTGAACGCGTCGCGACACCCCCGGCACAAAGTCCAAAAACTTGTCTTAGGCAAATCTTCGCCCAGGAAAAAACGCATTGCGCTCGCGGCGGAAAATCGCGCGTGCGCCGCATATTTAACATTCGCCAACATTTACTACTACTGCGTAGGCTCACATCTATAACCTTGTCAGATCTTTGTTTTCAAAAGCAATTTCCTCTTCCGGCCCAACACGTATTTTGACCGCGCATCGAGCGGCGGCGACATGCTCCGTGACCATCAAAAACCCGGATGCTACCGTCACCTCCGCATCTCAATAAAACCGGAACAGACCGGCTCGCGAGGCAAACCGCCATGTCAAAGTCCCGTTTCTCCCCCTCTTTGGCCGCCTTGGCGCTTGCGCTCGGCGCGCTGTGTGCGAGCGCTGGCGCGCAGGCCGAATTGGGCGGCACGATGCCTGGTCAGGCGAACCCGACCGCGACCGCGCCGAGCATGCTGCTGAACGGTGCGCTGCGCATGCGCACCCTGACCGATGCCGGCAACACGACCATCAACGAGTACGCGACGAGCACCGGCCAGATCATCGGCTACGCGTGGGAAGGCCCGACCATGCCGGATCTGCACGCGATGCTCGGCAAGTATGCCAACTCGTACCTCGCGGGGGCCGCCATGCCGCAAGTGGACGCCAATCTCCACAGCTCGCGGATCGCGCGGCCGGACGTGATCGTCGAATCCGGCGGGCCGATGCGCGGCTATTTCGGACGCGCATGGCTGCCCGCGGCGCTACCTCCCGGCGTCACCGCGGACGACCTGCGGTAAGCGTACGCCCATCAGGACAATCCTTCGACGATCGATACCCACCATGAAACCCTCGGCTCGACTTTGCACCCTCTTCCTCGTCTGTGCGGCGTTGACAGGTTGCGGCGGTGGAGGCGGCGGCTCACCAGCGAGTTCGTCGCAGGCGGGCGCAGCCAGCAGTCCAGGCGCCGCCAGCGCACCGGCAAGCGGCGGCTCGCCTGGCGCGGGCAACACCAGCGCGAACCTGAATGTGCCGCAGTCGAACACGCCGAACGTCCAGCCGATCGCGGTCAACGTCGCGCCCGGACTGACGCGCAACATGCTGACGACCAGCGTCACCGTCTGTCAGGCCGGCACCACCAATTGCGCGACGGTCGACGACATTCAGGTCGACACCGGCTCGAATGGCTTGCGGATTCTCGCCTCCGCGCTGCCGGCAAGCCTGGCGCTTGCGGCGGCGCCGTCGGGTAGCGGCGTCACCGGCGAATGCGCGGTGTTCGGCAGCGGCTACGCATGGGGCGCGGTGCGCAGCGCGGACGTCCGCATGGCCGGCCAGGTAGCCGCGTCGATCCCGGTCCATCTGATCGCCGACACGGCGCTGCCCAGCGTGCCCACCGATTGCGCCAACTCCGGCCCGGCGATGCTGACGGTTGCCGCCCTGCGCGGCAACGGCATTCTCGGCATCGGCCTGTTCACAGCCGACTGCGGTAGCGGCTGCGCGAACACTGCGCTGCCTCGCTGGTACTACCGTTGCGACGTCAACGGCGCTTGCGTGGCGAGCGCGCAGGCGCTCGCGCAACAGGTCGCCAATCCCGTCAGCCACTTCGCGCTCGACAACAACGGCGTGGTGATCGACCTGCCCGCGATCCCCGATACCGGTGCGCCCAGCGTGTCGGGCTCGCTGATCTTCGGCATCGGGACCCAGGCGAACAACACGCTCGGCGGCGCCAGCATCGTCAAGGCGAATGCGACGAACGGCTACCTCGTCACCAACGCCGCCGGCCAAACCTATGCGCAAAGCTATATCGACAGCGGCTCGAACGGGATCTTCTTTCGCAACGCCCAATTCCCACAATGCGGCTTCTGGTACTGCCCAAGCTCGACGCAAACGGTCAGCGCCGCGCTAGTCGGCGTTGACGGCGCCTCGAGCGCGGTGTCGTTCCCGGTTGGCAATTCGACCGCGTTGTTCGCCTCGCCGAACAACGCGTTCAACAATCTTGCCGGTCCTGCCGCCCGCGGCTTCGGCTGGGGCCTGCCGTTCTTCTACGGCCGGCGCGTTTATACGGCGATCGCCTCGCGCAATACGTCGGCCGGCCAGGGTCCTTACTACGCGTTCTGAACGATGCTTCACTACGGCACGTAGCCAGTATAGGGCCCAGTGCGTGCGGAAATTTCCCAAATTGATTGGGGGAGTAAATTTGATATAGGGCGGCGGTGATAATTCGAGAACCGGCTAACTTTTCGTTTCACGATAGTTAGTCATGCCTATCTTCAAACACCGCCCGATGGAAGAACCCACCTTTTCGCTCGACAACTTCGAACACCTCGTCTACACGCGGCAGTACGTCAAGGCGTCGGTTCAACTCATCGCCGCGCTGGCGCTGCTGCAACAGAAGCGCGGCAACCTCGACGAGCGCTTTCTCGCGTCGGGCATGATCGACCTGCCGGCGGCCGAGCAGCATCGGCGCTTCTGCACGCGCCTCGCGAGCGCGGCCTCCACGCTGTTCGCCGACCCCCAATTCGACCTGCCGCCCGCGTGCTTCAGGCTGTTTCTGACGCTGCACGAATGGACCGGCCTCGTGTTCTCCACCACCGCGTTCGGCAATGCCGACCACGTCGTACGCTATCTGAATCCGCGTGGCCCGGAGAACGCGCAATTCCTGGCCGGCGACCGCTTCGTCGAAAAGCTCTGCGCGCTCTATTCGACCGAGTCGGAACTGGAGCTCGACTTCGCCGCGCTGTGGGCGTACGACAAAACGCTCGCCGCCAGTCTCGCGCTCGTCCTGCTGGCGCCGACGTTCAAGGGCTCGGCGAACGCGCATCTGAAACGCGAGGCACTAATCGAATGGCTGCCCGGCAAGCTGCAGCAGATCCGCGACCTCGACGACCTGCCGACCGCGTTGCTGCACAACGCCTACATGTTCTGCAGTTACGCGGAGACGCCGCGTCGCCATGAAATCAAGCGCGACATCAACGCGCTCGTGCGACGCAAACTCGCGCAACTGGGACTCGCCGATCTACCCGGGCCGAAAGCTGTGCCCACGAAACGCGCACGCGCTCCGTCGCGCGGCAAGAAACCGCTGATGATCGTCGTGCTGGAGTGGTTCAGCGGCGCCCATTCGATTTATCGCACGCACTCGCGCACGCTCGAAGCCGCACGCGAATATTTCGAACTGGTGGGTTTCGGCTTCGGCTACGCCGTCGACGACCTCGGGCGGGCGGTGTTCGATCGCTTCATCGAACTGGAGGAGCCGGAATATATCGGCGAATGCCTCGCGACGATCCGCGCGTTCGCCTCGGCCGAACAGCCGGACGTGCTATATATGCCGAGCGTCGGCATGTTCGTGCTGAGCGTGTTCATGTCGAACCTGCGCGTCGCGCCGCTGCAGATCGCCGGTCTCGGCCACCCGGCCACCACGCATTCCGACAAGATCGACCGCATCAGCGTCGAGGAAGACTATGTCGGCGACCCTGCCTGCTTCAGCGAGCGGTTGATGAAACTACCGAAAGACGGCCAGCCGTACCGGCCGTCGGTGGCTATGCCTGAGATCGTCGCGCACATTCCACCTCCGCGCGAGCGGCTCGAGATCGTCATCACGGCTAGCGCGATGAAGCTCAATCTGGGCTTTCTCGGCGCGTGCCGTGAAATCGCCGCGCGTGCGCAGACGCGCGTCGAGTTTCACTTCATGAGCGGCGTGCCGACCGGTCTGCCGCTCGATCGGATGCGCGCCGTGATCGAGAAAGCGTTGCCGGGCGCGCGAGTGCACGGCTTTCACGACTACGCGGGCTATCTGGCCCGCATCAACCGGGCGGACCTCTTTCTGAGTCCGTTTCCGTTCGGCAATACCAATGGAATCGTCGATGCGTTGACGCTGGGGTTGCCCGGCGTCTGCAAGCGTGGCGCAGAAGTATTCGAACGGATCGACGGCGCGTTGTTCGAGCGCGTGGAGATGCCATCGTGGACGGTGGCGGATAGCGTCGACGAGTATATTGTCGCCGCCGTGCGGATGATCGACGCGCACGCCGAGCGCACGGCGCTGCGGCAGAGGTTGATCGACACGCAGGCGGTGCAGCGGTGTTTCGAGGGGCGGCCTCAGGCGTTCGGTGAATGCGTGTTGAAGCTCGTGCGCGATAAGACAAGGCAGCGCCTGGAGGCGATCGCAGAGCAATAAACCGTATGGCGGATCCGGCAGTGGACTCGAAGTGCGCATCCGCCAATATCGTCGCGGCAACCTTGTGGACAATGGTTGGGCATGGCGCAAAGTTCCGCGCGGCTCATCACGCAAGGCATCCGCCAAAGCCGCAAACAGGCAGCTCCCGCGCATCACCCCGCGGCTTCGCTAGCGGCCTGAGCGGGCGGTGCTGCGAGTTTGGCCGGCGCGAGCCAGCGGAACACGTCGAGATCTTCGCCGTGGAATGTGCACTCGGCGGCGGCCGGCAGTCTCACAGTCTTCGGTTCAGCCGGCTTCTTCGAGGACGCCTCGACACCCGAAGCTGCCGTCGCGCCCGCAGCCACGGCATTCGCCTTCGCAGCCCCGCGCGCGGCGGATGCCGCCCGCGCGGCCGAAGCTGGCCTGGCGGCCGCCACTTCCGAAGCCGTCATCACGTGCTCGATCGTTCCTTCGACCACCACCCGCGAGCCGCGGATGGCCGCGGCCCGATGAGCGACCTTCAGCGTATCCGACGACGTGGCGGCCAGCTTGCTTCGCATCAACTGCTCGCATGCACCCGAGTTCCTGTGGACGGTCGTGCAGGCCGCCAGCAGCGCGGCTGCGGTCGTGACGCAGGCGATAGAGAGAATCCGAATCTTCATTGATGTTCCGTTTTTCAAGCCGTCGGGAATTGTAGCTTACGGATCCTCGATATTCGTTTCATGCTTGCCTCCGGCAAAGTGAAATGAAGGGGATCATGTCCGCGCTGTCGAAAAATCAAGGTGCGGCGGGCGCTGACCCCGTCATTTATACGCGCTAAGCGCCCCTTCGGATTCGGTCGTCGCCGCGATCGGTGCCTTCGACGCCGCCGCAAATTCCGCCACGCCCTATGCTTATGCCGATTGCCGATTTCTTTCCGCCCCGATCGAGCCCGATAATGACTGTCATGAACGTTCAAGCCAAATTCCCTACACGCCTGTTGCGCGGCCCGCTCGCAGCGTTCGGCCTGGCACTGCTGCTGGCGGCCTGCGCCAGTCCCTCAGCGTCGAATACATCGACAGCGACAGCAACGCCAGCCTCCGCCCCTCCCACCTCGCTCGACGCCGCCGTCTCCAACCCGCAACGCAGCGCCCAGGCCCGCGCGCGCGACATCTACCGCCATCCGAAGGAAACGCTGCAATTCTTCGAACTCGCGCCCTCGCAAAGCGTGCTGGAAATCGCGCCGGGCGGCGGCTGGTACACCGACATCCTCGCGCCTTATCTGCGCGACCACGGCAAGCTGTACGAGGCGCAATACGACGGCCCGCAAGGGTCGCCGTCGGCGGAAGCACAGGCTGGCCGCGCGGCGTTCGCGCGCAAGCTGGCGGCCGCGCCCGCCGTCTATGGCAACGTCGTGGTCGGCACGCTGCACGCGGGCCAGTTCGGCGGCTTTCCCGCCGACGCCAGCGTCGACCGCGTGCTCACCTTCCGCAACATCCACAACTGGATCAAGGACGGCGAGATCGACGCGAACCTGCGCGCGTTCTATGCCGCACTCAAGCCCGGCGGCATCCTCGGCGTCGAGGAACACCGCGCGACGCCCGGCACGTCGCTGCAACAGACCATCGACAGCGGCTACGTCACGGAAGACTACGTGATCGCCCACGCTCGGGCGGCCGGCTTCGAACTGGCCGGCAGGAGCGAAGTGAACAGCAATCCGCGCGACACGAAAAATTACCCGCACGGCGTGTGGTCGCTGCCGCCGAGCTACGAGGGCGGCGGCGCCGATCGGGCCCGCTACGCAGCGATCGGCGAGTCCGACCGCATGACCTTGCGCTTCGTAAAACCCCTCCACTGAGCGACCCGGCGCGAACACGGTGCGAGTGCGGCGCTTGACTCCGTCCCGATAATATGTTCCTATGGCGCACTATGTACCGCGCCCAGACCACCCTATCGCTACTACTAGCCCGCTCTACCGGGCTAGGTCTGCTGCTGCGCGCTTCTATCTGATACACCGAAGCACCGCTTGATTCCACAGTAACTGACCCAGCCCCGGTTTCCGACCGGCGGCCCTGTATCGTTTCGTCGTCCGGTCGACTCCCAGCTTTCTGGTCTCACTTCCGGATGATGAAAATGTTGAAAAACCCTGCTACCAAATACCGTTCGTTCAAGCCCATCAATTTGACGGACCGCCAGTGGCCGTCGCGCACCATCACGCGCGCGCCGATCTGGATGAGCACCGACCTGCGCGACGGCAATCAGGCGCTGTTCGAGCCGATGAACGCCGAGCGCAAGATGCGCATGTTCAAGACGCTGGTGCAGATCGGCTTCAAGGAAATCGAAGTCGCGTTTCCGTCGGCGTCGCAAACCGACTTCAACTTCGTGCGTGAGCTGATCGAAGGCGGCCACATCCCCGACGACGTCACGATCGAAGTATTGACCCAGGCCCGCGACGATCTGATCGAACGCACGTTCGAATCGTTGCGCGGCGCACCGCGCGCGATCGTCCACCTGTACAACGCGACCGCACCGGAATTCCGCAAGATCGTCTTCGGTCTGGAAAAGAGCGGTGTCAAGGAACTCGCGCAAAAAGCCGCCCGCACGATGAAGCGTCTCGCCGACGCGTCGCCGCAAACGCACTTCACGCTGCAATACAGCCCGGAAGTGTTCAGCGGCACCGAACTCGAATTCGCGAAAGAAGTGTGCGACGCGGTGTTCGACATCTGGGAACCGACGCCCGAGCACAAGGCGATCGTCAACTTGCCGGCCACCGTCGAAATGGCCACGCCGAACGTCTACGCGGACCAGATCGAATGGATGCACCGCAATCTCGCGCGCCGCGATTCGCTGATCGTCTCGGTCCACCCGCATAACGACCGCGGCACCGCGGTCGCCGCGGCGGAACTCGCGGTGATGGCGGGTGCCGATCGCGTCGAAGGGTGCCTGTTCGGCAACGGCGAGCGCACCGGCAACGTCGATCTCGTCACGCTCGCGTTGAATCTTTACACGCAGGGCGTCGACCCGGAGCTCGACTTCTCCAACATCAACGAAGTCGCGCGCACCGCCGAAGAATGCACGCAATTGCCGGTGCATCCGCGTCACCCGTATGTCGGCGATCTGGTGTTCACCGCGTTCTCCGGCTCGCATCAGGACGCGATCAAGAAGGGCTTCGCCGTGCAGAAGCCCGACGCGATCTGGGAAGTGCCGTATATGCCGATCGATCCGAGCGATCTCGGCCGCACCTACGACTCCGTGATTCGCGTGAACAGCCAGTCGGGCAAAGGCGGCATCGCCTATCTGCTCGAACAGAGCTACGGCGTGGTGTTGCCGCGCCGTCTGCAGGTCGATTTCAGCTCGGCCGTGCAGCACTTTACCGACGAGAGCGGCCAGGAAGTCACGCCCGCGCAGATCTGGGAATTGTTCCAGCAGGAATACGTGCGGACCGCTGACCCGGTGCGCTACATCGGACACAGCCTCACCGAGCGTGACGGCCGCGAACATATCAAGCTCACGGTCGACATCAACGGCACGGCGCGCGTGCTGCGCGGCGAAGGCAATGGTCCGCTCGACGCGTTGATGCACGCGATCGGCGCACCGGTGCGAATCCAGCACTACGAAGAACGCGCGCTGACCCAGGGCGCCGATGCGCGCGCGGTCGCGATCGCCGAAATGGCCGGCGCCGATGTGGCCGGCAGCGCCTTCGGCGTCGGCATCGATGCGAACCTCGTGACGGCTTCGATTCGCGCGGTGATCAGCGGCATCAATCGCGCTTACACGCGCGCCAATGCGCAAGCGCAAGCGTGCTTCTTCGACGCGGCGTCGATCGACGCAGCGGAGGACGTGGCGGTTTGAGGCTTCGGTCTGCGTTGACTGTCTAGCGTGTTCGAGGGGGCGTCCGTTGCGACGCCCCCTCTTTTTTTGCGCGCCCTATTCTTCGAAACGGGCACGCGGCACTTACTGAAACACGTCCCTGCCGAAGTACTTGCGCGAGATCTTCTCGTACGTGCCGTCTTTCCTGATGTCGGCAAGCGCCTTGTTGATCGCGAGGCGCAACTTCGGGTTGCCCTTGCGGATCAGCACCGCCGATTTATTGCTGCTGTCCGGCGACGTATCGACGGCGACCATCTTCACCTTCGCATCCGGCGAGCGCCTCACGAAGTCGAGAAACGTGAGTGAATCGTTGACCGTTGCATCGACCCGGCCGGCGGTCAGCAGCTCGATCGATTCGTCGAAGCCCTGCGCCGGGATCACTTGCGCGCCGTGCGCCGCCGCGATCTTGCCGAGGTTGCTGGTCAGCGTATTGGCGGACTTCCTGCCCTTCAGGTCATCGAAACTTTTGATCGATGTGTTGTCCGACGCGACGATCAGCACCGCGTGCGACGTGATGTACGGATCGGAGTAATCGTATTTGACTTTGCGCGCCTCGGTGACGGCCACTTCATTGATCACCGCGTCGTAGCGGTTCACGTCGAGCCCGGCAATCAACCCGTCCCATCGGCTTTCGATGAATTGCGGCTTGACGCCCAGCCGCCGTGCGATCTCCTTGCCGATCTCCACATCGAAGCCGCTCAGGTTGCCCGCCTCGTCGTGATACGTGAACGGCGCGTAGGTGCCTTCCGTGCCGATCCGGAACACGCCGGTGGAACGGATTTGCGCGAGTTCGTCGGCGGCGAATACCGGGCTCGCCATCGCCACCGCCTGCCACAGGGCGATCAGCAGAATGGAACGAATCGGCTTCATCGGGAGGCTCCGTCAGGTTTGCTACAGCAGTGGCTGAGTCTTACGTTCGGCTGTCCCCGCCGGCGCTCGCGGCCGGCAGACTCGGCGGACTGTAGCAAACCATCTGTTTTTTTTCAAAGCCCCTCGCGCGATGAGCGCCTAGCGCTCCACCGGATGCGGCTCCTTGCGCTTATTGGCGACGCGCACCGCATCGAAGTACGCGGAATTCGGCGGACGCTTCAGATAGCGCCCCGCGCCGCGCACCGCACGCAATTCGCCGTCGGTCCACGCGAGCGCGCCGCGTGTGAGCGTATGCATCGCGACGCCCTGCACCGTCATCCCTTCAAACACGTTGAAGTCGACTTTCTGATGATGCGTGTTCACCGAAATCGTCTTGCTCGCGTTCGGGTCCCACACCACGAGGTCCGCATCCGCGCCGACGCGCACCGCGCCTTTGCGTGGATACAGATTGAAAATTTGCGCGGCGTTGGTCGACGTGATGCGCACGAATTCGTTCGGCGTGAGACGCCCCGAATTCACGCCGTGATGCCAGAGCACCGCCATGCGATCCTCGACGCCGCCGCAACCGTTCGGAATCTTCGTGAAGTCCTCGCGGCCCATCGCCTTCTGCGACGCGCAAAACACGCAGTGATCGGTCGCGGTGGTGTGCAATTGACCCGCCTGCAAACCCCGCCACAATGCTTCGCGATGTTCGGCGGAGCGGAACGGCGGGCTCATCACGTGCGCGGCCGCGCGGGTCCAGTCAGGGTCACGATACACCGCTTCGTCGATCACGAGATGGCCCGGCAATACTTCGCCGAACACGCGCAAACCCTCGCTGCGGGCGCGCGCAATCGCGTCGACCGCATCTTTCGCCGATACGTGCACGATATACACGGGCACGCCCAGCACCTGCGCGATACGGATCGCGCGATTGGCCGCTTCGCCCTCCACTTCGGGCGGCCGCGACAGCGGATGCGCCTCCGGCCCCGTGAAGCCTTTTGCCAGCAACTGGCGCTGCAACTGGAATACCAGTTCGCCGTTTTCAGCGTGGACGGTGGGCAGCGCGCCGAGTTCGAGCGAACGCGAGAAGCTGTTCACGAGCACTTCGTCGTCGGCCATGATCGCGTTCTTGTAGGCCATGAAGTGCTTGAAGCTCGACACACCATGTTCGTGCACGAGCGTGCCCATGTCGCGATAGACCGACTCGTCCCACCATGTGACCGCCACGTGAAAGCCGTAGTCCGCCGACGCCTTCCCGGCCCAGCCGCGCCACTCGTTGAACGCCTGCATCAGCGGTTGCTTTGGACTCGGAATCACGAAGTCGATGATGCTGGTCGTGCCGCCCGATAAACCCGCCGCCGTGCCGGTATAGAAATCGTCGCTCGCGGTGGTGCCCATGAACGGCAATTCCATATGCGTGTGCGGATCGATGCCGCCGGGCATCACATACTGGCCGCCCGCATCGACGATCGTGGCGCCCGCCGGCGCCTCCAGGTCCGCGCCGATCTGCAGGATCGTGCCGCCGTCCTGCGGGTCCGCACACAACACGTCCGCACGATACGTGTTCTCCGCGTCGATAATCGTGCCGCCGCGAATCAGGGTCGTCATGGTGCCGCCTCCTTATGAACTGCTGGTTTCGATGTTGCGCACTTCATCTGCGTACTTCATCCGCGTACTTCATCTGCACTCATGCGCGCGCCACTCGCGCACTCGGTCCCTTGCTCAGTTTCATCCACGCGCTGTATACGATCGACGCCAACGCGAGTCCGACAAACCACGCATACGTATAGAGCGTATTGAAGATCGCCGGCACGTTCGGAAACGACGCCGGAAACGCGGTGTGCAAAAAGCCCGGCAGATTCGGCAACACGCCGACGATCAGCGCGACCACCGCGCCGATGTTCCAGCCGCCCGTGTAGCTGTACTCGCCCTGCTCGTCGAACAGTTCGCGCGTGTCGAGCCGCGTGCCGCGAATCAGAAAGTAGTCGACCATCAGGATGCCGGCCACCGGACCGAGCAGCGCCGAGTAACCGACCAGCCAGGTGAAGATATAGCCCTGCGTGGTGGCGAGAATCTTCCACGGCATCATCACGATTGCGATAGTCGCCGTGATCATGCCGCCCACGCGATACGAAATGCCCTTCGGCCAGAGACTGGAAAAGTCGTAGGCCGGGCCGACCAGATTCGCCGCGAGATTGCACGACATCGTGTCGAGTGTGAGGATGATCAGCGCGACGCCGACGCCGATGCCGGTCATGCGGCTCGTCAGATCGATAGGATCCCAGATCGCCTTGCCGTAGATCACCACGGTCGCCGAGGTTACCACTACCGAAATCACCGAGAGCAACGCCATCGGCACCGGCAGGCCGATCGACTGGCCAATGATCTGGTCGCGCTGCGTCTTCGCGAAGCGCGTGAAATCGGGAATGTTCAACGCGAGCGTCGCCCAGAAGCCGACCATGGCGGTGAGACTCGGCCAGAAGGTCACCCAGAACATGCCCTCCTTCTTGCCGCCAGGCACGAATTGCGACGGCGCCGACAGCATCGAACCAAGACCGCCCGCCTTCGAGGTCGCCCACCACACGAGCGCGACGCACATCACGATCTTGATCGGCGCGGACCAGCTTTCGAGGCGGCGGATCGCTTCGGTGCCATGCACGATGAAATAGATCTGCAGCGCCCAGAACACGAGGAAACACGCGAGTTGCGCGAGCGAGATGCCGAGAAACGGTAGCGCCTCGCCGTGCAGCGCGTTGCCGGTGAGAATGTTCAGCAGCACATAGATCGCGCTGCCGCCTAGCCACGTCTGAATCCCATACCAGCCGCACGCGACGATCGCCCGTAGCAACGCCGGCAGTTTTGCGCCGCTCGTGCCGAACGACGAGCGCACGAGCACTGCATACGGGATGCCGTGCTTCGCGCCCGCATGGCCGATCAGCAGCATCGGCACCAGCACGATCAGATTGCCGAGCAGCACGGTGACGACCGCTTGCCATGGCGACATGCCCTGCTCCGTCAAACCGGCGGCGAGCATGTACGACGCGATGTTCATAACCATGCCCACCCACAGCGCGGCGAAGTGATACCACCGCCAGGTGCGCTGCGCGGGGCCGGTCGGCGCAAGGTCGTCGTTGTAGAGGACGCTGCTTTGCGCGCCGGCCGCGAACTGCGGATCGACGGAGTGCGCTGTCTGCTTCATCGAAAGATCTCCACTTGATCGTTGAGGCCCGCGCGGCTTCTGCTGGCGCGTCGGGCCTTTGGGGAAAGACAGGTTCAGTACGAGCGCTACGTTACGTTGCGTGGCTAACGGTGCTTCATGCCTCAGGCTGCTTTCGCCGGCTGCGCGTGAGCGTGCACCTGGGTTGCGGTTTCGGCGGCTTCAGCGGTCCCTGTCGGCGCGCATGCGGCCACGTCCACGCGCGCCGGATTGTTCGGATGCGTGGTCCAGTTCGCGTATTCGCTGCTATCCACGCGTTCCATCGTGATGCACTGCTCCACCGGGCACACGTGCATGCACAGATTGCAGCCGACACATTCGGAGTCCATCACTTCAAAATGCCGGACGCCATCTTTTTCTTTCATGATCGCCTGGTGCGCGGTGTCCTCGCAGGCGATGTGGCACAGCCCGCATTGAATGCACTTGTCCTGATCGATGCGTGCCTTGATCTCGTAGTTGAGGTTGAGGTACTGCCAGTCGGTGACGTTGGGCACGGCGCGGCCGCGAATGTCGTCGAGCGTCGCGTAGCCTTTTTCGTCCATCCAGTTCGAGAGGCCGTCGGCGAGATCGGCAACGATGCGAAAGCCGTAGTGCATCGCGGCCGTGCAAACCTGCACGCTGCCCGCGCCGAGCACGATGAACTCGGCCGCGTCGCGCCAGGTCGAAATGCCGCCGATGCCGGAAATCGGCAAATCAGGCGTCTCCACATCGCGCGCGATTTCCGCCACCATGTTCAGCGCGATCGGCTTCACCGCGGGTCCGCAGTAGCCGCCATGCGTGCCTTTGCCGTCGACCATCGGCAGCGGCGACATCGCGTCGAGATCGACCGCCACGATCGAGTTGATCGTGTTGATCAGCGACACGCCGTCCGCGCCGCCTTTGTATGCCGCACGCGAGCCGAGCCGGATGTCGCTGATGTTCGGCGTGAGTTTGACGAGGCACGGCAGCTTCGTGCCTTCCTTGACCCAGCGCGTGACCATCTCGACGTACTCGGGCACCTGGCCCACCGCCGCGCCCATGCCGCGCTCGCTCATTCCATGCGGACAGCCGAAATTCAATTCGACCGCGTCGGCGCCGGTGTCTTCGACGAGCGGCAGGATCCATTTCCAGTCGTGCTCATTGCACGGCACCATCAGCGACACGATCATCGCGCGCTCGGGCCAGTCGCGTTTGACCTGCGCGATCTCCCGCAGATTGATGTCGAGCGGACGGTCGGTGATCAGTTCGATATTGTTCAGGCCTGCCATGCGCTGGCCGTTCCATTGCACCGCGCCGTAGCGCGAGCTGACATTCACCACATGCGGGTCGAGGCCGAGCGTCTTCCACACCACGCCGCCCCAGCCTGCTTCGAACGCGCGGTTCACGTTGTAGGCCTTGTCGGTGGGCGGCGCGGAAGCGAGCCAGAAAGGATTCGGCGAAGTGATGCCGGCAATCGTACAGCGCAGATCGGCCATGTTCGGCTCCTTGGGGGACTGCTGTTCTTTGTCTGGATGCTGATGCAGGTTCGAGCGGTTTTATGCGGACCTACGCGGCCTTGACGGCGGTGCGCGCGAACTGCGCATCGATCGCCGCGGCGGCCACCTTGCCGTCCTGCACCGCCTGCACGGTCAGATCGATGCCGCCGGTGGCCGCGCAATCGCCGCCGGCCCACACCCCGGGCAGCGAGGTTTGCCGGTTTGCATCGACTTCGATACGGCTGCCGTCGAGTGTCAGCAGCTCGCGCGCGATGCTGACCGCCACCAGCGTTTGCCCGATCGCCTTGAGCACCATGTCGGCTTCGACCACGAAGCGTTCCTCGTCACCGCCACTCGACGTGCGTTCGAATTCGACACCCGTGACCACGCCGCTTTCGCCGAGCAAACGCAGCGGCGTTGCATGCGTGACGAGCGTCACGCCGCAAGTCTGCGCGAAATCACGCTCGGCCCATGTCGCGCTCATCGATTCGACGCCGCGCCGGTACGCCATCGTCACCGAGGTCGCGCCGAGCTTGCGGCTTTGCACCGCCGCGTCCACCGCCGTATTGCCGCCGCCGATCACGACCACGCGACGGCCCACCGGCACCGTACCCAGATCGTTCGTGCTGCGCACCTGTTCGATGAAGTCCACCGCGTTCATCACGCCGCTCAGGTCCTCGCCGGCCAGCGCGAGCGCGCGCACGCCGGTGAGACCAATCGCGAGAAACACGGCGTCATGCTGCTGGCGCAACGTATCGAGCTGGATATCACGCCCGAGTACGACGCCGTGCTCGATCCCGATACCGCCGACCGAACACAGCCACGCCACTTCACGCTGCGCAAAATCGTCGACGGTTTTATAGGCGGCGATGCCGTATTCGTTCAGGCCACCGGCTTTTTCACGCGCGTCGTAAATCGTCACGCGATGACCTGCGAGCGCGAGACGATGCGCGCACGCGAGCCCCGCCGGTCCCGCGCCGACCACGGCGACGCGCCGCCCGGTCTCAGCGGCGCGTTTGAAGAGCGGCTCGCCGCGCGCCATCGCGTGATCGGTTGCATGCCGTTGCAACGCGCCGATCGCCACCGGCTTCGCATCCTGGTGGTTGCGCACGCAGGCGCCTTCACACAGGATCTCGGTCGGACAAACACGCGCACACATACCACCCAACGGATTGGCCGACAGGATGTCCACCGCCGCGCCCTTCAGATTGCCGTTACTGATCTTGCGGATGAAACTGGGAATGTCGATCTGCGTCGGACACGCATTCACACAAGGCGCGTCGTAGCAGTAGTGGCAGCGGCTCGCCGCCGCGGCCGCCGCGCTCGCGTCGAACAAGGGCGCGATATCGGAGAACTCGCACGAGAGTTGCTCGGGCGAGAGGCGCTGCGCCGCCACGTCGCCGGTTTGCTTGATGGCCATACACGTTCCTTCTTCGATGTGAGGACGTAGCCGTACCTGCCGGCTGCGCCGAAGCGGAGCCGGAACGGCGTGTTCTATGGGCACTGCGTTAAGACTTGAGACGAGCGAAAAGCGACCGCTAAAACGTCATGAACCCGGCTCGCATGCGCGCTCGAGCATCGCGTGCAGCAGCACGTTGGCGCCTGCTTCGATCCATTCGAACGTGGCGTCCTCGATCTCGTTGTGACTGATCCCGTCGACGCACGGCACGAACACCATCGAGGTCGGCGCGACTTGCGACAGATAACACGCGTCGTGCCCCGCACCGGACACCATGTTCCGATGCGCATAGCCGAAGCGTTCCGCTGCCGCGCGCACCGACTTCACGCAGGCTTCGTCGAACGCTACCGGCGCGTAGTAAAAGATCTGCTCCAGTTCGGTCTCGAGGCCGACGCCGCCGGCAATCTCGGCGACGCCCTTGCGCAACGCCGCGTCCATTTTCGCGAGCACGGCGTCGTCCGGATGACGGAAATCGACCGTGAAGAACACGCGGCCCGGAATCACGTTGCGCGAGTTCGGATGGACCTGCAGCATGCCGACCGTCGCGCAGCCGAATGGCGCGTTGTCGAGTCCGATGCGATTGACCAGATCGACCACGCGCGCGGCGCCAAGCAGCGCGTCGCGACGACGCGGCATCGGCGTGGGCCCCGCGTGCGCTTCCTGACCGGTCAGCGTGATCTCGTACCAGCGCTGACCCTGCGCATCGGTCACGACGCCGATGGTTTTCTGTTCGGCTTCAAGAATCGGCCCCTGTTCGATGTGCAATTCGAACGCCGCATGCAAGGGCCGGCCGCCGCAAGGCACATCGCCCGCATAGCCGATGCGGCTGAGTTCCTCGCCGATCGTTTTGCCGTCCACGTCCTTGCGCGACAGGCCGTAGTCCAGCGTAAACACGCCGGCGAAGACACCCGAGGCGACCATCGCCGGTGCGAAACGCGAGCCCTCCTCGTTGGTCCAGATCACGACTTCGACCGGATGCTCGGTCTCGATGGCGTGATCGTTCAGACTCCGAATCACTTCGAGACCGCCCAGCACGCCGTAGATGCCGTCGAAACGCCCGCCGGTCGGCTGCGAGTCCGCGTGTGAGCCGGTCATCACCGGCAACGCGTCGGGATTGCGCCCGGCGCGGCGCATGAATACGTTGCCCATCTGATCGACACTGACCGTACAGCCAGCTTCCTTCGCCCAACTGACGATCAGATCGCGCCCTTCCCGGTCGAGGTCGGTGAGCGCGAGGCGGCACACGCCACCCTTGGGCGTCGCACCGATCTTCGCCATCGTCATCAGACTGTCCCACAGCCGCTTGCCGTCGATCCTGATCGACGTCGACGGTTCGGCTTGCTGTTTCAGCGCTTCGGATACCGCGTTCATTCGTCTCGCTCCTTTCGGTGAACCGACATGAAACTGGTGCATCGGCGGCGGGCTTTGGGGCGTGTCCGCACGGTCGCGGTGCACGTTCGACGCACCCGTTCGCCTCTCATACAAAGGGCAAACCCTAGGGCATCGCCCGCTCTCTCAATCCTGTCCAGTTGGACAGGTTGTAGACGATTAGCCTCGCCAAATCAATGCCTTTCGTTCGTTAGAGTACGGAGAAGATGCAGAGCGAGAAGCGTGCCATTGCGTTGCAGCACGAGCGGACGGGGCACGACGAATCCGCGTGTGGACCCCGCATCAAACGACTAGAATGAAGCGCGACGCGGCACAGATGCCGCCGAAGGCGAACATGAGAGACGACGACGTGGCGGCCGCAATTACGGAAAACGACGAATCACGCGCGCCTTTGCGGCGGCGCAAGGCACACATTCGCGAGTCGAATGAAGCGCATCTGCTGGCGTGCGCCGAAGCCGTTTTCGCCGAACGGGGACTCGATGGCGCGAGCACCGCGATGATCGCGGAGCGCGCCGGCTTACCGAAAGCCAACGTGCACTACTACTTTCCGACCAAGCTCGCGCTTTACCGGCGCGTGCTGGAAGACCTGTTCGAAGACTGGTACAAGGCAGCCGACACGTTCGAATGCAGCGACGATCCGGTCGAGGCAATTGCCGGCTACGTGCGCGCGAAAATGGAATTGTCGCGCCGCCGGCCGCTCGGTTCGAAGGTGTGGGCGAGCGAGATCATCCACGGCGCGGAGCATATGGAGGACATCCTCAAGGGACGCGTAAAACCGTGGCTCGACAGCCGCGTGAAAGTGATCGACGACTGGATCGCGCGTGGCCTGCTCGCGCCGGTGAATGCGCAAACGCTGATGTACATGATCTGGGCCACCACCCAGCACTACGCCGACTTCGACGCGCAGATTCGCGCGCTCAAGGGCAAGCGCGCATTGACGCAGAAAGCGTTCGACGCTACCACCGAGGAAGTGGTGCAATTGGTGATTCGCGCGTGCGGTGCGGTGTCGCCTTCGCGGCGCGAGGACGGGGCCGATCCTTCACGGTGAGGCCTGAGAACCTGAAGGCCCGCATACGCTCGTCATGCATGGGCGTATGCGGGGCCTTCATCGACTCACGGCATCGTTGGCTTCGGCGTCAGCTTCAGTAAGTCTCCAGATGCAGCCGCCCTTCGCGCTTCAACTTCGCCCACAGCGCCTCCCAATCCAGTCGATGCTGCTCGCCGATCTCCTTCAACGCCTGCAGCACACCGTCTTCCATGCCCTTCAATCCGCACACGTAGATATGCGTGTTGTCGTCCTTGAGGAGGTTCGCGACGTCGACCGCGCGTTCACGCATCGCGTCCTGAACGTAGCGCTTCGCTTGCCCCGGCGTGCGTGAAAAAGCCAGATTCGTATCGATGAAATCCTTCGGCAGATTCGTCAACGGTCCGAAGTACGGCAGTTCCTCCTTGGTGCGCGCGCCGAAGAACAGCATCAGCCTGCCGGTCGCGCCTTTCAGCCGGCGCCGCCGGCGATACTCGGTCATCGCGCGCATCGGCGCGGAGCCGGTGCCCGTGCAGATCATCAACAGATGCGAGTTCGGATGGTTCGGCATCAGAAAGGTGCCACCGAACGGGCCGATCACGTTGACCACATCGCCCTTCCTCAGATCGCACAGATAGTTCGAGCACACGCCGTCGATCGCGTCGCCGTGTTGCTGCGAGACCCGTTTGACCGTCAGCGATACGTTGTTGTAGCCGGGCCGTTCGCCATCGCGCGGGCTCGCCACCGAATACTGGCGCGCGTGATGCGTGCGGCCATCGGCGCTCGCGCCCGGCGGCAGAATGCCGATCGACTGCCCTTCCAGAACCGGAAACGGCATCGAACCGAAATCCAGCACGATGTGATGGATATCGCTGTCGCTCGTGCTGTCGGTGAGACGGTAGTTGCCGACCACCGTCGCGGTAGTCGGCGCCTTGTGCGTATAGAGATTCACGTAGGGCTTCGCGGCCGACCACGGCGGCACGACCGAGCCGCGCACGGTGTCCACTTCGATGCCGCTCGCGTCAGCGGACGTATCGCCCGACGCGTGCGCGCCCGACGATTCGTCCGCGGCGGGCACCGCCATCGTGTTCTGTTCCGGCAGCACGTCCCACGTGAATTGCTCTTCGATCGGATAGGCGTCGGCCTTCAGTACGGTGCGCCAGTTGTCGATCGCGCCGGTCGGACACGGCGGCACACACGCCATGCAGCCATTGCAGATATCCGCCTTGACCACGTAGTTGTTGTCGTCGTGGGTGATCGCATCGATCGGGCAAGTCTCTTCGCAGGTATTGCAGCGAATGCAGATTTCCGGATCGATCAGATGCTGCCGGAGCACTTCGATCGATACTGGGCCGTTCATGACTTCCTCCACCATGGTGTGCTGCGCGTGCGCTCGCTTCAGTTAAAGCGCACGTATTCGAAATCGATCGGCTGACGGTTCACGCCCATCGCGGGCGGTGCGATCCAGTTCGCGAACTTGCCCGCGTCCGTGACACGGCCCATCAGCGACGCCACGAACGCGCGGTCCTCCGGCGACGCGAGCCACTTCGCCTCGTTCGCGGCCCATTCGGTTTCGCTGATCACGCGGCCATCGGGCGACACGCGCGTGCCCGCAAACGTGCCGATCTGCCGGTTGAACGCCTTGTGCGGCACCGTCATGCGGAAATCGATACCGGCCTTTTCGAGCACCTTGTTCCAGCGCCCCACGCCTGCCACCGAATCCTTGATGTAGTCGTCGCGCAGCACTTCGTTCATCGCATTGAGCATCGGCACTTCGCGCTCGACCAGCTTGCCGTCCTGCACGTCGAGCAGCTTGTAGCTCTGACCGTTCAACTGATGATCGTCGTCGCGCTTGTTCTCTTCATAGCGTCCCTTCAGACCCGAGCTATAGAACGTCGCCGCATTCGACGAATGATCGGCGCCGAACAGATCGATCGTCACCGAGTAGTGGAAGTTCAGATAGCGCTGGATGGTCGGCAGATCGATCACGCCGGCCGCGCGAATCTTCGCGACGTCGTCGGTACCCAGTTCGTTCATCACCTGTGCGGTCCGCTGGATCACGCGCGACACGCCCGATTCACCGACGAACATGTGATGCGCTTCTTCGGTCAGCATGAACTTCGTGGTGCGCGCGAGCGGGTCGAAGCCCGACTCCGCGAGCGCCGACAACTGGAACTTGCCGTCACGATCGGTGAAGTACGTGAACATGTAGAACGCGAGCCAGTCCGGCGTTTTCTCGTTGAATGCGCCGAGAATACGCGGGTTGTCGTCGTCGCCCGAGCGGCGCCCCAGCAATGCTTCGGCTTCCTCACGTCCGTCGCGGCCGAAGTAGCGATGCAGCAGATACACCATCGCCCACAAATGGCGGCCTTCTTCGACGTTGACCTGGAACAGGTTGCGCAGATCGTACATGGACGGCGCCGTGAGCCCCAGATGACGCTGCTGCTCGACCGACGCCGGCTCCGTATCCCCCTGCGTGACGATGATGCGGCGCAGATTCGCGCGATGCTCGCCGGGCACGTCCTGCCAGGCCGCTTCGCCCTTGTGTTCGCCGAAGTGGATCTTGCGGTCCTGCTCGCCCGGCGCGAGAAAAATGCCCCAGCGGTAGTCCGGCATCTTCACGTGATCGAAGTGCGCCCAGCCACCCGCATCGACGCTCACCGCCGTGCGCAGATAGACGTCGTAGCCGTGCGAGCCTTCCGGTCCCATATCGCCCCACCACGACAGAAAATTCGGCTGCCATTGTTCGAGCGCGCGCTGCAACGCGCGGTCGTCGGCGAGATTGACGTTGTTCGGAATCTTTTCGCTGTAGTTGATCGTTGACATGGTCGGTTCCCTGTGCGGAAGCTGCAGTGCTGGCGGTAAGAGGTGCGTATCGGCCAGGTGGCGTTGCGTCGCTGCGCGGTGCCGAGGTTCAGGCGGGCATCACACGCGCGAGACGTCGAATTGCGCCTTGCTGCCCTTGCCGTACACCTTGAGCGCCCCCTTCTCGCCCACTGCGTTCGGCCGGTTGAAAATCCAGTTCTGCCAGGCAGTGAGACGGCCGAAGATGCGCGTCTCCATCGTTTCCGGACCGTTGAAGCGCAGATTCGCTTCGAGGCCGGTCAACGCATCCGGCGACATCGCCGCGCGTTCTTCGAGCGCGATGCGGATTTCGTCGGCCCAGTCGATATCGTCCGGCGAGGCGGTCACGAGGCCGAGGCGCTCGGCTTCGACCGGCTTGATTGCTTCACCGATGCGCGAGCGCACCGCATCGAGCGGCTCGGCCTCTTCGTAGAAGCGGCGCGCGAGCCGCGACTGATGCGTGACGAGCGGATACAGACCGAAGTTGACTTCCGTGAGCGTGATGGCCGGCTCCTCGTCTTCATTGCCCGGCAAAGCGGCCATGTAAGTGCGGTCGGCGGCGAACGCGAGTTCCGCGAACGTGCCGGCAAAACAGGAGCCCGGTTCGATCAGCGTGAACAGGGAGCGCGACGAGACATCGATGCGCGCGAGGGTACGGCGCAGCAGACCGATGGTCTCGCGCACGAACCAGTGGTCCTTGTGCTGCATCAGCGTGGCGTCGGCGGCAAGCAGGTTGCGCGCGTCGCCTTCGGTCTTGAAGACCCAGGTGCCGACGTCGAGTTCGTTGGTGCGCATCGACAGGATCGCGTCGTCGAGTTCGCGGGCGAATTGCAGCGGCCACCAGTTCGCGCCGGCTGCGACGATTGCGTCGATGCTCGTCGGCGGCTCGGTTTGCGGGGCTTTGGCTGTGAATGTCGCGATGCGCTTCGCGCGATCGATCGTGACATCGAGCGTGGTGTAGGTCAGGCCGTCTTCGCGCTCGGTACGCTCGATACGCGTGAGCATCACACCTTGTGCATCGTCCGGGCGGTCGCTTTGCGCGGCGAGTTCGAGCGCGCGCGCCTGGATCGCCTGATCGAACTGGTTCGGCTTCACGACTTCGTCAACGAGACGCCACGCTTTCGCGCGTTCGCCGCGCACGCCCTCGACCACCGTGCAGAAGATGTCGGCACGATCGTGGCGCACGCGCCGCTTGTCGGTGACGCGCGTCAGGCCGCCGGTGCCCGGCAGCACGCCCAAGAGCGGCACTTCCGGCAGCGACACCGACGACGACCGGTCGTCCACCAGATAGATCTCGTCGCAGGCAAGCGCGAGTTCGTAGCCGCCGCCGGCGCAGGCACCGTTCACCGCGGCAAGAAACTTCAGACCCGAATGACGCGACGAGTCTTCCAAACCATTGCGCGTTTCGTTGGTGAACTTGCAGAAGTTGACTTTCCACGCATGGGTCGACAGTCCGAGCATGAAGATGTTGGCGCCCGAGCAGAACACGCGGTCCTTCAGGCTGGTGAGCACTACGGCCTTGACTTCAGGATGCTCGAAGCGGATGCGCTGTATCGCATCGTGCAGTTCGATGTCGACGCCCAGATCGTACGAATTCAGCTTCAGCTTGTAGCCGTCGCGGATGCCGCCGTCTTCCGCGATATCGATGCCAAGTGTCGCGACGGGACCGTTGAAGCTCAGCTTCCAGTGCTTGTACTGCGAAGGATCGGTGCGGTAGTCGACCGGCGCAACGGCGGTGTCTGCGGTGTACATGGGGCGTCTCCTGACTGGACGATGCAAAATCTGTTTTTTGAACAATAGTGCACTGCCAACCCCATGTAAAGCACTTTAGTGCATGTTTGCTAGTAAACCCTGGCGCTCCACTGCAGGTCAGCCCACCCGGGCGTCATCCGGCGATTCCGCGGCGAGCCGTGCGGCAAGACGGTCTCGCAACTGCAGATAGGCGTCGGCGAGGGTCTTCTCGCTGGTGTCGAAAGTCATGTCGGCGCGGCCATACAGCTCGCCGCGCCCGGCCAGGATGCGCTTCAGATCGTCCATCGCCTCCTTGTTGCCCGACATCGGCCGCAAGTCGCCTTGCGCAACGACCCGGCGCATATGCTCTTCCGGCGTCGCTTGTAGCCACACCGTGAAGCAGTGCGACAGCAGCGCGTTGAAGGTGCCCGCCTCGGACACCAGCCCGCCCGGCGACGCGATCACCGCGCGCTCGTGCTCCTGGATCACGGCCTCGAGCGCGCGATGCTCGTAGCGCCGGTAAGCGCTCGCTCCGTACAACGAATGAATCTCCGACGGCGGGCAGCCGGCCATCTGCTCGATCACGCGCGTCAGCTCGACGAACGGCACCTTGCGCTCCTGCGCCAGCATCCGCCCGAGCGTCGACTTGCCGGCGCCGCGCAGACCGATCAGCGCGACCCGGTCCTTGCGATGCGGATCGCGCGGCGCCTGCGCGAACATCTCGGCGAGCGCGACGCGCGCCCGTTGCAGCGCCGCCTGATCGCGGCCGTGCAGCAGTTCGCGGATCAGCAGCCACTCGGCGGACGCGGTGGTTTCGTCGCCGATCACTTCGGCGAGCGGACAGTTCAAGGTGGCCGCAAGCTGCCGCAATACCAGCACCGATGCATTGCCGACGCCCGATTCCAGATTCGCCAGATGCCGCTCCGACAAGCCGGTTTCGGTCGCGAGCGTCTTGCGGGTCATACCGCGGCGCGCGCGCAGCAGCCGCACGCGCTCGCCCATCGCCGTGAGAAACGGATTGCGCTCCTCGCGCTCGGCACCGCGCTCGATTCGCTCGGGGTGGCTCGCGTCGTCGGCGGCGGCTTCATCCGGCGATGCGGGAGAGTACTTTTGATTCATGTTTTACCACCTCATGACGACGATATATGTACTATAGTGCTTGACACGCACTTGGTGAACGGTTAATTTTCGCCAAATAACAAGGCAATAACAAACCCTGTCGCACTCTTTCGGCAGCGTCATGGAGACGGCGCGGTGACACGCCT
This sequence comes from Paraburkholderia sp. TE9906, assembly GCF_056279605.1. Lineage (NCBI taxonomy): Bacteria > Pseudomonadati > Pseudomonadota > Betaproteobacteria > Burkholderiales > Burkholderiaceae > Paraburkholderia > Paraburkholderia sp. TE9906. Next base: position 511,692 of record NZ_JBWCCT010000007.1, read on the forward strand.
GCATTAAGGTGCCTCAGGGCGCCGCGGCGGGTGAACGCGCAATCTGGAGGTCGCATGTCCCCACATGAATTCCAGCGCCTGATTGCGGGCGTCACCGAGCAACTCGCCGGCCGGCCGCTCGACGGCCAGCTCGCCGCGTGGCTGAACGACACCTACCCGGCCGACGGCGCGACGTTCCGCGATCTCGCGAACGCGTGCCGGACCGGCGTCGCCGAAGGCTGGCTGTGCAACCGCGAAGGCGGCGGCATTCGCTACGGCCGCATCTTCAAGCCCTTGCCCGAGACCCACGGCTTTTCCGTCGACGTGGTCGACATGCGCGACATCGCCGGTCCGCATCACGTTCACCCGCATGGCGAGATCGATCTGATCATGCCGCTCACCGAAGGCGTGACTTTCGACGGCCACCCGGCCGGCTGGTGCGTGTACGGCCCAGGCTCCGCGCATCGGCCGACCGTCGCGAATGGTGAGGCGCTGGTGCTGTATCTGTTGCCGCAAGGCGCGATCGAATTCACTCCCGCGTGAGACCGTCATGACCGAACTATTGAAGAACTACGTAGCCGGACAGTGGATTGCCGGCAGCGATGCGGGCGTGACGCTGACCGATCCGGTGACGGGTGCCGCGCTCGTGCGCGTATCGAGCGCGGGTCACGACCTCGGGCAGGCCTTCAGCTTTGCGCGCGATGAGGGCGGCGCCGCACTGCGCGCGCTGACCTATGCGCAGCGCGCTGCCCGCCTCACCGAGATCGTCAGGCAGTTGCAGGCGAAGCGCGACGACTACTATGCGATCGCCACCGCGAATTCGGGCACTACGCGCAACGACTCGGCCGCCGATATCGACGGCGGCATTTTTACTTTGTCGTACTACGCGAAACTCGGCGCGTCGCTCGGCGACGTGCACGCGCTACGCGATGGTCAAAGCGTCGCACTGAGCAAGGATCAGTCGTTCAGCGTGCAGCACGTGCTGACACCAACCCGCGGCGTCGCACTCTTCATCAACGCGTTCAACTTCCCGTCCTGGGGGTTGTGGGAGAAAGCGGCGCCCGCGCTGCTGTCGGGCGTTCCGGTCATCGTCAAGCCCGCCACGGCCACCGCGTGGCTCACGCAGCGCATGGTCGCCGATGTGATCGACGCGGGTATCCTGCCGCCCGGCGCGCTCTCGGTGATCTGCGGCGGCTCGGCGGGTCTGCTCGATCAGATTCGGGCCTTCGACGTGGTGTCGTTCACCGGCTCGGCCGACACCGCCGCGACGCTACGCGAGCATCCCGCCTTCGTGCAGCACGGCGCGCGTCTGAACGTTGAAGCCGACAGCCTGAACAGCGCGATCCTGTGCGCCGACGCGACGCCCGACACGCCCGCCTTCGATCTGTTCATCAGGGAAGTAGTGCGGGAAATGACCGTCAAGTCCGGGCAGAAATGCACGGCGATCCGGCGTGCGTTCGTGCCGGAAACCGCGCTCGAGGCCGTTCTCGATGCGCTCAAAGCGAAGCTCGCGACAGTCAGCGTAGGCAATCCGCGTAACGACACCGTGCGGATGGGCTCCCTCGTGAGCCGCGAGCAATACGAGAACGTGCTCGCCGGCATCGCCGCATTGCGTGAAGAAGCGGTGCTCGCGTACGACGGTTCGGCTGTACCGCTGATCGACGCGGACCCCGCGATTGCAGCATGCGTCGCGCCGCATCTGTTCGTGGTCAACGATCCGGACAACGCGACGCTGCTGCACGACCTCGAAGTCTTCGGACCGGTGGCCACGGTCGCGCCCTATCGCGTGACGGCAAACGGCAGCGAACTGCCCGAGGCGCACGCCGTCGCGCTTGCGCGACGCGGCCAGGGCTCGCTCGTCGCATCGATCTATTCGAACGACGATGCGCATCTCGGCCGGCTCTCACTCGAACTCGCCGATTCGCATGGACGCGTGCATGCGATCTCGCCGTCGGTTCAGCAGAGCCAGACGGGTCACGGCAACGTGATGCCGATGTCGCTGCATGGCGGCCCAGGCCGCGCGGGCGGTGGTGAAGAACTCGGCGGCTTGCGCGCGCTGGGGTTCTATCACCGGCGCTGCGCGGTTCAGGCATCAGCAGCGGCCATCGGCACCCTCACGCAAACGACCCACTCGCCGCCAGCCTAGCGGCGCATGACATATTGCAGGCATTACGCGGATCAAGAGCACACAACAGCCGGACCGCCCCCCACAGATGGAGGAGACATATGGAAGCCCTGCTGGAAACAGCCGCCAGTCATCGCCCCGCGACGGTGGCCCCGCCGCCCCCGCTATTCAATTTCGCCGCGTATCTGTTTCAGTTGAACGAAGCACGCGCCGGGAAGATCGCCTACATCGACGACACCGGCACCACCACCTACGGCGAACTCGAAGAGCGCGCGCGACGCTTCGCGACCGCGTTGCGCAGGCTCGGCGTGCATCCCGAGGAGCGCGTGCTGCTCGTGATGCTCGACACCGTCGCGCTGCCGATCGCATTTCTCGGCGCGCTGTACGCGGGCGTCGTACCGGTCGTCGCGAACACGCTGCTCACTGCCGCCGATTACGTGTACATGCTCACGCATAGCCACGCGCGTGCCGTGATCGCATCGGGTGCATTGCTGCCGGGCGTCACGCAGGCGTTGGATCAGTTGAATAGCGCCGACCATGACGGTTGCCAGTTGATCGTTTCGCAGCCGCTCGACGGCGCGCCGCTGGATGCGCCCCGGCTCGACGAGTTGATCGACGCCGCCGCGCCCGCCGTCAAGGGCTGCGCGAGCGGCGGCGACGACATTGCGTTCTGGCTGTATTCATCGGGCTCGACCGGCAAACCGAAGGGCACGGTCCACACGCACGCGAATCTGTACTGGACCGCCGAGCTGTATGCGAAAGCGGTGCTCGGGATCGTCGAAAGCGACGTGGTGTTTTCGGCGGCCAAGCTGTTCTTCGCGTACGGTCTCGGCAACGCGCTGACCTTTCCGCTCTCGGTCGGCGCGACCGCCGTGCTGATGGCCGAGCGCCCTACCGCCGACGCGATTTTCGCGCGACTCGTGCGGCATCGCCCGACGGTTTTCTACGGCGTGCCGACGCTGTACGCGAGCATGCTCGTGTCGCCCAACCTGCCCGCGCGCGCCGAGGTCGCCATGCGCGTGTGCACGTCGGCGGGCGAAGCATTGCCGCGTGAGATCGGCGAGCGCTTCACCGCGCACTTCGGCGCTGAGATTCTCGACGGCATCGGCTCGACGGAAATGCTGCATATCTTCCTGTCGAATCGCGCGGGCGCGGTCGAATACGGCACGACCGGCCGCCCGGTGCCGGGCTACGAAGTGGAACTGCGCGACGAAGCCGGCCGGCCGGTGCCCGATGGCGAAGTCGGCGATCTGTATATCAAGGGGCCGAGTGCCGCGCTGATGTACTGGAGCAATCGCGAAAAAACGCGTGCGACGTTTCTCGGCGAATGGATTCGCAGCGGCGACAAGTACAGCCGGCTGCCGAACGGCTGCTATCTCTATGCGGGCCGCAGCGACGACATGCTGAAAGTCAGCGGCCAGTATGTCTCGCCGGTCGAAGTGGAGATGGTGCTCGTTCAGCACGACGCGGTGCTCGAAGCGGCGGTGGTCGGCGTCGATCACGGCGGGCTCGTGAAGACACGCGCGTTCGTCGTATTGAAGCGTGATTTCGCGCCGTCTGAGATACTCGCGGATGAGTTGAAGGTCTTCGTCAAGGAACGGCTTGCTCCGCATAAGTATCCGCGCGACATCGTATTCGTCGACGATCTGCCGAAAACCGCTACCGGCAAGATTCAACGCTTCAAACTGCGCGAACTGTCATAAGGTGATCCATGGAGAAACCCGCTCTCGCCACCGTTGCCGCTGCGTCTGCTGTCACCACGGCTGGAGACTTCGCTGAATTGCCCGCTACCGTATCGCATGGGCCGCTGCGCATCGAATATCGTTGGATCAACGAAACGGCGGTCAAGGCGCCGATCGCCGTGTTCCTGCACGAAGGACTCGGCTCGGTGGCCATGTGGCGTGACTGGCCGCAAATGTTGTGCGAGCGGCTCGGCATGCGCGGGCTGGTTTATTCGCGTCCAGGCTATGGACTATCGACGCCGCGTGCGCATGAGATCAAATGGCCCGTCGATTTCATGACGGCTCAGGCGCGCGACATTCTTCCCGCTTTGCTCGACACACTAGGTGTCGACATGCGGGAGCGCAAACGGATGTGGGTGATCGGCCATAGCGACGGCGGCTCGATCGCGCTGCTGTACGCCGCGCTGTATCCCGGAGCGCTGGCCGGCGCGGTGGTGATCGCACCGCATGTGTTCGTCGAAGACATCTCGGTGGAAAGCATCGCGCAGACGAAGCGGCTCTATGAATCCACCAATCTGCGAGACAAGCTCGCCCGCTATCACGCTGACGTCGACTCCGCGTTCTATGGCTGGAACGATATCTGGCTGAACCCCGCGTTCAGGCAGTGGACCATTGCGGCCGAGCTTGCGTCGATTCGCGAGCCACTGCTCGCGGTGCAAGGGCATGAAGACGACTACGGCACGATGGCGCAGATCGATACGATTGCCGCGAGCGTGCCGCACGCACAACTTGTCAAACTCGATGCTTGCGGACATTCTCCGCATCGGGATGCACCGCAAAAGTTGAATGAGGCGATGGAGGCGTTTGTTTTGGGGAGCGTTAGACGGTAGGGGAAAGAGGGGCGCCTCGGCTAACTGCATCGCTGGCGACGTATGAGCGCGAATACACCGCCGCCATGAGCGGCATCCCAACTCCGCACGCTTTCTTCACAAAAGTTACACAGGTAAGCGATTATGCTGCCGCATCGCTGACCTCGGCACATGGATGCCCTGGCGCCCCTTCCCCGTGCCGGAGACATTTCCATGTCCGTCGAGTCGAAGTCCGCTCCTGCCTTGCTGCGCAAACGTTTGACGAGCGCATTGATCGCCACGTCGCTAAGCGTGCTGCTCGGCGCCTGCGGCAACGACGACGACACAGCCCGCACGAACACGCTGGCCTCGACCAATAGCACTGCCGACGGCAACAACAGCAACCCGTCCGCATTCGCGGCTCTGCCGGGCAATCCCTCGTCAGCCGCGCCCGCACCACCCTCGCTCACGATTCAAACCCCGGCACTACCCGCATCCGACGCCGGCGCAACGCTATCCGCCGTCGCGCCGGCGCCGCTCGCCACGCCTGTCATCCACACTGTGGATTGAGTTTCGCGCCGCACACGACGCGCGGCTCAGCCTCACGCGCGCTGTGTGCATCGTTCGTCAACCGAAGATCGAAAGCCAAAACCATGACTTCAAAAAATCGCCGTGATTTTCTACGCTCCGCCGCGCAAGCCGCCGGTTCCGCCACCGCATTGAGCATGCTGCCGCTGGGCATTCGCAATGCGCTCGCCATTCCGGCGAACAACCGTACCGGTTCGATCCGCGACGTGGAACACATCGTCGTGCTGATGCAGGAAAACCGCTCGTTCGACCATTACTTCGGCACGCTCAAAGGCGTGCGCGGATTCGGCGACACCCGCGCGATCAACCTGCCGAACGGCAAGCCGGTCTGGTATCAACCGCTCACGGCGGATGCCGCCAATGCAGGTTACGTGCTGCCGTTCCACCCCACTGCGCCGAACCTGGGCCTGCAATTCCTGCAGGATCTCGCGCACGACTGGGGCAGCACGCACGCCGCATGGAACGGCGGCCGCAACGACCAATGGGTGCCCGCCAAAAGCGCGACGACGATGGCCTACCTGACCCGTGACGACATCCCGTTTCACTATCAGCTCGCCGACGCGTTCACGATCTGCGACGCATACCACTGCTCGCTGATGGGGCCGACGGACCCGAACCGCTACTACATGTGGAGCGGCTGGGTCGGCAACGACGGCAGCGGCGGCGGCCCGGTGATCGACAACTCCGAACTCGGCTACGGCTGGTCCACGTATCCGGAAGTGCTGCAGAACGCAGGCATCTCGTGGAAGATCTATCAGGACGTCGGCACCGGTCTCGATGCGAACGGCTCGTGGGGCTGGACGCAGAACCCGTACATCGGCAATTACGGCGACAACTCGCTGCTCTACTTCAACCAGTACCGTAACGCGCAGCCCGGCAATCCGCTCTACGACAACGCCCGCACCGGCACCAACGCGGCGAAAGGCGACGGCTACTTCGACATTCTCAAGCGCGACGTGCAGAGCAACGCGCTGCCGCAAGTCTCGTGGATCGTCGCGCCCGAAGCGTATTCCGAGCATCCGAACTGGCCGACGAACTACGGTGCGTGGTACATCGATCAGGTGCTGCAGATTCTGACGTCGAATCCCGAGGTGTGGAGCAAGACGGTGCTGCTGATCAACTACGACGAGAACGACGGCTTCTTCGACCACATCGCGCCGCCGTTCGCACCCTCGTCAGACGCCAACGGTCTGTCTACCGTCGATACCACGCATGAGATCTACCCGGGCGACTCAAAGACGCCTGCAGCGCCGTACGGCCTCGGACCACGCGTGCCGATGCTGGTGGTGTCGCCATGGTCGAAAGGCGGCTACGTGTGCTCGGAATTGTTCGACCATACGTCGGTGATCCGCTTCATCGAAAAGCGCTTCGGTCAGCAGCACAACCTCGGCGAATCGAACATCACGCCATGGCGCCGTGCAGTATGCGGCGATCTGATGTCGGCCTTCAACTTCGAGAACCCGAACGCCACGCCGCCCTCGCTGCCAAGCACGAGCGCCTATGTGCCGCCCGACCAGAACCGTCATCCGGACTACATTCCGCAACCGCCGGCCGTGCAGACGGTGCCGAAGCAGGAGCCCGGCGTGCGCCCCGCCCGCGCGTTGCCATACGAACTGTTCGTGCGCGTGCAGAGCGAAGGTTCGAGCGGCAAGCTGGCGATGCGCTTCGTCAACACGGGACGCACCGGCGCGGTGTTCCTCGTGTATGCCGCTCAGAGCGCCGATGCGCCGCGCAGCTATACGGTCGAACCAGGCAAGCGACTGCAGGACCAGTTGCCGTTGAACGCGGACGGCACCTACGATTTCACGGTACACGGTCCGAACGGTTTTCTGCGCCGCTTCGCGGGCAAACCGGCATCGCACAATGGATGGCACGGCCCGGACGTCGCGCGCCCTGAAGCTGCCGAGGGCTACGACGTGTCGAACGGCAATCTGCAACTGCGGCTGGAGAACGTGGGCAGCGCGCGTTGCCAGTTCACGATCGTCAACGCGTACGATGCGAACCACGTGATCAACCATTCGGTGCGCGGCGGCGATACCGATCAGCTCTACCTCGATCTGCGCAACGCGCATGGCTGGTACGACCTGACCATCACGGTCGATACGGACACGGCGTTCGTGCGGCGTTTTGCGGGGCACGTCGAGACCGGCAAGAGCAGCATGAGCGATCCGGCGTTGGGTCGCTGAGCATCTGTCGACCGCGTCGACTAAGGCAACGGCCGCTGCGGGGTATCCGCAGTGGCCGTTTTTCATGTGGCGCCTGTTTTCAGCGTATTCGTCACGTCACGTCGCGCGCATTCACGCGCCGCTCACGACTCGAAATCGAGCCCGCCGATCAACGCCACAGGTTCACCTTGCGTATGCGACAGAAAATCCAGTTCGCGCGCGTGAGTCCACGCGCTTAGCTTGCGCGGCAGCGCGGCGAGATAGTTGGCGAAGCGCGCCTCTCCTCGCGCGTCCATCAGTCTTTCGATTTCGTCGCTGTCCCAGGTGAGATACAGATTCAACGGATGCGCGTAATGGCCCAGCTCCGTGAGCGGCGCAGCATGAATCCGCACGCGGGTGGGATGCCCGGGGCCGCCATACGGCAGCACTTCGGTATGCACGGTGGTGGCGAAACAGGCGGCGATCGCCTCGGCGATGCGAGGCGCGAACTGTTCATCGAAACGGGCTGCACTCTCCGGACGCATCTATGTCTCCGATCTTATGCATGCGTATTGAGCGGACCATCGTAGCATGCGAGCGGATCCGCGCCCGTGGTCTGCGACTGTGCCATGAAGTTGTTGGGCGAAGGTATCATCCGAACAGCTTGAGTATGTGCCTGCAAACTTGCGGGGCGGCTGTCATGTGCGCCTTGACGAAACCTCGGCCCCGGTGTTTGCAGCAGGTAACGGCAGCGAAGACCGGACGCTCGTGGGTGTACGTGCGCGATGATCGCACCTCTGCCGACACGACACCGTCAGCGGTGTGGTTTGCCTATACGCCGGATCAGAAGAGCATGCATCCGGATGCGTCACCCCGGCTCACTCAACGGTACGCTGCAAGCTGGCGCGTACGGTCGTTGCTAGGCCACCTACGTAATCGGGCGTGTCACGGAGGCTGCCTGTTGGGCACTTGCGTGACAACAGTTCCATGAATGGCACGTAGCGCTCGAATGCGTTGAACACCGAGGCGCTCGAGCGTGTCGGCGCGCTATACAGGATTGCCGACGCGATCGCTGGCAAACGCCCGATGAGTCATGCGCAGCGTCATGAACACGCGCGGCCGCTACTCGATCGATTCTATGCGTGGCTCACATCTATGATGGAAAGGCTCTCGCGCAAAACCGACGCGAGCGGGGCCATTGTTTATGCGCTGAACCGGTGGGAAACGCCCATGCGCTATTGCGATAACGGCCGGCTCGAATTTCACAATCTGCCAGTCGAACGCGCGCTGCGAGGCGTCGCCATCGGTCGGCGTTTGTACACGTCCGAATTATGCAGAGCAGTTGAGATCGCTCCCCCGATCTTCAGGGCGCTCGCCGTACGTCTCGCAGGCGCTCGATATCCACACGAGCGTAGTCGCGGGCCGCGTTCAGGCTCTAGTGCCGCAGCAATTCAGCGATTTTCTTGATCGAGACGTTCGCCCTTTGCAGGCGAGTGACGGTTGATCTTCGAAGCACATGCATGTTGCAGAACTGGCCATCCAGGCAGCAGCGCATGAATGTCCGATTCATTGCATTGCGAATCGCGTCGACGCTTAGCGGAATGCCAAACGATTCGCGGTGACGCACGAACACCGATCGACTGCAGGTGTGCGGGCGCCCTCGCGCAAGTACTTGCGCTAGAGTTCCACCAGCCAGTTCCGGACGCGGCATGCGTTGGACGCGACGACTCCTAGTGTGCTGTAAAGTCACAATGCCACCTCGCCAGTCGATAAAGTCCAGTGTGAGGTGCTCGGCCTCGTCTCTGCGCAGCCCAAGATCAAGGCTGCAGCGAGCTAAGGCGCAATCGCGTATACCGGATGCGGTGTTGGCATCGAAAGCTTGCAGGAAACGTTCGAGCTGGGTATCCGACAGTACGTTCGGCGGTTTCGGTGCGGCCAGTGGGCGATAAGCGGCAATGTTGAAACAACCAGCCCGATATCGTCACCTCGCAACGGCCGGAATCTCAGATAGCTACGCAGACTCGTACAGATAACCCAGGCGAGCCAGGTTTCCAGTGGCCCCGGGCGATAGCGCTCAGAAATGCGTCGACTGCCGGAGCCATGAGGTGAAGGATTCGGCAGAGGCGTTCATCATGCAGCTTGTGAAAAATACCTTTAGATGCTGCACGCGATAGACGCACGTCGAACGCTCCAAGCCGCAAGTGTCTCGCAAACACTGAGGGGAAGTTGTGCAATTCATGAGCTACGGGATCCGGCGACATCGCGGGGATGGGGTCAGCGTGAACGGCAGCGCTAAAGATGGTGCAGGGCGCATCTCCGATACAAGTGATCGGCAAGATTGTGAAGAGCGGCAAAACGGGCAGGTGGTCCCGTATGAAACGCTCGACGAGCGTTTCATTAACAGCCGAAGCACGAAGGCGCTTACGTCTCATCCGATAGCTGAAATGAGCGAGGCACCGGGGGGTACGCTCCAACAATACCTCGTGCGTAGCGTTGGCGCTCCAGTTCAGCAATGTAAGAAGCGATGAACTGGTTCGGTGGCTCATGTAGCATGCCCGTCTCGCCGGGCTAGACGGTTCAGGCATGCATCGATAAACATGATGATCTCCGCAGATGGGTTAGCGGGACACCATCAGACCACATTTTATTATGCGGAGTTAGCGCCGTCCGGCCGCACTCTGCCAGACGTTGGCGCCTAGGAAGGGAATCGCGAGACGGATCGTACTCGCCATAATGCACAACAGCACATAACGATGATTATGCAGAACTCTGCATAATCGGCGTATCTGTTCGCCGGAGCAGACTCCGGAGGCGAACGCGCGGCCGCAATCTCTAGCTCATTGGTACCGCGAGACACAACGGCATCGATCCAGAGGAGTATCTGCGCTTCGTGCTCCCACGCAGCCCAGATCACCCTATTAACCGCGTCGGCGAGCTCGAGTCATGGCCCATCGCCGATCAGCGCCACGTCACAGTCCGACGATCCCAACCGCAGTCGAGACGTTATTGGAGCCGCGCTTACACAACTGGGGCAGTCCGGTGATTAGCTCTTGAGCAGGTGCGGTACAAGTCGGGTTAGAGCAAGGCGTTGGAGCGGCTGGAGTTCTCTGACTGCGCGCTCAGGACGACGCGCATGCCGCGAGCGGTCCGGCCTTCAGTTGGCGGCCGGGTTGAGATGGGGGGCCGCCAGGCGGCTGATGTGCCATGCGTTGCGCGTGGCGGATCGGGATCGGGATCGAGATTGAGATCGGGTGGCCTGTTACGGCGCGACGTCCGCACCTTTAATCCGCAGGACCGGCGCCCCGGTCAGTTGAGCGCCGTAAACGCAGAAACCCCACCTTTTGGGGGTGGGGTTTCTGTTGCTGCTAGGGAGCCTGACGA